>NZ_RHOW01000003.1 GCF_003946215.1 Lapidilactobacillus mulanensis
AAGCGATATCTGTAAATTCAGATATCGCTCATAAATCTCCACCAACACTATTTGACAAAGACCCATATATTCATCAAGTCGGTGGATTTATTTTTTTATTTGAACAACAAAACGCTATTGCTGATAAACTGCCCGCAGGCCGTTTACATCAGCCGTAGATAAATTGGTCAAGCCTTGATCGATCGGATACATCACCGACGTGCGGTCATCACTATGATCTAACCCCAGCGCGTGTCCTAATTCGTGGATCGCCACCGATTCAGCAACTGCCGAAGGATACGCGACATTTAAAGTCGCGGTCGCGTGATTAGTTGTGTGCGATTCGAAAACACTGTACTTCTCGATGATTTGCGGACCACCTTTGCCTAACTCGAAAGTTCCAGTTTGATTACTAGTGGTCTGATTGTACGTCGAAAAGGTAACGTGATTCTGGTCATCAACCAGCGTCCCCGCGGTCAACTTAACAATACCAGTCGCATTGTATTTATCGATTGCCTCTAGAAAAACATGTTGCACTGCGGCCGTTGTTCCTTCCGCAAACGAATACGTATAACTTGTTGAAAGCGTCCGATCTTGAACGATTGACTCAATCGGCGTATTTTCGCTGCTAGTACCACTTTCAACCTGGCTAGAGCTAGTTACACTACTTGAGCTGTCAGTGACTGTAGACGCTGAATTAGCACCCAAATCAGTGGTGTCTGTTGCTTGACCAGCATCAGGATCAAGCATATCGCTCAAGCGCATTTTAAAATCAGTGGCAAATTGTTCAACCTTATTGCCAATTTGACTCGTTGTTACTTGTTGCTCGATCTTATCGACTGTTTCAGGCTGCTTCGTCAGCGTTAAAGCCAATGCGCCCAATCCGATCAATAAGAATAAAGCTCCTTTATGCCTCAATTAGGATTCTCCTTTATTTCAAAAACAAATCACCAGTCGTTGCCTAAAGCATATCCAAATTCAAAAATAATGTCGACAGTTCAGCACGAAATTTCGAATAACTTTAACTATTTGATGAGATACAAAAAGCCGAGTTAGCCTCGACTTTGAGATAATTAACCATTGAATTTTTCTTTTAAGCGACCGAATAAACTACTGTTTTGCGGATCGATCTTGTTGCCGCTCACACGGACAAACTCGGTTAGCGCCTCACGTTGTTTCTCATTCAAGTGCTTAGGCGTTGTCACCTTAACTGTGACGGTTTGATCGCCGTTCGTCTTGCTACGTAATCTAGGTGCGCCCTTGCCGCGTAACCGGAATTTTGTTTCCGATTGCGTGCCGGCAGGAATTTTCAAGCTGACCGGCCCATGAACCGTATCAACTTTGATTTCGTCACCAAGAGCAGCTTGTGGGAATGAGATCGGAACGGTCAGGAAGATTTCTGCGCCATCACGTTCGAATTTATTACTTGGTGCCACACGGAAAACTAAATAGAGATCCCCATAAGGGCCACCATTTTCACCAGCTTCACCCTGACCTTCAAGACGCATTTGCTGACCATCTTCAACGCCAGCTGGAACGGTAACTTTCACTTTGTGTGTCTGTTTCTCTTTACCAGTACCATGACAAGTTGGGCATGGATCTTCAACGATCTTGCCTTTACCCTGGCAACGATCACAAGCAACACGAGAACGCATCCGGCCAAGTGGTGTTTGTTGTTCAACTTCGATCACGCCAGAACCATGACACTTAGTACAAGTGATCGGACTCGTTCCAGGCTTGGCACCATTACCGCCACAGGTCGCACACACGGCATCCCGCGAATAAGAAATATCGGTTTCTTTACCAAAAATGGCTTCTTCAAACTTTAAATCCATCCGATATTGTAAGTCGGCGCCTTGCTTAGGTGCGCTAGGATTAGCTGCACCGCCGCCACCGCCAAAGAATTGACTGAAGATATCGCCGAAGTCGCCGAAACCGCCACCGCCGCCTTGGCCGTAGCCGCCACCAAATGGATTGCCACCACCATTGTTGAAGCCATCCATACCAGCTTGACCATATTGATCATAGGTTGATCTTTTTTGTGGATCCGACAAAGTTTCATAAGCTTCATTAACTTCTTTAAATTTTGCTTCGGCATCTGGTGCTTTGTTGATATCAGGATGGTATTTCTTAGATAACTGTCGATAAGCCTTCTTGATATCCGCTTCAGAAGCATCTTTTTGTAAGCCAAGAACGTCATAATAGTCCTGCTTATCTGCCATGTTGTTCCTCCTTATCGACTAATTCGTCGAATATGTTCTGAGAAAAGAATAGCATAAACTCGCCTAATTGCAAAATTGAAATAGCGGTCGAAACGTGTCGCATACACCTGAAATTACCGGTTAACTTGCCTAACCCCAAAAAAGATTTTGGGGTTAGGCAAAGTTAATCCTCGCTTTCAAACCATGGCTACTCACACGCTAACAAAAAGTGGTTGGGACAAGTTTTCTCATCGCCAACCCTTTTTGAATTTATTCGATTTTGCAATCAGTCTAAATTATCTTACTCTCTCACTAAAGCGTCGATTTCCCGACTTGTTTATTTCTTGTCTTTATCTTTGTCGAGATCTTCGAAGTCGCCATCAACGGTGTCGTCATCTTTCTTACCATCGTCTTTTGGTTGTGCGTCGCCTTCAGCTTTTTGTGCTTCTTGGGCTTGTTGATAAAGTTTAACGGTCAAATCTTGAACGATCGTGTTCAATTCGTCGCGTTTCTTCTTCATATCTTCAGTATCATTGGCTTCTTGAGCTTTCTTCAAAGCTTCTTTAGCATCTTCGGCCTTCTTGATTTCTTCATCAGAAACCTTGCCCTTAAGTTCTTCTAACGTCTTATCTGTTTGGAAGAGTAATTGGTCAACATCGTTCTTCAAGTCGACTTCTTCTTTACGTTTCTTATCTTCTTCGGCGTTTTCTTCGGCTTCTTTTTGCATCTTCTGAATTTCTTCGTCAGACAAACCTGAAGAACTCTTGATCGTAATCTTTTGTTCCTTCTGTGTGCCTAAATCTTTGGCAGAAACATTCACGATACCGTTTTTGTCAATGTCAAAAGTGACTTGGATCTGTGGGACGCCACGAGGTGCAGCTGGGATGTCAGCTAATTGGAAACGACCCAAAGTCTTGTCATCGGCAGCCATTGGACGTTCACCTTGTAAGACGTGGATATCAACGGCTGGTTGGTTATCTGCAGCAGTTGAGAAGGTTTGTGACTTCGATGTTGGAATCGTTGTGTTGCGATCGATCAACTTAGTGAAGACACCACCCATTGTTTCAATACCTAATGACAAAGGTGTCACGTCGAGTAAAACGACATCCTTAACATCACCAGTAATGACACCACCTTGAACAGCGGCACCAATGGCAACAGCTTCGTCAGGATTGATCGAGTGGTCTGGGTCTTTGCCTGTCCAGCTCTTAACAGCGTCTTGAACGGCAGGAATACGTGTCGAACCACCATTTAAGATGACTTTGTCAATGTCACTATTGCTTAAGCCGGCATCGCGTAACGCATTGTCCACTGGAACCTTAGTCTTTTCAACTAAGTCTTGTGTCAATTGATCGAATTTTGCACGAGTTAAAGTTTCTTCCAAGTGTAAAGGACCATTTGCGCCTGCGGAAATAAATGGCAAGCTGATTTGTGATTGAGAAACGCCAGACAAATCTTTCTTAGCCTTTTCAGCAGCATCCTTGAGACGTTGCATTGCCATCTTGTCTTGTGATAAATCAATGCCATTCGCATCTTTGAATTGTGCAACTAACCAGTCGATGATCTTGTTGTCAAAATCATCCCCACCTAGATGAGTATCCCCATTCGTAGAAAGTACCTGGAAGACACCATCGCCTAATTCAAGAACGGAAACGTCAAAAGTACCACCACCAAGGTCATAAACCAGTACTTTTTCGTCTGTGTCACCCTTGTCCAAACCATAAGCCAATGCACTAGCTGTTGGTTCGTTGATGATCCGTTGAACGTTTAAGCCGGCAATTTTACCAGCATCTTTTGTTGCTTGACGTTGGGCATCATTGAAGTATGCGGGAACCGTAATAACGGCGTCCGTGACAGTTTCGCCAAGATAATCTTCTGAGAATTTCTTGATGTATTGCAAGATCATTGCAGAAATTTCTTGTGGGGTGTAATCTTTGCCAGCAACTGAAACTTTGTAACCAGCTTCGCCCATGTGGCGCTTGATCGATGCAACGGTATCTGGGTTTGTGATGGCCTGACGCTTGGCAACTTCACCAACTTGAATTTCGCCATCTTTAAAAGCAACAACAGATGGTGTTGTACGATTACCTTCTGGATTTTCAATAATTTTTGGTTTGCCACCTTCAAGTACGGCGACAGCTGAGTTTGTGGTTCCTAAATCAATACCAATAACTTTAGACATATTTTTGACCTCTCTTAATTAACATTTTTTGTGGTGCTTAGTTAGCAACGACGACCATTGCTGGTCGGATCACACGATCTTTAAGCTGATAACCTTTTTGTAACACTTGCACAATCGTGTCAGCCGGATGATCTTTATCGGCTGCTGCGGTCTGAACTGCCTGATGCTTCGTGGGGTCAAATTTCTCGCCCACTTCTCCAAGTGCTTCAATATTATTAGCCGTCAATGCCTGCTGCAAATGCTCCAGCACCATCTCAACACCCTTATGCAACTGTTGAGCCTGTTCATCTTCTGCCTTAACACTCAAAGCTCGTTCAAGATTATCGGCAACGGGCAAAATCGCCGTTCCTAATTGTTGAGCCGAATATTTTTGCAGGTTTTCGCGTTCACGTTGATGACGTGTGTGCATGTTCTGAATTTCGGCTTGAGAACGCAGATACTGATCTTCAAGGTCAGCGTTCTTCTGCTGTAATTCAGCCACTTGTTTCTCTAAATCCGTTATTTCCTGATCTGGATCTTGATCGATCAGATCTTTCAAATCTGCCTCAGTTAATTTTTCAACTTTGGCTTCTGTTGATTCAGTATCGCTTTTTGAATCCGTTGATTTTGTTTTAGTTGATTTTACCTTTTCAGATTTCGTTGCCTGCTCTTTTTTTTCAGCAAACTTCGGATCCTTTTCTGAAGGAAAATCATTTTCTTTTGTGCGATGTGCCAAGTTATCCTTCACTCCCTTTATCTAACTATCATCATGAAAATGATTGTAATACTCGTATATTTTCTTGACCAGTTCATCTGTAAACAACTGCATCAAACCGATTAACTGCGAATATGGCATGCTTGTTGGTCCCAGGATCGCAATGATCCCTTCGCCATGATCGGCCACGTGATATCTGGCCGTAATCAAACCATAATCGTTCAGTAAAGCATTATCGAATTCATCACCCAACTTGACCGAAATCGGTTTATCGGTCGATTGTTGATGATCATTATTAGGCCGCAAATCCAATAGCGACGGGAAAACTGATTCCTTATCTAATAACTGATAAATCGACTTGATCCGATTCAAATCATCGGGTTGCACAGAATTCAGCAAGTTCGAACGACCACCAATGTAAAAGTGTTCCGCGGCTGCGTGTCGTAAAACATCTCCGAACATGTCCAAAAAGCCGTCCGGTGAATGTAAATACTTCGTTAACAACTGGGGCATTTCGGTGGCAAGTTGCTGTTTAACCTGATCGATCGGTAACCCGACCAAATGATCGTTGATAATTCGAACGGCTTTTTCAAGATCGTCCGAACTAATACTTGCCGGGATCCGGTAAACGCGACTTTCTACTGAGCCCATACTAGTTGCCAGAATGGCGATCACTAGATCACCACCCAATGGAATCAGCCGAAAGCCGGTCAAAGTAACGTTGATTGTTTCCGGTCCCAATGAAATCGACGTATAATTCGTTAAATTCGACAAAATATTGGCAGATTGTTTCACGATATCATCGATCTCATGAAAATCACGATCAAAATCTTGCGAGATAGTTGAAAATACTTGGGGCGAGACAACGCTTGGTTGTAATAAATAATCTAGGTAATAACGATAACCACTCGTTGAAGGCAGCCGACCAGAAGAGGTATGATTTTTCATAATCAAACCATCTTCTTCAAGCGCCGCCATTTCATTACGAATTGTGGCAGAACTAATTTGGATCGGCAATTGATTCATTAAAGTTTTCGAACCAACTGGCTGACCAGTTTCGTTATAAATCCGGACGATCTCTGTTAAAATTAACGCCTGACGTTTCGTCGGCATAAACCCTCACCTCTTTTTTAGCACTTAACTACTATGAGTGCTAACAACACTATAAAATATAACAATCAGAGGGAATAAAGTCAAGGAAACGACTCGCTTTTCTGTGAAAAAAGCAAAATTCAGACCTTAGTCGGAGAAAGCACGAAGCTATTAGCCTAACCTCAAGTTATTTGCGCCACCACTCTATCTTAAATTGTCCATTTCGAGAGTTCATTTCAACCAAACCAAACTAGCTTTAATTCGGGATGATTACGCTTCGATCCCACTCGAGGACCAAACTTCACCTTGATTCGTAATCACAATTGCTTCGATATTTGTTAGCTGATCGACCGTCGAGATAATTTTTTCAACGGGTTGCCCAAATAATCTAGTCGTCCACAATTCACCGTCTAGTGATTTATCTGAAATGATCGTCAAGCTAGTTACATTTGTCTTTACCGGATAGCCTGTATCCGTGTCTAAAATATGGTGATATTTTTGTCCATTGACAATTAAGCTGCGTTCATAAATACCCGAGGTAACCACGGACTGGTTTTGAATGCGAACGACTTTTTTATAATTGCCTCTAGGTAACGTCGGGTCCTGAATGCCGATCCGCCACAACCCATCCTCATGATCATGCATTGGCCCCAGTGCATAAACATTGCCACCTAAATCGAGCAAGGCAGATCGAACGTCAACGTTTCGCAAATAATCGGCCAATAAATCAGCAAAATAACCTTTAGCAAGTGAACCGAGATCGATCGTCATCTTCGGTTGTGCTAAATAGACAGTGTGTTCTTGGTCATTGAGTTCGATCTGATATGGATTAGTCAGTGCTAGGGCTTCGGTAATTTCCTGAGGTGTCGGTAATTTCACATCTTTAAAACCAATTCGCCAAGTTTGCACGAGTGGCCCGATAGCAATATTAAGATTACTTGCTTGTATGATACTGTTGTCATAACCAATGCGGATCAACGAATAAAGTTCTGGATCAACTTTAACAGGTGCGATGCCGGCTTGCTTGGTGATTGTCATTAATTCAGAGGTCGGATCATTGGCGCTGAAACGATGTTCGTAGTCTTCCAAGCGGCTGACCAGCTCATCTAACAGTGGCTCTGGATCTGGATGATCGATCTGCAAGCTGATTTTAGTACCCATTAAATGAACCACCCGTGTTGTTAATGCCATGAATGCAATTCCTCCCGAATACAGTTTCTCCTCAGAGTGTAGCCTAAACGCTGATCTTAATTCAAGTGAATTAAAAAAAATCCCCACGGACCCATCACGACTCAGGCCGCAATGATCATCTATGCTGGATTTTTTTCTAATTAAGTCTATTCTAAATTTGAAAGTAGTGGTACCAAAGCACATTACTCGTGACAAATATGTCGATCAAACCAACATAAAATCTGCAAAAACATCGTTACCCACGAAGCGGCCGCGGTCGGTCAACACATAAGCTGTCGGTGTCTCCTTCAGCAATCCTTGTTGGATCAACTTCGGAATGACTTGCGGATAAACCACCAATAAATCTTTACCGAAGCGATTCTTAAATTCTGCCTTGTTCACACCCGCATTTAAACGCAAGCCCAGAAAAAGTTGTTCTTCAATTTGCTGATCAGGTGTAATTGTTTCCGACATGAGAACCGGACGTTGATCACTTGTAAGTGGTTTTAGATACTGTTGGATCGGGCCGAAATTCTGATAACGCGTGTCGCCCAAATACCCAGATGCGCCCGCACCAAACCCAAAGTAATGCTGATTATGCCAATAAATTAAATTATGTTCAGCCTGATAACCAGACTTAGCAAAATTGCTGATTTCATACTGATCAACACCGTGAGCCGCAAATTGATCCATAGCAAGCTGATACATATCCGCATCCATGTCTTGTGATGGCAGTTGTAATTTCCCGCGGCGCATCAAATTATAGAAGACCGTCTTCTGTTCCAGAATCAGCGAGTACGTCGCATAGTGTGGAATATTCAATGCTAAGGCTTGTTGTAAACTGCGGTTGAAATCCGCCAGATCTTGTCCAGGCAATCGATAAATCAAATCGATCGAAATATTTTCAAAACCAATTTTTTGCGCATTCTCGACGGCTTGGATTGCCTCAGCAGCCGAGTGCGTGCGGCCAATTTTTTTCAAAACCGTGTCGTTGAATGATTGCACGCCAATACTTAGTCGATTCACGCCATATTCACGTAAAACCGGTAGCTTGGTGCCATCTAACAAATCGTTGGGATTGGCTTCGACGGTAAATTCCTGGTCGGTGATATCGATCAGCTGGTGCAACCCACCTAACAGTTTGGCCAATTGCGCCGCCGATAATGCCGTGGGCGTGCCGCCACCGATGTAGATCGTGCTGATTGCCGTCCGCGGATATTTAGCCAGTGTCAATCTAATTTCCTTCAATAACGCATCCAAATAATCATCAACCGGTTGGCCTTGAATAAAAACTTTATTGAAGTTGCAATAATAACAAAGATGATCACAAAACGGAATATGGATATAAAGCCCTGTTTTTTCAGTTGTTTTTGTTTCTGCCATCGCTAACCATTCTCACTAACTATGCCGGCAAAACTGCCCGCTATATTTTCTTAATTCATTCAAAATAATAACTTCATTGTAGCATATTTTACTGGCCAAACTCGCGTGAACCAAGCGTCAATAAAACCGACCGTTTAAACTTAGCGCTAACGGTCGGTTAGTTTATTGATATTTTTAGTTAAGTCAAACACGTCACCCTTTACGATTGCGTTGTTCGGGTACTTGGATCAAATCGCTTTTCCAGAAAACCTAGCGCCAAATCAGAAATGATCGCCATTAAAGCCGTCGGCAAAGCGCCGGCTAAAATAATCGCACCACCATTAGTTGCGTTAGTACCGCGAATAATAATGTCACCCAGACCACCGGCGCCGACAAACGAACCGATCGCGGTGATCCCGATAGCGAGCACCAATGCATTACGAATACCAGCCATGATCACAGAAAGCGACAGTGGGATTTCGATCAACCGCAACACTTGCAGTCGCGTCATGCCCATGCCTTTACCTGCATCAAGTACGTCTGCGTTCACATTGACCATGCCTGTATAGGTATTTTTAATAATCGGTAACAATGCGTAAAATAACACCGTTACGATCACCGTATTCACGCCTAAACCCAGCCCAAGCATAATGATCGACAACATGGCTAGCGATGGAACTGTTTGGATCACGTTGGCCAAGCCGATCACCCACGGGCTTAACTTGCGATACCGCGCAATCAAAATACCCACTGGAATTCCGACGATTGCCGCGAAAAGCACCCCGTAAATCGAAATTAAAAAATGACGATAAAATTGTTCGAGAACATACATGCCATTGTGGGAAAAATAATAGATCAATTGCTCCAGTAAATTCATGCCACGCATTAATCATCACTCCTTTCGAAATAGTTATGCTTTTCTAAAAATTGTTTGGCAACTAACGCCGGTTCTTTCAGATTATCATCGACTTGATAATTTAATTCATACATCGTTTTAACTGGAATTTTTCCAGCTAAACGTTTGAGGATCTTGCTCAGTTCAGGATGTTCTTTCAAAGCCGCGTCATTGACAACGACACTCGCCGCGTATGGTGGGAAATAATTCAGATCGTCTTTCAACAGTTTCAAATGATAACTGCCGATCCGTCCGTCAGTTGAATAACCCAACACAGCATCCATTTTGCCATTCGCCAACGCGTCATATACTAAACCGATTTGCATCGGATAGACGTGGCCGAAACTAAAGCCGTAACGTTTTTGAAAATCAGCATAGCCATCGCCTTTGCGATTCAACCAACTTTGATCAATCCCGACGCGTAATTGGCCGGAAATCTTCTTCAGATCACTGACGGTTTCCAAATGATACTTCTTGGCAAATTCTTGCGTCACCATGAATTGATAGGTATCCGCGAAACCATAACTCGGAAAATAAGTCATCTGGTATTTCTGCTTAAACGCGCTGCGAACCATCTGGTCAACTTTTTCAGGATCGGTATCGCCAGATTGATTCAGCACCGTTTGGAAATCCGTCCCGTTATAGCGAATCGCTGATAAATCGGCATCGCCACGTTTTTGCGCTTGAAACGTCACCGTACTCGAACCCAGATTGCTAATGACGGTCGTCTTTAAATCGGAATAATGAGCGATCATCTGTTGTAAAACGGCCGCCATGATTTGTTGCTCGGTGGTATTTTGCGCAGCAATTTTCACAGTATCTTTGCTACTGCTACTCAATCCAGGAAATCCGCAACCTGCTAATAGCGACGTCATCAATAATAAAAATAGCGGAAGTTTGATCAGTCTACGTTTACGCATGATCGACCTCCTTACGCGCCGTTGTCGGTGTTAAGAATGCTTCTAGACGGCCAAGTAAGAAATCGACCGCTAACGCCAACAAAATCACCGGGATCGATCCACCGAGAATTAAATCGGACCGGTATAGATTCAGACCATTGAAAATAAAATCGCCTAAACCGCCGGCACCGATATAAGACGCTAAGGCTGTCCACGCAATCACATAAGTTGCCGATAAACGCACACCCGCCATGATCATCGGGGCTGCCAAGTGCAACTCAACTTGCGTGATCGACTGGAAATTGCTCATACCCATCCCTTTAGCGGCATCAAGCAAAGTCGGATCAACATTTTCCATACCCAAATACGTATTCCGTAAAATTGGTAACAGGGAGTAAATAAATAACGCAACGACTGCCGGTAAGGTCCCGATACCAAAAATTGGAATCATCATCGCCAACAGTGCCATCGCCGGAACCGTCTGCAAAACATTCGCCAATCCGATCGTGAAACCGGCCGCTTTTTTGTAACGTGTTAACAAGACGCCGAGTGGGATTGCCACGATCGCGCCCAGGACTAAAGCAATCATCGAGATATAAAGATGTTGCCAAGTTTTAAATAATAATTGTGATCCATATTCTTGAAAAAAGGCAATCATGAACGATCACCTGCCTCCCCAGTTGTCACCGTTGGTTCAGGAGTTGCAGACTGAGGGGCATCTGATTGTTGTGCATCGCCATGGTCATCAGCCTTATCGCTCTCGCCCCAGAGCGCATCGTAAACCATATCGACCAAGGTTGCACGGGTCACGATGCCGACCAAATGATGATCTTCATCGATCACCGGTACGTTACGAAATCCCCGTTTCAAAATTCGTTCAACCGTATCGCGAATCACGGAATTTTCCTTCACATAAAAAATCTTCGTGTCCATAATATCGCCGATTGCTTTATTGGATCGGAAATATTGGTTGATCTGCTCAATACCTACAAACCCTCGCAGCACACCTTCATCATCAGTCACTAATAGCGTGTCGACACGTTTCGTATGCATTTCGCCCAGTGCTTCATGTAAGGTTTGACTTTCACGGGCAGAGACGGCTTTCGTAGCGACCTGACCAACCGTTGTAATACTTGGGCGTGCTTGGATCAAACGATCTTGACCAATCAAACTCTCGACGAAATCATTAGCAGGATGGCGCAAAATATTATCTGGCGTATCCACCTGCACTTGTTTACCATGCGACATGATCACGATCCGGGTCGCCAACGATAAGGCCTCGTCCATATCATGAGTCACGAAAATAAACGTTTTACCAAGCCGTTCCTGTAGATCCTTAACCATATCTTGCAAAGATTCACGGGTGATCGGATCCAGTGCACCAAATGGTTCATCCATTAAAATAATATCCTGATCTGCTGCCAAAGCGCGAACAACCCCGATCCGTTGTTGTTGACCACCCGATAATTCTGCCGGATAACGATCTAAATATTCAACTGGCAATTCGGCTAAATTGATCATCTCAATTGCCTTTTGCGCGCGCTTTTCATCAGACCATTTTAATAATTTAGGAACTAAAGTAATATTATCGCGAATCGTCATGTGGGGCATCAAGCCAACATTTTGAATCACATAACCAATTTTACGTCGTAAATTCACAGGATCCATCTTGGCAATATCTTGCCCATTAATTTTAATTGTACCGGAAGTTTGGTGTAACATGCGGTTGATCATTCGCATCGTCGTTGTTTTACCAGAACCAGAAGTCCCAATGAAACAAATAAATTCGCCCTTTTCGACCTCTAGATTGAAATCATCGACGGCTTTGTTGTTGCCATATATTTTATTTAAGTGGGTCATCGTTAATAGTGCCATTCACTCATCGCCTTTCGAAAAATCGTACCTATTAATGATAAACATACTTTACGAATAATTGCAAAGGCTGATGTTTCTTTAAGGAATAAGTCAAGCACAATTACAAACGAAAATATTTTGTATATTTCTATTTTAAATACTAATATACCAATTAAAGCCATGAATATTATCGTTAAATGACCGTGCCGAAATTGATCAGATAAATTTATATTTCCATTTGCAAAAAAGATCAACAATTGACGATTTGGACAAAGAAAAACCATCAAATTAAATTTGATGGTTTTTAAAATGCTATTCAGCTAATTCTAAAGTTTGAAACTCATGAAGCAATTGATAAGTGGCTTGATATGCACCGCATGCGTCCGCCGGCACTTCATAATCGTCGGTGACAACTTGCAGCCGTGTAAATTCTGGTGTGAGATCCGCTTGCAGATTATTTTGTAATTTTGCAACCATTGCCACGAATAATTCACGCACCTCTGCTAATTCTGGATGATGCGCGCCATGCACCTTAACAATTTGAGTCGTGAAAAAGTTTAATTTAGGAAATTCTGTCTCGATAAAATTTTGATTATCAATTTCTGCTGCCATATTGATTCCTTCCTTCTTTGATTTGACTACATCATACCGCCGAATCTTCAGAAAGAAATTGACTCACATCAAGTTTGCTATTTTTTAAAATAAGCTCGACTATTTTTCTCGTCGGTCGCCAATTGTGTGATCAAACCAGCAGCGTCATCAAACTTGACCTCACCGCGCAACCAATGATTCCACCGCAATTGAATATTTTCACCGTAAATATCTTGGTGAAAATCAAACAGATTGACTTCAACCGTGACCGGCCGTTTGTCGCCGAAAGTCACATTGCGACCGATCGACGTCATCGATGGATACCAATGACCCTGAACCAGGATTTCTGTGGCAAAAATCCCGATTCCGGGTAAGCGCTCGCCATCCGTTGTCATAATATTAGCGGTCGGATAGCCCAACTCGCGCCCGCGCGCCTCGCCATGCACCACAATACCGCTCGTTTGATAAACATACCCTAAAAAAGCGTTCGCCTGATCAACATCGCCCTTGTCTAAGGCTGCGCGAATTTGCGTCGAAGAGATCTTCTGTGACCCAAATTTTTGTTCGGGAACAGTGACAACTTCGAAACGATCGGCCGCGTATTCCGGCAATTTTTCCATATTAGCGATGCCAGCCTTACCGTAAGTATAATCGAAGCCAGCAACTGCAACCTTCGTGCCCACTTTGACTAGAAAATCATCGACAAATTTCTGTGGACTCAGCCGACCAACTTGCGACGTGAAATCGACGATATATAAATAGTCGGCACCCAACTCACGCATCAACGTTTCCTTGCGTGGCAATGTCGTTAAATAGTCGAAGTTTTCTGCGTCGATTTTCTGAAAAACAATTCCAGGATACTTATCAAACGTCATCACAGCCACCGGTAAATTTTGCTGCTTACCGATCGCCAGCGCCTGTTTGATGACTGCCTGATGACCCAAATGAACCCCGTCAAAAAATCCTAACGCCATCACTTTTGCTTCTGTATTAATTTTTTCATATTCTAATGGATATTTTAAGTGAATTACTTGCACAAACGGATCCTTCTTTCAATCATTTCCTAATAACATTGTTTCGGCAACGTAATTGCCTAATGACGTCACTTTTGCCTGATAAATCGCCTTGATTTTCTGATCATAAACAAGTGCCACCTCAGGCTGCGTGGCGGTTAGTTCAAGAGCACCGCCGTTTTTAACATGTTGCCATTGATCATCTGTCAATTGAACTTGTGGTAAAGCGGATAACACTTGCTCGATCGGACGCAAAACTTCTGATAATTGACCAGCTGCCATTGCTTGCGTAACCTGTTCCAGCGTGACCGTCTGTGCCAATTCAATTCGGCCACTCTCAAGCCGGCGCAAATCTGACATAACTGACGGATAGCCTAGTTTCTTGCCCAGATCCGTTGCCAACGTACGCACATAAGTCCCTTTAGAACAGCCAACTTCGAAAGTAAATTTCACTTCGCCAGTTGTAGATTGATAATCAATTGCGGACGTCCGTTTAAAATAATCAATGTGAATCTCGCGACTAGGGCGATCGATCGTCTCACCAGCCCGCGCATATTCGTATAAACGCTTGCCATTAATTTTGACAGCGGAAAACATCGGCGGCACCTGCTGAATATCGCCAGTCATGGCCAGCAACGCTTGATCAACCTCAGCTTCAGTTGACGCCTGCTCGATAAAAATCCGTGCGATTTCGTCGCCGGTCGCATCTTCAGTCGTCGTCGCGTAACCGAGTGTGATCTCCCCCTGATAAATTTTACCGCCGGCCAACAAACGATTAACCAATTTAGTCGCCTGCCCCACGCAAATCGGTAAAACCCCATCGACCTCAGGATCAAGTGTTCCAGTGTGCCCAATTCGCCGTTCATGCAAAATTTTACGCAACGAATAAACACACCCCGCGCTCGTCACACCCTTTGGTTTAAATAACGGAATCACACCATTCATGCTTGTTTCCTCCAATTTTTCAGTCTTGATTAGTATAGCATAAAGCGAAAAATGAATATGAAAAAAAGCATGATGAAGTGAACCATGCCTTGGATCTTAACTTTTTTGACTTGACACTCTTCTAAAACCACCATTCAGCGGTAGGCCACCGTGCCTTAGATCTTAGCCTAATTGACTTGACACTCTTCTAAAACAGTGATGATCACGTGCATTCCCATCTTGTCGATCTTAACCTTATTGATTTGACACTCTTCTAAAACAAAGACGTTCCCGTCCATTGCTGAAATGAAGATCTTAACCTTATTGATTTGACACTCTTCTAAAACGTATCGGCGATATTCAATCATCTATGAATTGATCTTAACCTTATTGATTTGACACTCTTCTAAAACTGCTCCCCTTTGCGAATTCTACGGCTTTCCGATCTTAACCTTATTGATTTGACACTCTTCTAAAACTCAAACACAAGCCCCTCTGCAATGCCCCAGTGATCTTAACCTTATTGATTTGACACTCTTCTAAAACGAATGGTATTGTCAATATTGCCACTTCTGTGATCTTAACCTTATTGATTTGACACTCTTCTAAAACGGATTGAGGTGACATGATGGAACCATTTGAGATCTTAACCTTATTGATTTGACACTCTTCTAAAACACTTGCCAGTTTCAATGCGCCTTGATGGTGGATCTTAACCTTATTGATTTGACACTCTTCTAAAACCAATATCGCTGACTAGTTTATCCGGATTACGATCTTAACCTTATTGATTTGACACTCTTCTAAAACTTGCAACTGTTCTTTTGTTGCGTGCAGCTTGATCTTAACCTTATTGATTTGACACTCTTCTAAAACATTAGAGCTTATCGTTTGAAAATCATCTTCGATCTTAACCTTATTGATTTGACACTCTTCTAAAACTACAGGATATGATCAAGCGCAATCCTAACCGATCTTAACCTTATTGATTTGATACTCTTCTAAAACGACTAGACAAGCTGATGGCAGAACTAGGCGGATCTTAACCTTATTGATTTGACACTCTTCTAAAACGGACATTGTGGTTAAGATGTACAACCGCATGATCTTAACCTTATTGATTTGACACTCTTCTAAAACTGGCACACGAGTGATTAAACACTATATTAAGATCTTAACCTTATTGATTTGACACTCTTCTAAAACGGTCAACGTTGATAATATCTTTCAATCCATGATCTTAACCTTATTGATTTGACACTCTTCTAAAACCTGGGTTCTATCCAATGCCTGGCGGTCAAGGATCTTAACCTTATTGATTTGACACTCTTCTAAAACCAAGGAAATCGTGTTTATGTGACTGAAGTTGATCTTAACCTTATTGATTTGACACTCTTCTAAAACTTGCTTCCCATGAGTTGGACACATTGCCTTGATCTTAACCTTATTGATTTGACACTCTTCTAAAACCAAATTCCCAGTATTTTCCTTCATCGTTCTGATCTTAACCTTATTGATTTGACACTCTTCTAAAACGTTAGTGTCAGTGTCACGGACTTAGCTCAGGATCTTAACCTTATTGATTTGACACTCTTCTAAAACCTACGGCTTGAAGCTTATCCACTGAGGGCTGATCTTAACCTTATTGATTTGACACTCTTCTAAAACCGCAATTCTTTCTGGTTATTTTTGTACCATGATCTTAACCTTATTGATTTGACACTCTTCTAAAACCTGCTGTTCGACCGTGGGAATCACCTTATTGATCTTAACCTTATTGATTTGACACTCTTCTAAAACAGTGATAGAGAAGTTAGTCATATTTTTGAAGATCTTAACCTTATTGATTTGACACTCTTCTAAAACGCGTTCGGGAACATAGATGATATCCTTAGGGATCTTAACCTTATTGATTTGACACTCTTCTAAAACCCAATGTAGCAGTGATATCGCCGGTAGAACGATCTTAACCTTATTGATTTGACACTCTTCTAAAACCCGGGTCCAGTGCAAGATTTTATTATTGCGGATCTTAACCTTATTGATTTGACACTCTTCTAAAACCGTCGTAGAATCCGCGAGGGCCGTCAACGAGATCTTAACCTTATTGATTTGACACTCTTCTAAAACGGAGGCGCGCTAAAATGATTAAAAATTTCAGATCTTAACCTTATTGATTTGACACTCTTCTAAAACCACCGCCGGCGGTTGTACCGTATTTGACGCGATCTTAACCTTATTGATTTGACACTCTTCTAAAACCTATACGGCGGTTACTCAAGCTGAATTAATGATCTTAACCTTATTGATTTGACACTCTTCTAAAACTTTGCAGATAGCAAACAAGTTGATATCCAAGATCTTAACCTTATTGATTTGACACTCTTCTAAAACCACTAGAACGAATATAGAAAGGGAGATGAGGATCTTAACCTTATTGATTTGACACTCTTCTAAAACTACGCATAGGAGGCGTGATTATTGATTACAGATCTTAACCTTATTGATTTGACACTCTTCTAAAACTTGACGTTTGTGTTCTATATCTGCATTGATGATCTTAACCTTATTGATTTGACACTCTTCTAAAACGTGCAACCTGGCAAACGTTTCAAGGAAATAGATCTTAACCTTATTGATTTGACACTCTTCTAAAACCATAAGCGGGAACGCCATCAACAACTGTTGGATCTTAACCTTATTGATTTGACACTCTTCTAAAACGCCACTGTCTTCTTATCTATTTCCACGCCTGATCTTAACCTTATTGATTTGACACTCTTCTAAAACGTTTAGGCAGATCATTAATGTGGTTCTTAAGATCTTAACCTTATTGATTTGACACTCTTCTAAAACGAGTTACTTTGTACGTTCTAATCGCCATTGGATCTTAACCTTATTGATTTGACACTCTTCTAAAACTTGTCAGCAACATTAAAAGAAAGCAGCCGCGATCTTAACCTTATTGATTTGACACTCTTCTAAAACCTCAATCTCACACTGGGCTTGATATTCATTGATCTTAACCTTATTGATTTGACACTCTTCTAAAACAACAACTTAGTTCTTATTTGTCAACAAAAAGATCTTAACCTTATTGATTTGACACTCTTCTAAAACCCCTGTGGTACCGACTCTCCAATTATCGTTGATCTTAACCTTATTGATTTGACACTCTTCTAAAACTGAAAGGCGACATGAAAGACCTTGAGAAAGGATCTTAACCTTATTGATTTGACACTCTTCTAAAACACTCTGTTGTTCGCTTTAAATCATTCAAAAGATCTTAACCTTATTGATTTGACACCCTTCTAAAACCAATATACTTACCGAACGAGTGAATAGCTCGATCTTAACCTTATTGATTTGACACTCTTCTAAAACCCCACGCGGTATGGAAATAACTCGTCCGACGATCTTAACCTTATTGATTTGACACTCTTCTAAAACACACGGCTAACTACATGACAGACTTGAACGGATCTTAACCTTATTGATTTGACACTCTTCTAAAACTTGTAAGTAGCATCTTCCACGGAATCGTTAGATCTTAACCTTATTGATTTGACACTCTTCTAAAACCCAACAGACGACATTACACAGATTCAAGCAGATCTTAACCTTATTGATTTGACACTCTTCTAAAACCTTCGGCCTTATCGAGCACGTCCATGATGTGATCTTAACCTTATTGATTTGACACTCTTCTAAAACCACCTTGTTGATGAAAAATAGTAGATTCAAGATCTTAACCTTATTGATTTGACACTCTTCTAAAACTATAATGATGACGTCATAATGAGCCGTGACGATCTTAACCTTATTGATTTGACACTCTTCTAAAACGTGAACAAAAAGACATCGCCTGATGCCACAGATCTTAACCTTATTGATTTGACACTCTTCTAAAACCGTATATGCCACGAAAAGATGAAGTTGACAGATCTTAACCTTATTGATTTGACACTCTTCTAAAACCATCAGAGAAGCCATTACCGTTCATTTCAGGATCTTAACCTTATTGATTTGACACTCTTCTAAAACACGGTGGTGCAATTCCCAGCACAGGCGCAAGATCTTAACCTTATTGATTTGACACTCTTCTAAAACGTGAAGGTGTACTACAAAGTGGTGTTGCCTGATCTTAACCTTATTGATTTGACACTCTTCTAAAACCAGTGTTTTATAATAATACCCTCAGATTCATTCATCACGCCAATCGACAAAATCTTGATCAATGTAGGAATAACAGCAATTCGCATAATAATCACGTTTTTCCGTTTCTGAGAATTCTACTAATAAAGTGTACAAATCAAGTGTGTTCGCTAAACTCACCAATTCTTGAAATTGGCTGACACTGAGATAGTTACGCACATTAGTTAAGACAATAACTTTCGTTTCTTGTAGTTCAGAAGCTGTCTTCAACAATAACTCAATTATATCATATGGTTGCGTTTTAGCACTGCTTTCAAACGAAATATCACAGTATTTAATTACTTTCGCCAATGAAAAGTCAGTACTGATTTTTATCGGCAAATCATACGTAAAAATCTCGTCTAGAACAGTTGCTCTTAGTTGCTGATCTATTGTAATCAACTTACTTAAGCTGTCCGAGCTCATTTGATTGATAATTTTTTTCTGAATCAAACCTGCAAATGCCTTATCTATGTCAAAGCCCAGAAAAACATCACCAACCCATAAAATTCCCTTACTAATTTCAACGGCATCATAATCGGCCGTGGACAAATGAATATCATCATTAATTTCCCGGAGCCCGCCAGCGAGATCGGTGTAAACTTTAGGATTGTTTGTTTGAATCACTTGCACCTTATTTTTCTCGATAATAAACGGCTTAAATGGATAATACGTTAAATTCATATAATGATTGTCCTCTCTGAAGAATTTCTAACATCTTGGCTAGACTCTCCCAGGAGAAAATGCATTTCACTGTACTGCTTTTCCGTGACAATAATTGATTGGATCGTACCCACTTCTGGGGAGAAATCACTGATCCACTGTTCTAAGAAATGGGCGCCTTTAATATCGACGCAAACACGTACATAAATTGAGTATTGAATCATTAAAAAGCCTTCATCCAGCAATGCCTTGCGAAAATGTCGATACGCTCTTCTTTCCATACTTGTGTCAACTGGCAGGTCAAACATGACCATTAATCTCATGATACGATACCTCACTTGCAGCCACCTCGATTTGAATTTCATTTGTTTCTTCACTCAAAAAATTCAGACAAGCCTTTACATACCTGGTGATTGCATTGCGAATGATCATATGTTGCCCGTTGAAAATAATTTCTAAGTTTAATAAATCTATCAAGCCATACTTAACATCCGGCGTAAGTTCGTTAAACTTTTGTAGTTTAACCCACATATCTACAAATGGACGAAAAGGTTCCATCAAATCTGAACCTAAATTAAACTGATTCTCTGAACTGTGATGATGAATTCCTAACTGGGTTAAATACCCCGCCACAACAATTTCTCGATTCATGGCTGATAAAAGTAATGAATAGCCATAATTGAGCGCTGCATTGATCACATCCGCATTGCGTCGATTAAATTCATCATCGAATAACTTTGGAAAATACTTTTTGGCAACTACTGCTTCTCTGTTTGTACTGTCATTGCAGCCAACTTGTTCAAGTTCTGATTGTAGTTCTGAAACATCTTGATTTAGCGATTGTAATACAGCAATTTGATTCGCGATTTTTTGTTTAACAACTGCTGTCCATAACTGATTCTTACGTTGTTCTGACCAGCCAATTTGTTTCATAAGTGTCTGAACATCTCGATTATTTGGACAATAGTCAACCGTTTCAGTTATTGGCTCCCCTTTTCCATCGGTAAAAATAATTTTCACTTGATTCTTTGCTAATTCACTAATGGCCGCTGTCGAAATGACGGCGCGTGTCGTACTAATCAGTAACACCTGAATATCTGACACCGGTATTTGATTGGTATCCGTTTGTGTTTGTACCACCAAGCAATGTCCAGAATATGAAATCTTTGCATGTTGTGTTACCACAACGGTTCGCCAACTCATAAAAATCACTCCTTGCTTTTATTTATATCCGTGGTAAAATGAACTTGTTAAGTTCGACACACTTAATATGTTTTAACCTTATTGATTTGATACTCTGAGTTAAAATCAAACAAAGCTTCGGCTGAGTTTCTTCCTTGAGTTTTCTCATGGGTCTGCTATCAGGCCATACATATGTAGTAAAAGAGCCATTGGTGCTTTTGACCAATAGCTCTTTTTTTGACTTAATTTCTAACGATCAAGATCACTGAGTTTTACACGACGTTCGAATAAACCGGTTGGAGATTGGTAAATTAGAACGGCGTTTGGAGAGATACCGCGGTTTTGAACCTGTATTTTACCGAGTGGTGTTCCCATGTCAATATTTTTTAAATCACTAACTGCTGCATTAGCGTGCAATCCTTGAAGAATGCGTTGAATAATTGTTATTTTTCCTAACTGTGTCACTTTATTATTATTCCAAATATCGTTATTCGGAAATTGTATAAACTTTTCGCGACCACTTATAAATTTAGTTCTAAATTGCTTAATATCATAAAGTGGAAAATACTTCTGAACCTGAAGCAAAATATCGTCATACACTTGAATAAGTTGTTGACCGCGTTCAGTTTCATCCTGTGCTGCAACATCTTTACTCTTAGCGTTGATAATTTTAACATCAGTCACATTTAAAATTAACTGCTGTGCATTATAACGATAAGTGTCACTTCCCAATGTAAAGAGACAACCATCATCAATAATTAACTGTCTAAACAATACTTTCGGAACAATTACTTCCACTTGTGTCTTATCATCAAATTCATCTCGAACAATATCATTCAACATCTGAACTTTATGTTTCTTGTCATCTGCGAACGAGTCTATTTTTGTTGCAGCAGAAATTGGAATCCCTACCGTAAGATACTTAACTGTCTTTTCCTTAGTCGTTTTCACAATCGCCATGTACGCTAATTTTCGACTAGAATAGCCACCATAAACATCCGTCGGCATATTATTCTTGATTGGAATCAACTTTCTCTTATCATTGTCCTTGCGACCATAAACAGTCATGTTATATAACGCCCCATGATTCTCGTGGACTTCATGAGTAACTAGAATTTTCTTGTAGCCATATATGCCATTAATGTATTCTCTGGTAGTTTGCCGTTTTTTTAGAATTTCCCCAGTTTCTCGGTCGACCATAATTTCATCCAAGTTCAAATCATACAAGAAATTAAAATTTCTGAATTTAGCATTTTTGTCAGTAAACTTTTTAAAATTACCATAGACAAAATAGGATTCTAATTTTGGATAGCGGCGCAACAGATAATTACCTACAAAGACGGTTAAATAAGCGTCAAAAGCATGATGATAATCATTCACATCACGATTTTTGACCCAATCAAAGGTTTCACGTAATTGATGAGTCAGATTTGCTTTAACAGAAATAATTTTAGTCTCATCACCGAACTGATCAGCTAGAATACCAACAGCCAATTTAATAACCTGTCGTGTTTCAACCAATTGACGATTAATAAATCCCTGTGCTTTAAAGGCATCAATACTATCTGGATCTGTTTTAAGATTTGCTAATTTGCGCTTAGAAATCAGCCCTTTATCGGCCATTTTCTCCCAAATTGGCATCATTCTAGCGCCAAATAAATCACGAGGAACTGCGTCAGATTTTTCACGATTAATCTTCTGACTAACCAGAACTCTATTATCTAGCGAATCATCTTTAATAAATGCTTGTGGCAAAATATGATCAATATCATAACTTGAAAGTTTATCAATATCAATGGCTTCATTCGTATACATGTCACGACCACCCTGACTGAAATACAGGAATAATCGATCACTGTTGAATTTCTTACCGTCTGATATTTGACTTAATTCTTCACGTACACTTGGACTTATCAGAATTTCATTAGCAACCTTCTGATAAAGATTTTCAATTTGGCGTTGACGACTAACTGTTCGACGCGGATTTTTATCTTCGCCTCTGGCAAATTCAACATTAATGGTTGTTGGTGCCTGACCGTGCATGGCTCTCTTAATATCGACCACAACCAACAAAATTTGACGAATAGCTTTCTTGTTTTGTGGCGATGTATATAGCTCGTCGATTACTTTTTGCGAGTCTTTTTCTTTCAGTACATTCTGATTTTCTTTTGCAATTAGTTCAGCAAAATCTGGCTCTGCCTGAATCTGCATGAAGTTTTGCTCAGTTGACCAAAGCAGATCCATCATGTTTTGGTTGTTTTGATTACGTAAACCGGTCAATAATTTTCTTGAGAGGCGTCCCCAACCCGTATAACGCTTGTTAGCAATTGCTACGCGTTGTTGTGGCGTGAGCCAAGTAATCTCTTCCAACTTAGTTTCGTAAATTTGTTTGTCTTCAAAGATTGTCGACCACTCGATCATTTGCTCGATATCTGCTTGCTTATCATTATCATCAGCTAAATCACCCAAGATCTTTTTAAAGTCGATATAGCTTCCCAAGTTACTATTAAATTTATCTTCATCGGCAAAACCGGTAACTTTGAGATACCCTTTGAATTCGCCTTCCTCTAGTAAATAATTTTTAAACTTTTTAACAGATATCGATTTGGTTTTCATGAATAAATCTTGATAAATTTTTTCTTTTAATTCAAATTCAATTTTGTGTCCATTGATACGAATGTTATTAAGTTCGTTTAAAACGTTATAGCGTTGATAAATCAGGCTAGAGGCAGGAAGGACATCCTCACCAATTAAATAGGTATCCGTTGTCGTCATTCGCTTAATAAACTTATTAGCACTTTCAATCCGATCAACTTTCTCATCAAAATTCCAAGGCGTAATTGTCCCATCTTCACGCCGGATCATCCATGCAAAACCTGCACCAGAAGTTTTCTTCTGGTCTTTGGCAGTAATCATCGGGCCAACATAATATGGCACTCTGAACGAGACTAGTTCATCCAATTTATAATTTGCAACATGACGACGCTTTTCATTGGGATTTAATTCAGCCAGCCATGGATAATAAGCCTTTTGATTTTCTATGATCAAATCCAATTCTTTTTGATGAATCTGGTGTGGGATTGCCCCATTTTCTTTAGTTCTTTGCTTAGGCATAAAATGTCCAGTATCGATCAATTGCTTAATTCGTTGTGATTCAGCAGATTCATCCAATGACTTCTCAACAAGTTTATAGAAATCATCCTTCACAAATGCTTTACCATCTTTACCCTTACCAGTAATATAGTAATCATAAGCTAGTCTGAGTTCCTTACCTTTGTCCACAGTTGTTTGACGAGCTACTTGCTTCAACAACTGTAAATGTTCATGATGATCATCATATTTTTCAACCATAGCACCAGACAAGCTATTATTATTTCCAATGATCTCTTTCAAAGTGAGTGCGGAATAAATCTCCTCTAATATCGTCATGATATCCATTTGCACTTCTGTCAATGAGGTAGAAATCGCTACAAAATCAGTGTCAAACGTTTCTGAATCGAACGTCAGCTTCCAATCTTTCTTTGCTTCAGGGTCAACTTCTTCGCCTAAAATGACATTAATTTGTGCTTTATTACCAAGAATTAATTTTAGGATTTCTGCTGCAACACTTTTTTCTTGTTTCTCAATATCTTTATCTTCCGTCGTTAAATAGAAGCTCGACATCAATTCTTTTTGTCGATCAGATTTCGACTTGGCCTGATCAATTAATCCAGCCTCAATTTCTGCCGTACTACTCAGATCAATCGTAAATGGTTGATCAGGCTGTAATTCTTGAAAGTTTTGATTCAACTGTTCAAATTTATCACGTAATTCAAGCTGTTGAAATTTATACTTGCTTGTTAATGTATCGTCCAAGAAGTGCCCGCGATACTTAACAATATGATGAACGGCCAAGTAAATTTCGCGCAAATCAAATTGACGATGTTCAGTCATAAGTGCCTCACGCAAATGATAAATGGTCGGATATTGCTGATAGAAGTCCGCATCCGTTCGATCTGAAAAAAGTAAATCAGTAAAGTCTTTCTTCTGGTTAGGATCCTTCGCTGATAAACTTGAATATTTCTGTCGCATAAAAAATGACGGATCTTGTGGATAAATGTAAGGCTCAAAAATTTCTCTTAGCAACTTAAGTCGCCATCCGCGACGACTCAAACGTCGACGTGTAGTTCTAAAACTCCGACGTTCGCTCGCAGGCTGCCCCTCGTCAAAAAGGCGCACCCCGTAAATATTTTTTCCTTTTGCACGGATGAGTTTATTATTGTCATCCGTGGCTGCAAAACCTATACTCCCAGTCCCGATATCAAGACCTAAATGATAGTCTTTTGGCATCAAAAGACCTCCTCTACTTTATTCAAGCAATCACTAAATAAATCGCTTACACATATTCTATCAAACACTCATTTCAATGAACAGTCCAAAATTAAAAAATTAAAATTATTTTTTATGTAACAATAAGTAATTGAACGAAATTTACATACTAATGCTTGCATAAAAAAAGGCCTCAATTAAACGAGGTCTTGACATGATGATTAAGTTATAAACTCAACTACTGATCTCTGAAACACATGCCAACACCGATTTATAGCTTTAAATTCTTTTTTCCTTTTCTCGATACGCCACACTGCTCCCATGTCCGTGCACCGTATCCTGCAAAATGTCCGTACCCGGATGAACTAAATGTCGCGTATCGCGAAACTCGATGGATAAGTTCGAAGCAGCCTTAAAGTCAGCAAGAACTTGTTGATACAATTTCTCATCGTGATTGGGAAAATTAACCAGCTCGTAGCTACGTACTAACTTGGTATGTACTTTTTTGGTGTATATAAAAAAAGAGTAGCAGTCTTCGAAATGATTGTTCACGACGACTATCCAGTATTGGTAGTTATATGCGCGTGTAAAGCGTTTCTGATAATTGGCGAGTAATTCCCTTGATTCTGCAATCATTATCCGTGATGACCTCCTACAAGCCCTGAGCGACTAATTGCGGTCGCCCCTTCAGTTTTCGAATAAGCATGGATCAACGACTTGTAACCAAAGCGGTCGCGAATGTGATCGATCGTCTGATCCAACTGTCGTTTAGCTTCAAACTTTTCGTTGCTTTCAAATAAATTCATTTGTAAAGTATTCATTTTACTAATTCGGTTCACCCGCACACCCAGATTACGCAGGGTATTTCCCTGCCATTTCTTCTCGAAAAGATAACGGACAGCCTGTGTCAGTTGATCCGTTCGATCGGTAGGATCAATATGAGTCTGCGCACTAAAACCGTCCTTGCCTTGGTCATCTGGCTGGGCGAATCCAACAGAAATACCAACCACTTCACCTTGAACGTGATGTTCACGCAAGCGGGTTCCCACTTGATCCGCAATTTCACTCAAAACCGTTTCGATCTCCGTTAAATTATTATAATCTCGCATCAAAATCTGACTATTTCCATAGCCTTTATTTTCTTCACACGGGACATAACGGCGCTTCAAATCTGAGTAGTCGATCCCCCACGCATTAAAATATAACGCATCGCCCAAGACACCAAACTTTTGATGTAATTTCTTTCGATCGAAATGGGCCAGCTCGTTGATACTGTTGATCCCCAGTGCATTCAATTTCTTGGCTGTCCGTTCGCCGATCGACCAGAAATCGGTTAGACTGCCAATTTCCCAAATTGTTTCTGGCACGTGTTCATACGTCCAGTAAGCCCGCCATGGCTCTTCATATTTAGCTTCATTGTCTAAGGCCAGCTTAGCCAACAACGGATTCTGACCAATACCAACAGTGGTAATAATTCCCGTCTGATCAAAAACTTCCTGCTGAATTTTAGCGGCAATTTCTTCGTTGGTACCGAAAAGTGCATGAGAGTGCGTGACATCGATAAAGGATTCGTCGACCGAATAAGGATACCAATGTTGATCATCCGTATAAGCGCGATAAATTTGATTGATTTGATAGTTGCGCTTGATATAATCGGCCATGCGCGGCTCGACCATTTCAATATCCATCTCGTCCTTGATTTCATAACGGCGTGTTCCTAATTTCACGCCATATTTCTTCTTCGTTTTCGGACTCGCCGCTAAAATCAAACCGCCGTTCGATTCTTCATTGCTCATCACCGCAATTTTGGCAGCCAGGGGAAATTCACCTCGACGGATGGCTTCCGTTGAAGCATAAAAAGACTTGCAGTCGATACACATGATATCGTGAACTGGCAACTTGCTCAGATCATCGAGTGGTGTCATTGTAACCACCATTTCTCCGCATCGATAATTTCCACATGGCGAATTTCAGCAACTTCAATTTCTTGGGCATGATTATCTTTTCCTTGCACATAAATTAAACCGCACTCGTTTCCAACTAAAGCACCTTCTATGTTTGGTTCGAATCGCTGATCGAATTCAATATTTTTTTGGACAGAAATAATCTCGGATTTTTTCCAAGCTTGCTGCAAAACTCGATCAATTTCAATTGAAGTCATTTCAGTCTTAGGCAATGTTGGTGCCTCTCGCTTCGCTTCTGCTTCCATGTAAGCAGAATGGTCGCTTAAGATCCACCCCATCCACTTCATCATGCCGCGATCATCATATAGCCACTGATCGCGTGGTACATTTCGCTCCATTAGATCCACCTCGCACTTCATCTCATATGAACATTATACGAACATATGTTTGCAAAAACAAGGAAAATAAAATATTTAATTTCATCGATCGCGAAATCAGCTACAAAAGGCACCGCATCTTCCCACTCGCAGAACTAATGCCACAAACCCAATGAGCCGTTGATTCCAGTCATTCGCAATCAAATCTAACAAGCTACAAAAAAGAATCATCATTCATAAGCAACTTGCTTACAAATGATGATTCTTTTTTTGGTCTACTTAATCTTGCGCGTTCATTTTCCGAATTAATTCGTCAATGTGCTCGCCATAACGAACGGAGTCGTCTTGTAAAAATTCCAATGCTGGAATTTTATAAATTTTGATCCGAGCGGCTAATTCCTTACGGATCAACCCACTCGCTTTATCTAAGCCGGCTTGCGCCTTCTCAACGTCGTGAGCCTTATTAGATAAAATGCTGAAGAAAATTTTTGCATGTTGCAAATCACCAGACATATCCACTCCGGTAATCGTCACGCCCTCTACACGAGGATCGCGCACTCTTTTCAAGAGGATATCGTTGACTTCACGTTGAACTTCCTGCTCAACACGTCCTATACGATGCTTCATCGCTCAATACCTCCAATTCTATTGAACCGGAACTTCTTGCATGACATAAGCTTCGATTTCATCGTCAACCTTAATGTCATTATAGTTCTCGATCATTAATCCACATTCAAAACCGGCACGAACTTCTTTAACGTCATCTTTAAAGCGTTTCAGTGAAGAAAGCTTACCGTCATAAATGACGATGCCTTGGCGAATCAAGCGAACGCCAGAATCACGTTGGATCGATCCGGTATTAACAAGACAGCCGGCAATCGTACCTAACTTCGTAACCTTGTAAAGTTCACGAACAGTTAAATCGCCGATAACTTTTTCTTCATAAGTTGGTTCCAACATACCCTTCATTGCAGATTCGATCTCATCAATGGCACGATAAATGACATTGTGCAAACGAATATCGACATCGTCGGAATCGGCTTGTGACTTAGCTTGAGGCGTTGGTCGTACGTTAAATCCGATGATGATGGCGTTACTTGCAGAAGCCAACGTGACATCACTTTCATTGATCGCACCAACGGCCTGGTGAATAATATTCACGCGGACGCCTTCAACTTCGATCTTTTGCAAGCTCCCAGCCAATGCTTCGGCAGAACCTTGAACGTCGGCCTTGATAATGACGTCGACTTCCTTGAGCTCGCCCTCTTTCATTGTTTCGAAGAGGTTATCCAAAGTGACACGATGTGACTTGTTGCGTTCGATCAATTGCGCACGTTTAGCACGTTCTTCACCGGCAGCACGAGCCGTTTTTTCATCTTCGAAAGCCGCAAAGTGATCGGCTGAATCAGGCACATCATTCAAACCAGTAATTTCGACTGGCTCGGATGGAAAGGCCTCTTTCACACGTCGACCACGATCATTGGTCATCACACGGACACGTCCGAATGTGTTACCAACAACGATTGGATCACCGGTACGTAAAGTCCCTTGTTGAACAAGTAATGAGGCCACTGGTCCCTTACCCTTATCCAAACGTGCTTCCAGAACGGTACCAACACCTTTTTGATCAGGGTTAGCCTTAAGTTCCAAAACGTCGGCTTCGAGTAAAATCATTTCCAATAATTCGTCGATGTTCGTTCCCATTTTTGCAGAAATTTCTACGAAAATGGTATCGCCACCCCATGATTCAGGAATCAAACCGTATTCGGTCAGTTGTTCCATGACATGGTTAGGATTAGCACCTGGCTTATCGATCTTGTTGACTGCAACAATAATTGGCGCGTTGGCAGCCTTAGCATGATTGATAGCTTCAATTGTCTGTGGCATGACACCATCATCGGCGGCAACAACCAAGACAATAATATCAGTAACGTCAGCACCACGCGCACGCATATTCGTGAATGCCGCATGTCCTGGCGTATCTAAGAAGGTGATCACGCGGTCATTGAGCTTAACTTGGTAAGCCCCAATATGCTGCGTAATCCCACCGGCTTCACCAGCAGTAACGTGCGTGTGACGAAGACGATCAAGTAAAGTAGTCTTACCATGATCGACATGTCCCATGATCGTGACAACTGGCGGACGTGAAGCTAAAGTATCTTTGTTAGCATTCTCGTCGTTGAAAATTGTATCAATATCTGACACGTCTTCTTCGACTTTTTGTTGTGATTCAATACCATAATCAGTCGCGATCAATTCGATCGTGTCATTATCTAACGACTGGTTCTGGTTGACCATCACGCCTAACATGAATAACTTCTTAACGATCTCGGCTGGTTCACGGTGCAATAATTTACCAAGATCTTGTGCATTCATGCCTTCTGAATAAACGAGAAGTTCTGGCAATGGCCGATCTTTACGTTTAGGCATTTCTTTCTTGATCTGGTGACGTTGTTGGCCTTTTTGCTTACGTCGACTATTATTCTTCTTATAAGCACCAGCACGGTAAGGTGTTGCATCTGGGCCAAAATTGCGTTTACGATGTTCGTCTTTATGAGACTCAGTCGTCTTCTTGGTCGTATCTTGTGGTCTTGTTGTAGGTGTTGACTTAGGCATATTAACACGAGAAGTCGGTGTGTTCACACGTGAATCTGCTGGTTTATGCTGTGGTGCGCGAGTTGAAGATGTTGGCTTCGTTGAAGATGCCTCGACCTTCTTCTCAACAGGTTTCTGTTCTTGACGACGTTTCTCTTGGCGGCGTTTGCGGTCATGATCACGTTGTTGTTGAATATCGACTTGTGTTTGAGCAGCTTGTTCTTTATATTGTTCCAGGTGACGCAATCCAGCGTTGCCAGAGCGTGGTGCTGGTGCTGATGGACGCTGATTGTTGTTGCGGAAATTATTATTACGCTGTCCTTGTGACTGGCTCGAATTTCCACGTTGTCCTTGTGTTGGACGTGCTTGTGAAGATGGTTGATTGCCACCTTGTCGCTGTCCGCGTGGTGCTTGGTTGCTATTATTGTTGCTGTTATTGCTATGATTATTATTACTACTGTTACTATGAGTATTATTCGTGTGATTAGGACGATTATTTCCATTGTTGTTAGCAGAACTATGTTGCGCACGTTGCTGACCTTCGTGAGTTGGTCGTGGACTATGCGTATTCGTTGTCGACGATTCTGCGGGACGGTTACGTCTGATCGCAGTCACTTTGATCTTCGTCTTGCCACCCTGTTGCTGATTCCCTGTGTTTTCTGCTGGTTTTTTAGCAGTCGTTTCAGTTGCGGGTTTGGCCGTCTGACTAGGCTGTTTCGTTGGTGCTGGCTTATTAGCAACAGGTTTTGCTGCAGATTGGTTTGATTCTGGTTTTTGATTAGTCGTCGTTTTCTGCTCAACTTCTTTTTTCGTAGTTTTTGGTGCACCTTGCTTAAATGATTGACTTAAATGACTAACTTGCGCATCGTCAAGTGTCGACATATGGTTTTTAACATCGTAGCCGGCCTCATTAGCCTTAGTAATCAGGTCTTTGCTAGCGACATTTAATTCTTTTGCTAATTCATAAACACGCTTTTTTCCCATATTTCACACTCCTTAATTGTTTAATTCATTAAACTCACCATACCTTTGGCAAAACCGGGGTCGTTAACGCCAATGACCTTGCGCGGTTGTCCAATTGCCTGAGTTAATTGCTGGGTGTTGAAAATTTCAATCACGGGAATATGATTAAAATTCGACTTATCTCTGATCCGCTTCGTCGTGTTGACGCCAGTGTCACTAGCAAGAAAAACAACACTGACTTGATGCGAGCTAATGGCTTTGAGAACTAACTCTTCACCAGTTGTTAATCTCCTTGCTCGTTGCGCTAACCCCAACAGCTGTAAAATCTTTTGCGGATCTTTCTTTTGTTGTTGTGACTTCATTTCTGTTGACCAAACAATTCTTGCCGAGCCTTTTGGTGATCCACATAAGCGAACAGATCATCATAAAACTCCGGCGCAATTTTTTGATTGAAAACTTTGTCTAAAACTTTTTTGGGTTTGGCTGCTTTAACTGCTTCTGGATCTAAAGAAACATAAGCACCACGACCAGATTTCTTACCCGTCGGATCGATGCTGATAGTACCTTCTTGATCACGAACGATACGCACTAATTCTTTCTTAGGTAACATTGCCTCAGTCAGAACGTCGCGACGCATGGGAACTTTTCTCTTTTTCATTACTATCACCCACCATTTTACAGACTATTCTTCAGAATCAGTAGGTTGCGCTTCAGTCGATTCTGGTGCTTCATCAGGCGTTGTATCCGTGCTTTCATCTGGCGCATCCGTATCAACATCGCTACCCTCATCATCAACAAATTCAACTTCTGATTCAGGTTTGATATCGATTTTGAATCCAGTTAACTTAGCTGCTAAACGTGCATTCTGTCCGCGTTTACCGATTGCCAATGACAATTGGTAATCAGGCACAACGACCATACATTCACGTTGCGCTTCGTCAAATTGAACGGCGATCACTTGCGCAGGATTCAATGCATTGGCAATGTAGTCAGATGGATCTTCTTCCCACTTAACGATGTCCATGTTCTCACCATTTAATTCATTCACAATGGCTTGTACACGTTGACCTTTAGGACCGACACAAGTGCCGACAGGATCGACATTAGGATTCGTCGAACGAACCGCAACCTTAGAACGATCACCAGCTTCACGGGCAATCGATACGATCTCAACAGTGCCATCATAAACTTCAGGAATTTCCTGTTCGAATAAACGTTTGACTAACTCAGGATTCGTTCTTGAAACGTAGACTTGTGGTCCCTTAGTCGTGTTTTCAACTTTGCTCACGAAAACCTTGATACGATCATGCGTTTGATATTCTTCATTAGGAATCTGATCTTGTTTACTCATGACGGCTTCAATATCACCGAGGTCAACATAGATGAACTTGTTATCACGGCGCAAAACCGTCCCCTGGATAATTTCGTGCTCGTACTGTGTGTACTCGTTAAAAATCTGTGAACGTTCTGCTTCGCGAAGTCGTTGCATGATGACTTGCTTAGCCGTCTGAGCAGAAATGCGACCAAAGTTACTTGGTGTCACTTCAACTTTGAATTCGTCATCAATTTCATAAGCCCGATTCTTTTCTAAAGCATCTTTAAGGCTAATTTCTAAACGTGAATCCGCAACTTCTTCGACCACTTTTTTGACAGCATAGACATGAATGTTGCCAGAATTTTGGTCGAATTCAACATCAACGTTTTGTGCTTGGTTGTAATTACGTTTGTACGCAGAAACCAATGCCGCTTGGATGGCGTCGATAACGACTTCTTTCTTGATGCCCTTTTCCTTTTCTAGCGCATCAAGTGCTCCTAATAATTCTTCATTCATAATACGTGTTCCCTTCTCAATCCTAGAATTCGATGGCTAATCTTGCTTTAGCAATATTGTCACGCGGAATTGTAATTTCTTTAGGACGACCTTTTTCTTTATAAGCCAGCGTCACTTCAGTTGCAGTAACTTGCCGTAAAAAACCTTCGTAAGCTTTTTTCTTATTAATGGCTGCATACAATGAAAAATGAACGTACTCATCGATTGCAGTTTGATAATCGGTTTCGTTCTTTAATGGTCGTTCTGCTCCGGGTGACGATACTTCTAAGAAGTAAGCCTGAGGAATTGGGTCAGGATCAGCCTGATCTAGTTGCTCGCTTAATAAATCGCTGACTAACGCACACTCTTCGATATTGATCCCACCTGGCTTATCGATATAAACGCGTAAATACCAGCTAGAACCTTCTTTAACATATTCCAAATCGACTAGTTGAAAATGGTTAGAATTGAGAATCGGCATAACCAACGATCGAACGGTTTCTATGACTGAACTCAAAACCAAACCTCCCTTCAGTAAATCGGCCAATAAAAAGAGTGAGCATTTCTGCTCACTCGAACCAATTCTTGAGACTATTATAGCACGTTTAGAGTGTGGAAAGCAACGGGTTGAAATTAGTGACTAAGCTACCAATGCAACAATATACCTACCAACTGAAATCGTCCGGCTAATGTTTTCCACCGACGTCTATATTTTAGAACAACGACAACTGATTTTCATCAGGAAGATCATCCAACACCCCATTAACCGTCATATAATCAATGATCGTTTTTGAAACCTTTCCCCGTGTGGCAAGATCTTCTTTCGATAAGAAGGGTTTCTCAGCACGGGCAGCCACGATCTGTTTAGCAACGTTGGCGCCTAACCCCGGCACCGCGTTGAATGGCGCCAAAATCGTGTGGTCGTCTAAAATCTGGAAGTCATCAGAATCTGACTTTTCAATATCGACCATCTTGATTTCGATACCACGCTCTAAACATTCGTTGGCCAATTCCATCACGGTCAGTAAGTTGGCTTGTTTAACCGCGCGTCCCTTACCTTTTTCATTAATTTCTTCGGTCAAGGCCTGCATTCTTGCCTTAACAGCTTCTTTACCATGCGCCATGGCAACTAAATCGAAATCGTCGGCGCGCACACTGAAGTAAGCTGTGTAATAAATAATTGGAAAATAAACTTTGAAGTATGCGATTCGTAACGCCATCAAAATGTAAGCCGTCGCATGCGCCTTAGGGAACATATACTTAATTTTCAAACAAGAATCAATATACCAGTCAGGAACATTCTCATTACTGCGCAAAACTTCTTGCCACTCATCTTTGATGCCCTTGCCTTTACGCACGCTCTCCATGACTTGGAAACTCATTTGCGAATCGACGCCCCAGTGAATTAAATCCATCATGATATTATCACGACAACCAATAACGTCTTTCAGCGTAACCACGCCCTGATTGATCAATTCTTCGGCGTTGCCCAACCAAACATCTGTCCCGTGAGATAATCCAGAAATCTGCAGGAGTTCGGCAAATGTGCTCGGATGTGTTTCCTCCAACATGCCTCGCACAAAGGAAGTCCCAAATTCCGGTACACCCAAAGTTCCCATTTTAGAATGGATCTGTTCTGGGGTGACCCCTAAGGCATCCGTGCCAGAAAACAGCGACATGACGCCAGGATCATCCGTGGGGATCGTCACCGGATCAATACCAGAAAGGTCTTGAAGCATTCGGATCATGGTCGGATCATCATGACCTAAGATATCGAGCTTCAAAATATTATCGTGGATCGAATGGAAATCAAAATGAGTCGTTTTCCAAGCAGAATCGGTTTTATCGGCAGGATATTGGATCGGGGTGAAATCGTAAATATCCATATTGTCAGGGACAACAATAATACCAGCCGGATGTTGACCGGTGGTTCGCTTGACCCCCGTCGCACCAGAAGCAAGGCGGTCAACTTCCGCCCCACGCAAATGTTTATCATTAACTTCTTCGTAATGCATCACGTAACCATAAGCAGTTCGATCCGCAACAGTACCGATCGTCCCGGCACGAAAAACATTTTTCTCGCCAAATAATACCTTCGTATAATTATGACCGATCGGCTGATAATCACCCGAGAAGTTCAAATCAATATCGGGGACTTTATCGCCTTTGAAACCCAAGAAAGTTTCGAAAGGAATATCATGGCCATCTTTGATCAGCGGTTGTCCACAATTTGGACAATTTTTATCCGGTAAATCAAAACCTGAACCATATTCACCCTTCGTAAAGAATTCACTATATTTACAATTTGAACAGCGATAATGTGGCGGTAGCGGATTGACTTCGGTGATCCCAGTCATCGTGGCAACGAAACTCGACCCAACAGAACCACGAGAACCAACCAAATAACCATCTTTATTACTCTTGAAAACTAACTTTTGGGCAATTAAGTAAATGACGGAGAAACCATTACCGATAATCGACTTCAATTCTTTTTGCAACCGTTCATCAACCAGCTTAGGCAATGGATTGCCATACCAAGAATAGGCCTTGTTCATGGCCAACGACCGAATTTCGTCTTCGGCGCCAGGCATTTCCGGCGTATACAGCTTGTCTTTGACAGGCGTAATGCCATCGTCGATCGAATCGGCAATTTGATTCGTATTCGTGATGACGATTTCTTTGGCAACGTCTTCGCCTAAGAAGGCAAAATCGTCTAGCATCTCACCAGTCGAACGGAAATGAGCATCCGGTAAAACTTGGCGGCTAAGTGGATTACCCTTATCCGCACGAATCAGGATCTCTCGATAAATCGAATCATGCGGATCTAAATAATGAACGTCACCAGTCGCAACCACCGGCTTATGCAGATCCTGCCCCAGTTTAATGATATTCTTGATAATATCTTCCAAGGCGGCATCATTATTGACCAATTCGCGTTGAATCAGTGGCTGATAAATCGCCTTAGGCATCACTTCCAAGTAATCGTAATACTGTGCCTTCTGGCGAGCTTCTTCATAACCCTTCTGCATCATCGCGGTGAAAACTTCACCAGACGAACAGGCCGATCCCACTAAAATGCCTTCTCGATATTGATTGAGTAAGGATCTAGGCACCCGCGCAACACGATAAAAATAATCCACCATGGAACCAGAGATGACTTTGAATAAATTTTTTAATCCAGCTTGAGTTTGTGCCAACAAGATTGCGTGATGTGGACGTGCTAAACGATACGCATTCCCGCCACCAATATGGTCATTTAATTGGGAAATGTTATCTGACCCAAATTTTTCACTAAATTCATTCAATAACGCATAATATAACAGACCAGTTGCTTCGGCGTCCGCATCGGCTCTATGGTGATGTTCTAGCGAGATATTATAACGCTTGGCTAATGAGTCTAACTTATGATTAGAATTCTCAGGATGAAGCAAACGAGACATTTCTAGGGTATCAATGACTGGACTGTGTACTGCCGGATGATCAAGCCGATGCAAAGCGGCATTCAAGAATCCAATATCAAAAGTGACGTTGTGTCCAACAATAGCGGCATCACCGGTAAAATCCATAAATTTATTGATAATTTCAGCTTCGGTGCCGCCCGACTGGACCATTTCATCGGTGATGTTAGTCAAATTAATTGTCGTTGCAGACAACGGATGGCCTGGATCGATGAACTCATCAAACCTTGCCTCCACTTGGCCGTCTTTCATCTTAACTGCACCCAGTTCGATGATCGTATCATAAACGGCAGACAAACCCGTGGTCTCCACGTCAAAAATCACGTACTCAGCCGTATCCGCAACTTCATCGCGCAAATTATAGGCGACTTGATTACCATCGTCGACTAAATTAATTTCGACACCGTAAATCAGCTTTAAGCCAAACTTCTGGCTAGCTGAATGCGCATCTGGAAATGACTGCGCACCAACATGATCCGTCAATGCCAATGCCGTTTCGCCCCATGCTTTGGCGCGTTTGGCAAAATCGCCGATCGAATTAGTCGCGTCCATTTGACTCATATTCGTATGCAAATGTAATTCGACACGTTTTTGTTCCCCACGATAGGAATCTTGTGGTTCAGGATGCTTGAATTCAACGATTTCGTTGGCATTTAACACCAGCTCATGAGTGAAGCTGTCATTTTGCACACTGCCCTGAGCATATACCCACATGCCTTTATGGAATTGTTCGAACAGTGGTGTGTCTTCCCCATTCTTTCGTGAGAAACGTTTGATGATAATTGATGAGGTGTAATCGGTAATTTTTAACGTCAGTAAAGAACGTCCAGAGTTGAACGTCTTGACCTCGGTGTCAAACACATATCCCTGTACATAAACGCTGCGCTCTTCTTGTTCGATTTGATCTAAAGTAATCAAATCTGTTTTTGCCTTCAGCTGACCACCGATCGAAATTGGCCCGTCAGGAATTGTGGTGTCCTGTTGTTGCTGCTGTTTTTCGGCTTGCTTCTTAGCCGCAACTGCCGCAAATTCTTGGTCTCGTTTGGCTTGCTGCGATTTAAGATCTTTGATTTTTTCTTGTGTTTTAGATTCATCCACATTGATCCGAAACATTAACTTCGGGAAACCAACACGCGCATAGGCTTCTTCGATCGGTCCCATGGCTTGTTTGACCATAAAGCTCTTGATGATCTCGTTGTCGACGTTCAGAAATGTCATGCCATCGGTGAATTCAGGCATTTGATTGGCACAAACTTCGGTGATCATCGGTGACTTGATTCCCGTTTGTGTCACCACAAATCGCCAATAATCTTGCAAGTCCTTTTCAGTAAACGTGGGATCGGACGTCGTCAATTCCAGATCCACTTGCGCAATACCCTCGAATGCATGATCAAGCTTTTGTATAAAAGCTTGATAGATTGCAAACGGCAAAAGTTTGGCAGTCTGAATTTTAAACGTCCAACGCTTCGACACTTCATGTACCACTAGTTGAGTTAACTGCGCGTTTTCAAAATTTGTCATCGAATCTTCCGGCCATTGGATCTGCGCCAATAACTTGGTCATTAAGTTTTCTTCTGCCAAAATATCTCTCCTATTACTCGTTCCACCGCAATATCAATAAAGACGATAATTTGAAAATCCGAATGAGCTCTACTAGCTTCATTCGGATTTTTTAAAGCTTGCTTATAAAATTGTGTGAGTTAAAAACGATCAGTTGGTAACTGTTTTTGAAAGCAAGATTTGGATGACATTAAGTAACTCTTCTTTCTTGACTTCCAAATTCTCACCCGTTGCACGCAATTGAACTTCGACAATATCGTCGGCTGCTTTTTTACCAATTGTAACACGAACAGGTAAGCCAATTAAATCGGAATCGGCAAACTTAACACCTGCACGTTCATTGCGATCATCAACCAGATAAGTCAGTTGACTTTCAGCAACGATGGCTTCGATTTCAGCAGTGAGACGCGCCTGATCCGCATTTTTCAAATTGATCGGCACAATATGCACATCAAATGGTGCAATTGTCGTTGGCCAAATAATCCCATTGTCATCAGAATGTTGTTCAACAATAGCAGACAACAATCGAGACACGCCGATACCATAGCTACCCATGATCAAAGGTTGTTCGCGACCATTTTCATCCAAGAAGTTTGCACCGAAATCTTTCGAATAACGTGTGCCAAGCTTGAAAATATGGCCGATTTCGATTCCACGCGTAAATTGAAGCGTGCTCTTGCCATCGGGTGCTAAATCGCCAGCACGCGCGACGCGAAAATCGCTGATATCTTCAGGCGCAACTTTAAAGTCACGTTCTGGATTAACGTTTAAGTAATGGAACCCTTCTTCATTGGCACCGGTGACAGCGTTGATCAATTTCATTACCGTTTCATCCGCCAAGATCCGTACAGACTCAGGTGCACCAACTGGACCAATCGAACCAACAGGCGCGTCGAATAATTCTTGAACTTGTGCATCAGTTGCTAACGATAAAAAGTCGGCATGCAAGAAGTTAGTCAACTTCACATCATTGACTTCATAATCACCACGGACAAGAACTAAGACAGGTTGTTCGTCGGCAATAAACAAAATACTCTTGATCAGTTTTTGTGGTTCAACTTTTAAAAACTTCGTGACTGATTCGATCGAACCAACATCGGGTGTGGCAATTTTTTTCAATTCAGACATTTGTTCTTGAATTTGGATATAATTGTCCACATTTTTGGCCATTTCCAAATTAGCCGCATAATCATTATTATCTGTGTAAGCAATCGTATCTTCACCAATATCGGCAATGGCAGAGAATTCACGGGAATCTTTACCACCCATGGCACCAGCATCGCCCACAATTGTCCGATAATTCAAATTCAAACGATCAAAAATATGGTGGTAGGCCGTTTCCATATCATGGAAAATATCCTCCAGCTGTGCTTCATTAGCTGTAAAAGAATAGCCATCTTTCATGATAAACTCGCGGCCACGTAACAACCCATAACGGGGACGATCTTCATCGCGGAATTTGGTTTTGATTTGATATAAGATCACGGGTAATTTTTTATACGACTTTAATTCATGACGCACCAAATCCGTGATCGTCTCTTCGTGCGTTGGTCCGAGAACAAAGTCACGATCATGACGATCCTTAAACTTAAATAAGTTCTCACCATAAGTCGGATAGCGACCACTTTCACGCCATAAATCAGCTGGAATAATTTCTGGCATCGATAATTCGACTGCCCCAATTTCATCCATTTCCTGGCGCATGATTGCTTCGATTTTTTGTAGGACGCGTACTGCTAATGGTAAATAAGTATAGACCCCAGCGGACGTTTGGCGAATATAACCGGCGCGCAACATTAATTGATGACTACGCGCGTCAGCATCTGCCGGTGTTTCTTTTAACGTGGGGATAAACATGCGAGACTGTTTCATTTATAACTCCTCCAAAGACACGATCTTATTTAATAAAGTAGCGAGCGATGTCGTTCCAAGTTACCGCAATAAATAGTAGCAAAATTAACCCGGCACCGATCAAAGTGACGATACCTTCTTTTTCAGCTGGTAATGGTTTACGACGAATGATTTCAAGTAGATTCAATAAAATTTTCCCGCCATCGAGTCCAGGAATCGGCACTAAGTTGACCAAACCAAGATTGATCGACAGCATCGCCAAGAACCAAACTGTATTGGTGAACCCAGCGTTGACCACTTGTGATGTGCTCGTAAAAATACCTACTGGTCCAGAAAGCTTGTTCAAACTGAATCCGCCAGTGAAAAAGGAACCGAGTACGGTCAAAATTTGTTTGCCGGTGTTCCATGTTGTTGTGAAGCCATATTTAACTTTGCCACCAACACTGCGGTCGACATGATTGACGATCCCGATTTGACCATATTTTTTACCAGACTGTGTCACGGAATCTGGCGTTAATTTGATCTTCAGATTTTTATCAGCGCGTTTAACTGTCAACGTCACTTCCTGATCGGGCTTCTTCTGGATCTGAGTGACTAAACTCGTCCAATCCTTTGTGGTCACCGAATCGACTTTGGTGATCTGATCGTTGGCGTTGAGCCCCGCCTGTTGTGCGACGGAATTGTCAGTGACACTACCAACGATATTTTGAGTCGAGATCACACCGCCTTGTAGAAAAGCGACCACAATAAAACCAACGATCGCCAGCAAGAAATTGTTGAATGGACCGGCAAAATTAGTCAAGATCCGTTTACCGATCGAAACAGACTGAAACTGCACATCACGCGGTGCAATTTGAACTTCTGTGCCGTCAGACTCGATGATCAAGGCATCATGATCGACTTGATAAGTTCTAGGTTGATCTACGTCCGCGTTTTCATTACCTTTGATCGTCAACGTGTCCACTAAATCAGCGGCTGAGATCTGAATTGGAATTCCTGACAGCGTCGCATTTTGCTCACTGATATCGATTTTGGTAACGACGCCAGCATCATTAAGTTGTAGCGTGCCCATGGTCCCCGGTTCGATCGTCGAATCATCATCGCCGGCACCGGCCATTCGCACATAACCACCGATCGGCAGCCAACGAATCGTAAACGTTGTATGATTTTTGCGCCAGCTGACCAGTTTAGGACCGAAGCCAATCGCAAATTCGCGGACAAGAATACCAGACTTCCGAGCGGCAATGAAATGTCCATACTCATGAAAGACCACCAGAATACTAAAAATGATGAGAAAAGAAATGACTGTTTTCAAATGGTTACTCCTATCAGCTTCAAAAAAGTCGCTTAGAATTCAGTGCACATTCAACAAACTTATCGCTTAAATTAAAGCAAACCAATGTAGCATTGGTAGCACAAACAGTAAACTATCGAACCGATCTAGAATACCACCATGTCCTGGTAAAATTTTCCCAGAATCTTTAACGCCGTAATAACGTTTATAGGCAGACTCAACTAAATCGCCTAACTGACCAAAAATTGAGAAAATCAAAGTTGCCAAAATCATCCAAACGGTATGCGTATAACCAACCGGGAAGAAGTAAAGATAAATTGCAGCACCAACTAATGCACATAATGTTCCGGCAATACTACCTTCCCAAGTTTTATTAGGACTGATTGCAGGCCACAATTTATGTTTGCCGATTTTACGTCCGAATGAATAGGCACCAATATCTGTTGCCCAAATCACGACGAGAATATAGCCAAGTAATTCGAGCCCGTTTTGCGCGCCTCGCACCGCAACTAATGAATGAAAGCCATTGCCAATATAGACCATCGCCAAAGTGTTGATACCAATATCATCAATGTTGGTCTTATTCTTCGTCGTCACTGTGACGAGTAGCAGCAAGGCCACCGTGATCGCAAAAATGTCGAATCGAGATAAATATGACGGTAAATTAGCGAAAAAACCATCCGGCAAGACTAACGTCGTGATCCCTAAACAGGAAATAACAAAGTCTGGTGAAACGATAATTCGTTTGCGCATCATAAACATTTCGGACAAGCCAACGATTGCCAAGCAAATTGCGGCGACATCGATCCAGTAGCCACCCAATAAAATAATTGGAATAAATATTATCAAGGCAACAACTGCCGTGATCACACGTTGTTTCATATTAAATCCTCAGCTTCCTAAATCCTTATTTTAAACCACCGTAACGACGCACACGATGATTGTACGAATCAATGGCAGCATTTAACTCGACTTCAGAGAAATCGGGCCAATGCACATCGGTAAAGAAAAACTCACTGTACGCAATTTGCCACAGCAAAAAATTCGACAAACGCAACTCCCCGCTCGTCCGAATCAACAAGTCAGGATCCGCGAGTTCCCCTAGCGAGGCCGTCATCAGATGCGATTGTACAACCTGATCATCGATCTCATTTGGCTTGATTTTACCCACAGCCACTTCTTGGGCAATTGCTTGCACACCTGCAGTAATCTCAGCACGACCACCATAATTCAAGGCAAAGTTTAAGATCATACCAGTATTATTCGCGGTCTCTGCCATCGCCTGCTTGGTGACCGCCAACGTTTTTTCAGGAAGTTGATCTAAGAAACCCATCACGTTAACTTTCACATTCTGAACCATTAATTCGGGTATAAAAGTATTAAAAAAGTCGATCGGCAGTTGCATTAGATAATTAACTTCTTCAGTCGGCCGCCGCCAATTCTCGGTGGAAAAAGCATACAGCGTCAACACTTTAACGCCTAGATTGCTGGCAACTTTCGTGATGGTCTTGACATTATCCATGCCTGCCTTATGACCGAAGGCACGAGGACGATGATGAGCCTTCGCCCAGCGCCCATTGCCATCCATAATAATCGCAATATGCTGGGGAATTTTACGTTCTGGATCCGCCACTAAAAAAACTTCCTTCTCAATTAATTGTTAAAATCATCAATTTAATAATAGAAAGCATTACCCTTCAGTAATTTCGACTTCTTTAAGTTTCGCAATTTCTTCGACGTCTTTGATTGCTTGGTCAGTTACTTTTTGTAATTCATTTTCCAAATCATGCATTTCGTCTTCTGAAATATCTGCATTCTTCTGTTGCTTGCGAATGGCTTCCAAGGCGTCACGCCGAACATTACGGACTGCAATTTTAGCACTTTCCGCATCTTTACCGACTTCTTTAGCCAATTCTTGACGACGTTCCCCCGTTAATTGTGGGATCACCAAACGGATGATGTCACCATCATTCGCTGGGTTTAAGCCAAGATCAGATGCTAAGATGGCCTTTTCGATATCGCCGAGGGCACCCTTATCGTAAGGTTTGATCATCAAGACCCGTGGTTCGGGCACATTGATAGCCGCCAATTGATTTAATGGTGTTGGCGCGCCGTAATAGCTCACCGTAATGCGATTCAACAGACTTGCATTGGCACGACCTGCACGAATATTTGAAAGATCACGTTTCAGTGAGTCTTCAGACTTGACCATGTTTTCTTTTGCTTTATTAATAATTTCGTTATTTGACATGCTTTTTACCTCCACTTATTGTTGTTCCAATTTTTTCGCCCATGACCACCCGTTCGATATTGCCTTCTTCTTGCATGTTAAAAACAACGAAGGGAATATCATTATCCATCGACAGACTGCTAGCCGTTGAATCCATCACTTTCAAACCTTTATTAATAATATCTAACTGCGTTAATTCATCGAATTTTTGCGCATTGGGATTTTTATTAGGATCGGCATTATAAACACCATCCACATTATTCTTCGCCATCAAGATCACATCTGCATCAATTTCGGCCGCACGCAACGCCGCAGCAGAATCGGTTGAGAAGTATGGATTACCAGTACCACCAGCAAAAATCACGACGCGCCCTTTTTCTAGATGGTGAATGGCCCGACGACGAATATAGGGTTCGGCAACTTGCCGCATTTCAATTGAGGTCTGAACACGAACTTCGACGCCTAAATGTTCAAGACCATCTTGTAAAGCAAGACCATTCATGATTGTCGCCAACATACCCATGGAATCAGCTTGTGCGCGATCCATGCCTAATTGTTCGCCGGTCTCGCCTCGCCAAATGTTTCCACCACCAACAACGATGCCGATCTCAACTCCTAAATCGTGAACTTGCTTGATCTGTTCAGAAATTTCCTTGATCACTGGCGGATGAATGCCAAACGCAGTCTCTCCAGCTAAAGCCTCTCCACTAAGTTTAAGTACGACACGATGATATTTGATTTTTGACATAATCGTTCCTCCGTTATTTGCTAAGTACTATTCTACCATAGGTTTGATTTTCAGTGCATAAAAAAAAGGTCATTGCTGACCCTTTCTTAATTAATCTTTGATTTGGTTCATAACTTCTTCAACAAAGTTATCGGCTTGCTTCTCAATACCTTCGCCAACTTCGAAACGAATAAAGCTGATTAATTTGCCACCCTTGCTGGCAACAAATTGACCAACAGTTTGGTCTGGATCTTTAACGAATTCTTGGTCTGCCAAGCTAATTTCTGACAAGAACTTATTCAAACGGCCTTCAACGATACGGGGCACGATTTTTTCTGGCTTGCCTTCATTTTTAGTTTCTTCAGTTAAAACTTCGCGCTCATGATCAAGTACGTCTGAAGGAACTTCTTCGCGAGAAACATATTTAGGATTGATAGCAGCCACATGCATAGCCACGTCACGAGCAGTTGCTTCATCAGCACCCTCAAGTAAAACTAACGCAGCAATAGCGCCACCATTATGCAAATAGGCACCAAAAACTTGGCTGTCCGTCTTTGTTAAAATTTGGAAACGACGTAAGCTGATTTTTTCGCCAATAACAGCAGTTAATGAAGTGATTTTTTCTTGTAATGTTTGACCATCAACACTTAATGCGAGAACAGCTTCGTTGTCAGCTGGTTTGTTGGCGGCAACAGTTTCAGCGATTTCATCAACCAAAGAAGTGAATTTGTCATTTGAAGAAACGAAATCCGTCTCTGAGTTAACTTCGACAACAGCAGCTTCGTTACCTTTAATTGCGATTTGTGCTAAACCTTCAGCGGCAACACGATCACTCTTCTTCGCTGCCTTAGCAATGCCTTTTTCGCGTAAAACATCAACTGCTTTATCCATATCGCCGTCAGCTGCGACTAATGCTTTCTTAGCATCCATCATTCCGACGCTAGTCTTTTCACGTAATTCCTTAACTTGAGCTGCAGTAATTTTTGCCATGGGTAAAACCTCCTAGATTAAGTTGTGAGTAGCCATGGGTTGAAATTGAGCATTAACTCTGAGAGAACATTAAATCTGGTTTTAGATTTAGTGTTCTCTCAAGTTAAGCAGAAATTTCAATGGCTACGAACACGATTAAGTTGTGAGAGCTGACGGGTTGGCTGCGTAAGCTAAGTCTCGATAAGCGATTGATTCGTATTTTGAATCCATCGCTTATCGAACTTAGCTATAGCAGACAGTCAGCTCGAACACGATTATGTTGTGCAGAAAGATGTTCTGAAATCAATGGCTAAGTGAGAATAGCTAAAATCTTGACCTTAAGATTTCTAGCTATTCTTGCTTAGACACTTGATTTCAATCTTTCGTAACACGATTAAGTTGTGCAGAAGCACGGTTGGCTTTGAGCATTAACCTGTAATCCACGTGAATCTGCTTTTAGATTCAGGCGGATTACAAGTTAAGCGGAAAAGACAGTGCTTCAGAACACGATTACATCCTACAGACAAAGAAAGAGCTTGTGACAAAACCAAGTTTTGCGGCAAACTCTCTCATTGTCATTCGTTAATTATTCAGCATCTGGTGTTGATTTCTCAACTTTTTCAGCGATTTCTTCGATTGATTCGTCGCCTGATTCTGATGCAACTGGTTGTTGTTCTTCAACAGCAGCTGCGTCATCTTCACCTTGATGGCCTTCAATAACAGCGTCAGCCATCTTAGAAGTGATCAAACGTACGGCACGAATAGCGTCATCGTTTGAAGGGATAATAACATCGATGTCATCAGGGTCAGTATTTGTATCAACCATAGCAACGATAGGAATGTTTAATTTTTGTGCTTCTTTAACGGCGATGCGTTCTTTGCGTGGGTCAACAATGAACATCACATCTGGGATGCGAGGCATATCTTCGATACCGCCTAAGAACTTCTCAAGCTTGCCTTGTTCCTTAAGCAACAGTGAAACTTCTTTCTTAGGGAGAACATCGAAAGTGCCATCAGTTGCCATTTTTTTGATATTCTTTAAACGTTTGATACGGCTTTGAATCGTGTTCCAGTTAGTCAAAGTACCGCCTAACCAACGATGGTTAACGTAGAATTGACCAGCACGAGTTGCTTCTTCAGCGATTGAATCTTGTGCTTGCTTCTTAGTACCAACAAACAAGAATACGCCACCGTCTTCGGCAACAGCCTTAACGTAATTATAAGCGTCGTCGACCATTTTAACAGTCTTCTGTAAATCGATGATGTAGATACCGTTACGTTCTGTAAAAATAAACGGCTTCATCTTTGGATTCCAGCGACGTGTTTGGTGACCGAAATGAACACCGGCTTCAAGCAATTGTTTCATTGATAATACTGCCATAAAATAGTTCCTCCTAGTTTTTATTCCGCCACCCCGATCAATTCGGACTCGCACCAGCAAAACTGGCAACACGAGCACGATCACAAGGTGTGTGAATTTGGTGATTACACCGCTAATAATTATAACGGAAAAGATAAGTCAATGCAAGCCTATTCTGGTGAGTTTAAAAAGCATCAGTTGAACTCTCTGCCTATCTCGTTTCATTAAGCCGAAAAAATTTGTTACGGTGTTAAAATGCGGATCATTTCTTGTGAACTCTAATATAATTTTCTTTTTGCCTACGTGTTTTCTTTTTAAATTTCAATTCGAAACGCAATGCACTAGATTTATCGGCAAATTCTTCTGAATAGATTAGCGTAACAGGTAATCGCGCGCGCGTGTATTTGGCGCCTTTGCTTGCATTATGGGTGGCAATTCTCTTGGCAACATCATTGCTAGTCCCAGTATACAAAGTATTGTCGGCGCACTTCACAACATAACAATAATAAATATGATTCACCTTTCTTCTTCACCAAACAAAATCTTTTTGACAGACGCCGTGTATTCGTTGTTTTCTTCATAAACGATCAGCGGTGGCAGGATCCGCACGCCATTCGGCCGACCGTCTTTAATGGCTTCGATCAACACCATGTTTGCTTCTCGACCGGCTTTGGGATAGACGAATCGCATTTTTTTAGGCGCAAAACGATGGGTCTGCAAGCCCAAAATGATTTCGTCTAGCCGCTCGGGGCGATGAACAAGGTATAAATGACCATTCGTTTTAAGCAGCTTGGCACTGACAGTGAGCACTTCGTCGAGGTTCGTCGTGATTTCGTGTCTAGCAATGGCATAGTATGGATTCGGATTCTTGATACTAGTTTCATGATCCACAAAATATGGCGGATTACACGTCACCACATCCGCGAAATCGTCGCCTAAAGTTTGCGGGGCGTTTTTTAAATCGATGTTTTCAACTTTAACTTGCGAGGTCAACTGGTTTAAGTCCACCGAACGCTGGGCCATGTCTGCTAATTTCTGCTGAATTTCCACCAAGGTGATCGGTCCACGCGTCTTCCGCGATAAAAATAAACCGACCGCCCCATTGCCTGCGCACAGATCAACAACTTGATAATGTGGCCCCACGCGCGTAAAATCGGCCAGTAACACCGCATCCAATGAAAATGAAAATACCTCATCGCTCTGGATAATTTTCACAGCACCATTATATAATTGATCGATCCGCTCTACCATCGAAATTGTCCCCACAATCTGTATCGTGTTAAGATTAAGTACAGCAGATAAATTCAAACAGTTCAAATTTGTCTGCCCATCTGCGCTTTAAATATAATTATACCAAACGTCCCTTTTTCTGATATACTTTTTTTATAATAAAAAAACTAGGTGAAGCTATGTTCTATAAATTTATTCGTCCGGTCGCTCGCTTTATTGTTTGGATCTTAAACGGCCGCGCTAAAATTACAAATCCAGAAAATTTGATCGATGGCCCCTATATTTTAGTGGCACCACACAGAACCTGGTGGGAACCGATCATCTTCGCGTTAGCGGCCAGTCCGCGCGAATTTTCATTCATGGCTAAAAAAGAACTCTTCAACAATCCAATCCTCGGCTGGATCTTGCGACACGCCCATGCCTTTCCGGTTGACCGCTTCAATCCAGGTCCTTCTGCGGTTAAAATTCCAGTGCGAATTTTAAAAGAAGGCAAGCTTTCTTTGATCATGTTTCCCTCTGGCACGCGCTATTCAACTGAACTAAAGGGTGGTGCCGCCTTAATTGCTAAAATGGCCAAAGTTCCTTTACTTCCCGCTGTTTATCAAGGGCCCACGAGTTTCAAAGATTTTTGCAAGCGAAAGCAAGTCATCGTTGGCCTCGGTGCGCCCATCAACATTGATCGCAAGCAACGACTCGATGAAGCTGGCTTAGCCGAAATTAACACGAAAATGGAAGCAGCTTGGAAACAGCTTGATGCTCAGATCAATCCAAATTTTGTTTACCAACCCGATCAAAAGAAATTAGACGACGAAAAAGCCGAAAACAAATTCAAATAAAATTAAAGTGCCGCCTGATCTTAAGGATATTTTATCCAAGATCAGGCGGCACTTTTTTAATTAATCAGTGGTGACATTCTTGCCTTGTTGTAATTCATACAGTTGGTAGTAATGTCCTTTTTGAGCTAACAACTCATCATGAGTTCCGTGTTCGACAATGCGTCCCGCATCCAGAACAATAATTTGTTCCGCATCGCGAATCGTTGACAATCGATGGGCAATCGCAATAGTTGTGCGCCCCTTACGAAGTCGTTGCAGTCCTTCTTGAATCAGCGATTCCGTTTCAGTATCAATGCTAGACGTGGCTTCATCCAGAACTAAAATTTTAGGATTGGTGACCACTGTTCGCGCAAACGAAATTAATTGACGCTCACCACTCGAAAACTTGGCGCCACCCTCGATCACGCGCGCATGATATTTGCCAGGAAGTTTTTCAATAAAACGATCCGCTTGAACAAACTTGGCTGCAGCCTGAACCTGTTCATCGGTAATTTTATCGTTAAACAAGCGAATATTTGAAGAAACATCCCCGTAAAACATGAATGAGTCTTGCAAAACTAATCCGATCCGGCGGCGAATTTCGTCCATCGGATAATCTTTGATATCTTTATCATCGATCAAAATCTGGCCTTCATAGAATTCATAGAAACGCATCATGACGTTGATGATCGAACTTTTACCAGAACCCGTGTGACCAACGATCCCGATCGTTTCACCGGGTTTGGCGACGAAAGAAATATCATCGAGCACTTTGTTCTTGCCATCATAAGAAAACGAAACGTGACGGAATTCGATTTTACCGGATGCGATTTCACCCTGTGCACCTTCGTTTTGTGCAGGCGCATAGGTTTGATCATCTAAGATCCGCAAAATCCGACTACCCGCAACAACCCCGTCTTGTAATGACGACAGTGAATCCATCATATCTGACATTGGATTGAAGAAATTTGAAATGTAAGTTGTGAACGCATAAATCACACCGGCTTGAACAAATTGATTCTGAGCGGCCAATCCAAAATGTGTTAAAACAGCGACTAACGCGATTGAATACAGTAAATTGATCAACGATGAAAGCAACAATGAATTGGTGCGGATCATCGACTTCCGTGCGTCCAAATAATCCTGGTTAGTCTGTTCAAATTCACGACCGATCCGGTGTTCTTGACGGAATTCTTGAATGATCGAAATACCTTCGATCGATTCATTCAGCTTAACGTTTAACTCACTTAATTTTTCACGCATGTGTCTATAAACCTTGGAGCTGTAATGTGAATAGTACCAAATCGCCACCAATAAAATCGGTAGAAATGCAAGGACGATCCAAGCCGACAACGAGTTGGTCGTATACATGGCAATGAATGCCGTGACGACTGCGAACAAGCCGGTCAAGACAGACGCAAACACCTGTAAGAAATCCATTAAGGACATGGTATCATTGGTCACTCGAGACACGATAGAACCCGCAGGTGTCAAATCAAAATACCGCATGCCTAATTTATGAAGCTTACGGAACAATGCCCGCCGAACATCTTCCAATGCCTTTTCAGAACCCATTGAATACAAGAAGTTGCTGAAAAATTGAAGGATCGCCTTCAGTATGGTTCCTAAGAAATATAACGCGGCAAAACCTAAAATAATATTGAACGCGGTATTGCCATGATTCAAATAATGATCCATGAAATATTGTAATAACCGGGGCAATAAAATATTAATAGTTGCCAACAGTGCTGAAAAAATCAAAGCAACAATGAAAAAGGTTTTAAAAGGTAACGCGAAACGCATCATTTTTTTGATGATCACGAGCTGATCTTTCATCGGGATGCTACGTGACCAAGCTGATTGATAACCTTCTTCTTTCTTATTGGCATCATTATTCTGCGCCATCTTCAGCACCTCCTACGCCTAATTGTGCTGCTAATTGTTGACGACGCCACATTTCGGCATACCAACCATTTAGCGTTAATAATTGTTCATGAGTCCCACGTTCAACGATACGACCTTCATCGATGACTAAGATCTCATCGGCGTTCATGACCCCACTCAAACGATGTGAAGAAATAATCGTCGTCTTTTGGTGACGGTCTGCCTTCAGATTCGTGAGGATCTCAGCTTCTGTCTTGGCATCAACCGCAGATAAGGCATCATCCAAGATTAAAATCTCAGGCAAAGTGATCAGTGCTCGTGAAATGGCTAGCCGTTGTTTCTGACCACCAGATAACGAGACACCCTTTTCACCAACTAAAGTATCGTACTGACGACTGAATCCTTGAATGTCTTCATGAATCGCACTTTGCTTAGCCGCTGATTCAACTTCATCCTGATCTTTATCCATCGAGGCAAAACGAATATTGTCGCGAACGGTCGTCGAAAACAAGAAATTATCCTGAGGCACATAACCAATCGACGAAAGAAGTCCCTCTAATGTATAATCTTTAACGTTTTTAACGCCAATTTTAATTTCGCCATCGTAATTATCAAACTCACGTAGCAACAATTTCAAAATTGTGGTCTTACCTGCACCGACACGACCAACCAAGCCTAGCGTTTTGCCTGCTCCAAGATCAAAGTCGATCTGTCTCAAAGAAGTCTCTTCATCATCAGGATAAGTAAAACTTGCCACGTGATAACTAATATCGCCTGCAATCAAATGATCGGTTGCATTTGACTTTTCTTTGATCAGGCTCTTCTCACCTAACAATTCGTAAACACGATCATAACTGGCATTCCCACGTTCAATTACATTAAATAAACGACCAATGGCAAACATTGGCCAAACCAGCGTGCCAATATAACTGACGAACGAAATCAACTGACCTAACGTAATGGTCGAAGTCGTCACCAGCCAACCACCATAAATAATGGTGATGGCGTACGTCAGACCGATGATCAAGGAAGTGGTCGGATCAAACAACGAATCAATGCGATAAACTTTACGATTGATATCAATGGTGCGATCGACAATTTTTTCGAAGTCATCAATATCTTCATCAGCTTGACCAAACGTCTTGATGACTTTGATCCCACTGACTGATTCTTGTGTCTTATCATTTAACCGTGAAAAAGCAGCCTGCGATTCACCGAAAGCACGATGCAATCGGCTCCCCAGAACACGCGCAGAAACGGCCAAGAGTGGCATTGGAATCAACGCAACCAACGTCAAACGCCAATCGACAAAAATCATCATGGCAATGATCGTCGTGCCCCCAGTTAGAATTGAATCGAAGAAGGTTAAGATGCCAGAGCCAGCAACATTTTGAATAGCGTTCAAGTCATTGGTCGCATGAGCCATTAAATCACCAGTTCGATGACGTTGGAAAAAAGTTTCGTCCATTTTTAAGAAATGACCAAATAAGCGACTCCGTAATTCTCGCTCGAGTGTGGCAGCGCCACCCCAGATCATATTGCGCCAGCCGTAACGACTAATATATTGGACAATCGCTGCACCCAATAACAAGCCGACCCAAGTGAATAAAAGATTCAGACTTAGCTTGCGATCGTTCATTAAATCAGCCAAAATACCAATGACACGCGGTGGAACTAACCCAGCAATATCAGCAACGAGCAAAAATAAAATACCCGCGATATATCGTTTCTTTTCTTGCTTGAAGAACCAACCTAATTTTTTAAATATTCCCATAAAAAACCTCACGAAAAATTGAGTCTAGATGTCAAACACCCGATTTAAAACATATTCTTGGAACTAAATTTAAAAGCCAGTATACAAAAAGAGCAGGCGTCAAGACACCTGCAAAAAAAATCTGGTCAGAGTTCTACTTCTTGTCGCTCTTTTGTTGCTGAGCTTTCATAGCAGTCATCATCTGATGTAATTTCTTTTCGGACGGTTTCTGGCCCATTTGAACCATCATTGTCCGCATCATGTCTTCGTTAACGGGAGGATTGTCCCGAAAATACTTCTTCATATAAGCACGAGCACCGAAAAATCCGGCAACTGCCCCTGCGATAACACCCAAAATAATTAAAAATACTGCTAGTCCTACACTCATATTTACTCATAACTCCTTAATAATGAATTCTCTAACCATTTTACACATTTTACCTATCAATATGCAAGCTTATCAATTAATAAGTTGATGAGAAATTTAAAGATTTACTCATCATCGCGTAATCCTTTTTCATGTTGAACACGGCGGACCTTGCGTGGCGTGATTTCTTGACCCTCAGAATTAAAAACACGTAAGTCTTCAACCTGCGTCCGAAAACCAGCTCGGAATTCCTTCAAATAGGCTTTACGCAAGCTCGCCCGCTCTTCCTCTTCCGCAGGAGTCAAATCTCCTTTTTTAGCTTTTGCGGCCAATTCATTGATGCGCGCAATCAATTTAGGATCGATTTCTGACATTTTAATTTCTCCTCACAATTTTAGTTCATTAATATTTACTAAAATACGAACATAAGTTTGATTTTCCAATAATGATATGTTATGTTTATATTAACATATTATCGGGGTGTCTATCATGGCTAAAGCAATCAGCAGCAAACAATTAGAAGTTCTACAATACATATATGATACTGCAACTGATCGTGGCTATCCACCAACCGTCCGCGAAATTGGTGCAGAAGTTAATCTGTCATCAACATCGACGGTTCATGGTCACTTGTCACGACTTGAAAAGAAGGGCCTCATTCAACGAGACCCCACGAAGCCGCGGGCAATCGAAGTCACTGATGCAGGTTTGAAAGAATTAGGAATTTCTAAAAAACAAATTCCACTACTCGGTGTTGTCACTGCCGGTGAACCCATTCTCGCAGTGGAAGAAGCAACCGATTATTTCCCCTTACCACCAGAATTAGATATTGATGACAATAATTTATTTATGTTAACCATTCGTGGCGAAAGTATGATCAACGCTGGTATTTTCAGTGGCGATCAAGTCATCGTGCGTCAACAACGAGAGGCCAAGAATGGTGACATCGTCATTGCCATGACCGATCAAGACGAAGCCACTTGTAAACGATTCTTTAAAGAAAAAGATCATATCCGTTTACAACCAGAAAACGACACAATGGCGCCGATCATCTTGCCAGATGTTACGATTCTCGGAAAAGTTGTCAGTCTTTATCGTTCACACATTTGATATGATAACGATTAAAAAGCGAACCACCTCAACAAATAACTTTTGTTAAGGTGGTCCGCTTTTTTTCATAAATTAATTTAGATCAACTTGATTTTTATGACTCACTGCCAGAATCAAGATCACTATCTGGTTGTTCACCCATCACTAATTGCAAATTCTTGATTCGTTCCTCTAGCGGTGGATGATCATCCATCATCCGTGACCACCATGAACGTGACTGCTTCTTGCCGAATAACGGTTCGACTAAACATAGCTGAGACGTGTTTGGCGACAAAACTTTAGCGGCTGGTTGCGGATTTTGCAACTTTCTGAATGCTTTGATCAAACCAACTGGATTTCCAGTTAGTTCGGCACCAGAGACATCGGCCAACGCCTCTCGCTTACGAGACAAAAACTTTTGCAAAAGATAACTCAACGGAATTCCCACAATAATAATTAAGCCACCAACCAGAAGCATGGCTAACCCAATTAATTGCGTCGAATTTTCATCCTTGTCATCACGCGAACGGCGGCCACCACTACTATACATAATGGTTTGACCAACTCGTAACAGACCATAGCCCAAGATCGTAATAAAACCAACCAAGGCAATCGAAAGTGTTGTAACACGAATATCATAATTTTTAATATGACTCATTTCGTGACCGATCACGCCTTCAAGTTCTTCACGATCCATAATATTCAACAAACCCTGAGTGACCGCAACACTTGCTTTTTCTGGGCTCATTCCCGTTGCAAACGCATTGGGCGAAGGATCCGGAACCAAATAAACTTTAGGCATAGGCAGCCCTGCAGCTAAGCTCATCTCAGTGACGATATTATAAACACGTTTCTGATCTGGATCCGTGGTGTCTTCTGATATTTCTTGTCCCTTATTCATACTTAATAAGTTGCGACCGTTACGCCAATATTGGAACGCCACGTAAACGACAAGAATGCCTTCGAGAACTAATAACCAGAACCATGGTTGGTTAGCAGACTGTGCAGAATTCGTATCCGGCCGATAAAAGACTAACACCAAAACCACGAAGATGACGTTGATCAAGGCAATAAAAGCCGCAATGGCAAAAACCGACCGTTTCTTGTTCGATTGAACTTGTGCTTCCAGTGTATCTAAACGTTTATTCATACTTCATAACTCACCTTCTGCAGCGACGTTGATTTGAATACATTAAAACTTAACTTCGGGTGCAGTTTTCGTTGCTTCTTCAACTGGCAATTGTTCTTTCTTAGTAAAGTGGAACATGCCCGCGAAAATATTCGTTGGGAAAACTTCGACCTTGTTATTATAATCCCGAATGGTCCGATTGTAATTCGTCCGTGAGGCAGCAACACGATTTTCAGTACTCGTTAATTCTTCTTGTAATTGACTGAAATTCTGAGCTGCTTTCAAATTAGGATAGTTTTCAGAAACAGCAAATAAATGACCCAACACTTGAGTTGCCTGACTATCCGCTTGGGCACGAGTTGCAATTGACTTGCTTGTATCACCCATCACATCAGCCTGCTTCTCCAAATCTGCCAGTGGATCAGCTTGAGATTGTCCATTAGCAACACCACGTGCCTGAATAGCGTCCATAAGGGTATCATGCTCGTGCTTTGCATAGCCTTTAACCGTATTGACCAGGTTAGGGATCAAGTCGGCTCTACGCTTCAATTGGACACCAATTTGGCTTTCTGCCTCATCGGTTAAATTACGGGCCTTGACTAAGCCATTATATAAAGTGGCGATAATAATAACTAAGACGACAACAACGATCAATATAATAATTCCTGCGCTCATATTTATTCCTTCTTTCATTTCTGATTGGCTTAATTTTAACACGGATGACAAAATTAAGCCCTTAATTCAATTAAGAAATCAAAAAATAGCAATGACCACTCTACCCGAAAATACAAAAAGATCGAATTTGCATTAGCAAATTCGATCTTTTCAACAACTTCGATCAAGTTGAAATTAACGTTGAACTTCTTTGATACGAGCTGCTTTACCGCGTAATGCGCGTAAGTAGTACAATTTAGCACGACGTACACGACCATGACGAGTAACTTCGATTTCAGCAACACGTGGTGAGTGAAGTGGGAAAGTACGTTCAACACCAACACCATTACTGATCTTACGAACAGTATAAGTTTGGCGAATACCAGTACCATGGCGTTTAATAACAACACCTTCGAAAAGCTGGATACGTTCGCGCGTACCTTCGACGATTTTTGCATGAACTCTCAGCGTATCGCCAGGGCGAAAATCTGGAATATCAGTGCGCAATTGTTCTTTGGTAATTTCTTCGATCAATGGATTCATATTTTTTCTCCTCTTTCACTGACATTCATATGTCGCCATTAAGTCGCCACAGCGGAATATCGTTGTTATGGAATGATGATCGCGCAACGAAATATCACGCAACTTACTGTTCCAATGTTATATTCTATCATAAATCAGTGAAGTCTGACAAGTCTTCCTGAGCGTTCAATTCACGAATCAACTTTTTTATTTCTGGAGTTTCAATGCCTTCGAGTAAATCTGGCCGTTGTTTTAGCGTCCGCCAAACTGCCGCTTTTAAACGCCACTGGGCAATTAATTGATGATTCCCATTCGTAAGTACCTCTGGCACCTGGCGGCCCTCATAGTCGGCCGGACGTGTGTATTGCGGGTATTCAAGTAACCCTTGGGCAAACGAATCGGTCGCTGCAGACTCCTGACTTCCTAAAACACCCGGAATTTGTCGACTGATCGCATCGATCATCACCATCGCAGGTAACTCACCGCCGGTCAAAACATAATCGCCTAATGAGATTTGATCCGTCGCCATTTGGTAAACACGTTGATCGAAACCTTCATAATGACCGCAAATAAAAGTAAGATGGTCACATTCGGCAAGTTCGACTGCATATTGATGATCAAACGGACGACCACCTGGATCTAAAATGATTGTTCGATCGGCATGACCATGCGTCTGTTCAACATGTGCTAGCGCATCAGCAATCGGTTGCACTTCTAATAGCATCCCCGCACCACCACCATAGGGCGTATCGTCGACACTATGATGTTTACTTTTAGTGTAATCGCGAAAATTGGTCACATCAATGTTTAGTAGCTTTTTTTCTTGCGCGCGACCGATCAATGAATAATTCATCGCGTCAAACATTTCTGGAAATAAACTTAAAATATCAATCTGCATAGTTAATCATCTAATCCTTCAGGAATATCGACCAATGCGGTTTTGTTAGCAACATCGACTTTAAGAACGACTGATTTTAAAAATGGCAGTAATAAATCGGATTGACCAGGTCGTGCGACGACCCAAACATCATTAGCACCAGGCGCTAAAATTTCGCGAACTTTGCCGATCGATTCATTCGTTGCTTGATCAATGATAGTCAGGCCGACAATATCGCGATAATAATATTCATCCGCCGCTAATTCTTGCTGATCCGCCTCGTCTACGTAAAGCATTTGCTGCAGTAAGTGCTGCACATCATTAATATCTTGATACTCAGCAAAAGTCAGTAAATACATGCCTTTATGTGGACGCGTCGAAGCAACATGCAATGGCTGCCATTGCCCGTTCATCTGGAAGAAAAGCGTCGCTCCTTTTTTGAAGCGTTCATTCGGAAAATCTGTCGTGGCTGCAACCTTAACTTCACCCTTCAAACCGTGGGTGGTTACGATCTTGCCAACTTCATAATAATTCGTCATTTTAAACCTCACCATAATAAAAGGACTCATACTAGTGATGAGCCCTAAAGTCTTACTTGTCTACAATATTTAAGCGAATACGTTTGCCATTATCTAAGCGAATGCCGTAAATCAACGTCCGAATTGCCTGAGCAACCCGTCCCTGCTTGCCGATAATTCGACCAACATCTTTACGATCGAGTGACAAATTATAAGTTGTGAAACGCTCATCGTCAACAGTATTAATTGTCAATTCATCTGGCATTGTAATCAATGGCCTCACAATTGCGCTGATTAATTCACTTACATCTGCTGATTTCATCGTCAACTACTTCTTTTCGAAGCGTGATTCGTGATACTTCTTCATGATTCCTTTTGAAGAAAGTAAAGTCCGAACTGTATCTGAAGGTTGTGCACCTTTTTGTAACCAGTCTAAGATGACGTCTTCTTCTAACTTCAATTGGATTGGGTCACTGATTGGATTGTAGTAACCAACTTCTTGAATGAAGCGACCATCACGAGGTGCGCGAGAATCAGCAACAACGATACGGTAGAACGGACGACGTTTTGAACCCATGCGACGCATACGAATTTTAACAGCCATAAATAAATTTCCTCCTAAAAATAACTAACATTAATAATATACCAGTATCTAATTTGAATGTAAAGAGTTTTTTCTTTACAGCTTGAAAAATGTAAGGATGACTTTTAAACCCTTGATCTAATTCATGAAGGCTTTGTTTACATGAGGTGGGATTTAGTTTGGTTCCGCCAGAACGCTGCAGAAAAATGTTGCGCCTCGCTGTGGGGATGACTTCAAGCCTTTTGAAAACCGCAAAAGTCTTGAAGATCACCCTTGTTCTAGCGGGACTTGGGCTTGGTGGATAACTGAATTATTGCGCAACTTATCTGAGAAGATTTAATAAATTATTTGGTCCCGCAAGAACAATTTCACTGCGAGTCGCAACTTTTTCTTCCGCGTTCTGACTCATCTCGGCAGTTTTATAGTGCTGGCTCTAGTCAACGGCTAGTCCTGTGCAACTGACTTATACCGCAACTTTAATTTCTAGAAGACGAAAGGCGGACTTGATTATCGTTCCGACTTTTAAGCTGAACTATTCCCAGCAAAGGCAACAATGTCAATCACGCTTAAGGAACCCTGTTATTCAGATCATAATCTAAACGAAATAAGTTTAGGCAGAAGTTGCGGAAGAAAATAGTTGGATTGCAGTGGTATTTCTGTTAACGAACAGTTTTTGTGAGTTTACAGAAAGAGAAAATGTGAGATCTTCCCGGTTTTGGAAGAGCTCACATTTCAGGCGGAAGAATTTCCGGTCTTTGGAAATCCTGCAGCCGTCTCCACAGCAACGTCCCACTATTTTCTGGAGCAACTTCTGCCGCAGGTAGATTAAGATTTTTAATCACGTTAATTGAGCCCGAAAAAAGCTCTCACAAAAAACTCCGCAACAGACATATTACTTTCTGAAGCAGCTTCTGCCGAAGGTAGCTAAAATCCTAAGATTTAAACCGCTTGGCATTCTTCAATCGTTTCTTTTTGTTCTTCTTTTGCTTACGGACCATCGAATTCATAGCCATCTTACCCATTTTGCCTTGCATGCCACTGCCAAACATATTTTCCATGCCATTCATATTGCCTTTTGACATCTTAGTCATCATATCGCGTGACTGTTTGAATTGTTTGATCATACGATTGACTTCTTGGACACTACGACCAGAACCCGCGGCAATTCTGCGACGGCGACTGGGATTGAGCAAGTCTGGATCGCGACGCTCTTTAGGCGTCATTGAATAAACGATTGCCTTGATGTGATCGATGTCTTTGGGATCCATCTTCACATTTTTGAGTGCAGGATTATTGGCCATACCTGGAATCATCTTCATGATTTCATCAAGTGGTCCCATGTTTTGAATCTGACTCATTTGATCGACGAAATCATTGAAGTCAAAATCATTCTCTTGGATCTTGCGGGCCATATTTTCGGCTTGCTCTTGATCGTAATCGGTTTGCGCCTTTTCGATCAGGGTCATCATATCGCCCATGCCTAAGATTCGATCGGCCATTCGATCTGGATAGAAGACATCTAACGCATCTAATTTTTCACCTTGGCCGACAAACTTGATTGGCTTGCCAGTGACCGTGCGAATCGATAGCGCTGCACCACCACGGGTATCGCCATCCAACTTCGTTAAGACAACACCGGTGATGTCGAGTTGCTGATTAAATCCTTCTGCCACCTGAGTTGCCACTTGACCAGTCATCGAATCGACAACCAGCAAGATTTCATTTGGTTGCGCGAGTGCCTTGATATTGCTCAATTCCTGCATCAACTGTTCGTCGATTTCTAATCGACCGGCAGTATCGATGATCACATAATCATTTTTATTTTCAGCAGCTTGTGCCAACCCTTGTTTCACGATTTCGACAGGGTCATGATCTGTTCCCATTTCGAAAACAGGCACATCTAGTTGTTGCCCGATCGTCACTAATTGATCAACGGCGGCGGGGCGATAAATATCGGCCGCAATCATTAATGGACGTGCTTTTTCTTGATCGACTAAACGCTTAGCCAATTTACCAGCCGTCGTTGTTTTACCGGCACCTTGCAGCCCGACCATCATGATCACCGTTGGAATGTGTGGTGACTTGTTCAAAGGCACGGCGGCATCGCCCATGACCTTCACTAATTCATCATGCACAATTTTGACGATTTGTTGCGCTGGGGTCAAACTATTTAAAACTTCGGTACCAACCGCGCGTTCACGTACGGTCTTGACGAATTCTTTGACCACATCAAAATTAACGTCGGCTTCAAGCAGTGCCAAACGAATTTCTCGCATTGCATCGCGAACATCACTTTCGCTAACCTTACCTTTACGTTTCAAACCGTTAAATGCATTCTGCAGTCGTTGTGTTAAACCTTCAAAAGCCATCTTCTACCATCCTTACTGGGCATCAACTAAATTTTCAAATTTCGCCACAAGTTCTTTAAGCGTCTCATCTTCTGGATAATGTTGTGTCACTAAATCATTTAATTGATTGACCAAACTCAGCTCCTGGCGGAAATGGGCAATCAATTGTAACTTCTCTTCATACTTGACCAAAGTTTTCTCGGTTCGCTTAATATTATCATATACTGCCTGGCGACTCACGCTAAATTGTTCTGCGATCTCACCCAATGAATAATCTTCAGCATAATAAAGATCCAAGTAAGTCGCTTGCTTCTTAGTCAGCAGTTCATGATAAAAATCATACAATTCATTGATTTGCTCGTTTGATTCCACTGCCATTGATTTTTCCTCACTTGCCTATTGCGATTAGTCCTCGATTAAATCCTTGAAGAGTCCATAAACATATTTGGCCGGATCGAATAATTGTAAGTCCGCCGTTTTTTCACCTAAGCCAACTAATTTAACGGGTAGATGCAGCTCGTTGCGAATGGCGATGACGATTCCGCCCTTCGAACTGCCATCTAACTTCGTTAAAATCAACCCAGTCACATCTGTCGTCTTGCTAAATTGCTTGGCTTGATTTAAAGCGTTTTGACCGGTTGAGGCATCCAAAACCAATAAGACTTCTTGCGGGGCATTGGGTAATTCACGCACGATAACGCGTTTGATTTTTGCCAACTCGTTCATCAAATTCACATTATTTTGTAAGCGACCCGCGGTGTCAACAAGCAAAATATCATAGTTCTCTGCGTGGGCCTTCTTGGCCGCTTCAAAAATAACTGACGCTGGATCTGCGCCCGCTTTAGAAGTCACAATGTCAGTCTTTGTGCGGCGCGCCCATTCGGCCAGTTGCTCAATTGCCCCGGCGCGGAATGTATCGCCGGCAGCCAACAGAACACTTTTTCCTTCATCGTGATATTTCGCCGCCAATTTGCCGATCGTCGTCGTTTTACCAGCGCCATTGACACCAACAAACAAGTAAACTGTGGGCTCACCAGCTTCAGCAAAATGAAGCGTGTTGTCTTCTTGCTCGCCGGCTTCGCCGTAAATATCGACCATTTTTTCAACAATGACTTGACCAACTTGCTTTTTAGTCTTGGCATTTTTTAATTTAACTTCTTCACGCAACTGATTACTGATCGTCATCGCTGTGTCAAAACCAACATCAGCTTCAATCAACATTTCTTCCAGATCTTCGAAGAAATCTTCGTCGACAGAACGGAAATTAGCTAAGAATTTATTTAATCGAGCCGTAAAACCAGTACGGCTTTTGGCTAAGCCTTGATCATATTCCGCCACCGAGTCAGATTCATCGGCGTCAGAGTCAAGAGGTTCACTTGAATCTTCGTCGGGTTCCTGCGCTTCAGTTAAATCTTCGTCGACTTCAACACTTGACTCGCTAGTCGAATCAGTTGCTTGATCTGTTGAAGCGACTTTTGACGTTTCATCTACTATTGGGTCTGTTGGTGCCTGCTCATTGTCATCAGAAGTTTCCACTCGATCTTCTGATGAAATTTCTTCAGACTGGACAACCGATTGTTCAGCGTGTGTTGCTTCTTGCTCAGAATCAGGTGTCGTCGTCGATTCAGATTCGACCTCAACAGCCTCCAAATCATTTTCAGTGAACGCTTCTGATTCTTGTTGTTCGGTAACATCTTCAGAATCTTCAACGGTCGAATTTTCCGACATTTTTTCGGCTTGTTCGCTTGTTTCTGAACCCTCTGAGTCTAATACCGCTTCTTGTTTTAATTCTGCTTCTTCAGACTGCTTTTCTTCATCTGCTTTGGGTTTAGCACCAAACGCTTTTTTTACCCGATCAAAAAATCCCATTTACATACCTCCTCGTATTATTAACAATAAGCTGTGAGAATCGATGTTCTAACCAATCAATTCCCTGAAACTAATTGTTCGCCTTCAACATCGGTCAATGACACGCTAATGATTTTTGAGACACCTGATTCTTGCATCGTGACACCGTATAAACGATCAACTTGCATCATGGTGCCTTTACGATGCGTGATCACAATGAACTGCGTTTGATCTTCGTAATGCCGCAAATAATTGGCAAAACGATCGACGTTAGCATCATCCAAAGACGCCTCGACTTCATCAAGAATACTGAAAGGTGCAGGTTTCACTTTTAAGATTGCAAAAAGCAACGTGATCGCCGTCAATGCTCGTTCACCACCGGATAACAAACTGAGGCTCTGTAATTTCTTGCCAGGTGGCTGCGCATTGATTTCTATTCCGGTAGTGAGCCAATTTCCCGGATCCGTTAATTCTAGTTTAGCTTGACCGCCGCCAAACATTTTTGGAAAAATATCCGTAAAGGCCTGATTCACAGCTGTAAATGTCGTTGAAAAACGTTGAGAAACTTCTTGATCCATATTTCCCATCGTCTTCAATAATTCGGTCCGTGCCGTGATCAAATCATCTTGTTGCTTCGACAAAAATTCATAACGCTCATTGACCTCGTCAAATTCAGCAATGGCATCCAGATTAACGTGCCCAATATCGCGTAAGGTCATTCGCACTAATTTTAAGGCAGAATTGAGTTCATCAAGCGACTGATGATCAGCCGCTAAATTCTGATAGGCCGCTTCAAAACTTAATTGATAGTCTTCACGCAATGTGGTCAAACGCGTATTCATTTCCAATTTCAGTGAATTCAACGCGACGGCGACTTCTTCTTGCTCTCTAGCTGTTTGCTTTTGTAACTGATATTGTCGCTGCGTTTGTGGTTCTAACGCTTCAATTTGATCTGCAAGTGCTTGCCGTTCTTGTTTATACTGTGCCAATTTAGCCTTCAATGCGGAAATTGTCGCCGTTAATTTTTGCAACTGTTCAGCAACTTGATGTGCACTAAGCTGTGTTTGTTGTTGATTGGCGGTTAATTCACGCAAGGATTCTTGTAATTCAGAATGTTGTTGCTGCAAATTCTTCAATTCGGTTTCTTGTCGTTGCTGCTCCTCAACGACATTAGCCAAAGATGCCTGTGCCACTGCAAATTTTGTCTTCAATTCACTGACTTGTCCAGTTAAAGTCTCTTGCTGGGCGGTAAAATTAGTCAGCCGCTCTTGTGTGTGGGCAATCGTCTCTTTTTGCGCATCGATCTTTGCAGCAATCGTCTGCTGTTCAGTTGACTTGTCCCTGAGTTGTTGCTGCAATTCAACACATTCAGATTGATGCCGTTCCTGAGTCAATTGCTCGATCTTAATTTGTTGTTCCAATCGTTGTAAATTCTGTTCTTGCTCGGTGACATACTGTTTGGCAACATTCGCTGATTTCGCAGAGGCCTGTAACTTTTGTTCGAGCGCAATACGTTGACCACTCAATTGCGTGGACTGCTCCTTGCTTGCACTAATTGTTGCCTGCAAGGTATTTAATTCACCCTGTTGTTGTTTGATTGTTGCTTTCAATTGGGTCAATTCTTGTTGGCGGCTCAGCAATCCGTTGCGTTGTTGCTTCGTTTTACCACCAGTCATCGCGCCACCAGGTGTTAAAATATCCCCGTCCAATGTTACGATCCGGGTTTGATAATGAATCGCCTTAGCCAATTGAGTGGCTTCAGATAATTGATCAACCACTAAAATGTTTCCCAACAAATGATCGATCACATTTTTCAGCTTAGGATCATACTGAATTAATTCTGCCGCGACGCCTTCAAACCCAGCCGACTGCTGTGCGGTTTGTAAAAGACCACGATCTAAATAATGCGGGCGAATCGTTGTCAATGGCAAGAAAGTTGCGCGTCCCAAACGTTGTGCCTTTAAAAAACTGATTGCTTGTTCCGCGCTTTGTGTATCTTCACAGATGACTTGTTGCAATTGCGAGCCTAAAACTTGTTCGATTGCAAACTGCAGCTTCGCAGGAACCCGCAATAAATCTGCCACTGCACCGATTAATCCAGATAATTTATTTTTTGAATTTAAAACGGCACGCACACCTTGGTAAAAGCCACTGTGATCGGCTGTTAATTCTTCCAAACTCTGATAGCGTGCTTTTTGTTGTTGAAATTGTTCGAGTTGTTGGTACCAACTCTGTTCCTTATCGGTGATCGTTTGCCGTACTTCAGCTAATTGCTGATCAAGTTTAGTTAATTGTTGCTGCTGAGCTTGTTGCTGCTCGGCTTGTTGTTGGTCAACTTCTCGTAATTGACGCACAGTTGCTTGTAAGGCTTGTTTTTGCATCTGCAACTTGGTTAAATCTTCTTCAGCCTGTTGTTGCTGAGCCGTCAACTTGTTCAGATTATCTTGGCCAAAAACGATCTCGTTGCGGATCGTCGTTTGCTTTTGCAATTGTTCGATGTAATCGGCACGCAAATCGTTGACTTGCTGTGCAAGATCCTCCTGATTTTCACCCTGTTGCGTCTGCAATTGAGACAATTGCGCCGTGAGTTGATCATTTTCAGTCTGTGCTGTCACGAGTTTAGCTTTCGTTTGCGTGATAACATCAACTTGTGTCGCACTAGCCGCTTCATTTTCAGCCAGTTGTTTCTGTAAGGATTCTGAATTAGTCTGGTGATAAGTCGCGCGCTCCTGCGACAAAGAAATCTGACCGTTCAAACTCTCTTGCTGACGTGTTTGCTCGACTAACTGATCTTGATGGGCTTCAATTTTCTGATTGATAGCTTCAGAATTTTCGCGCGCTGTGGTCAATTGCTGACTGACCGTCTGAGTTTGCTGATCAATTTTTTGGGAGATCTCATTCAGTTCATGTTGCCGCTGAATTTGTTGATTCTGTTGTTGGTGCAGATCAGCTAACTCAAGCGCTAAAATTTGTTGATTTAACTCATCAAAGCTTGCTTTTTGGCGCTGATAATCCTTTGCACGACTGGCTTGTTTACACAAAGGTTCCACGCGTCCGGCCAATTCAGAAACAATATCGGCGATCCGATTCAGATTCTCATTGGTCACGGCCAATTCGGATTCAGCCTGCTTTTTTTGCTGTTTAAATTTAAAAACGCCAGCTGCTTCTTCAATAATCGTTCGCCGATCTTCAGGTTTACTATTGAAAACTTCTTCAACTCGGCCCTGCGAAATAATCGCAAAAGCTTCTTTGCCTAAACCTGAATCAAGAAATAAATCACTGATATCACGCAAACGACAACTCCGGTGATTAAGTCTAAAATCACTGGTGCCGTCACGAAATAAACGCCGAGAAATTTCCACAGTCGCTTGATCAGTCTTCAAAGAATGATCGCGATTATCAAAGACCAGCGTAACTTCGGCCCGATTTAAAGCAGGACGTAGCGCACTCCCGGCAAAAATAATATCCGGCATGTGACTGCCCCGCAAACTCTTAGCCGACTGTTCACCCATCACCCAACGAATGGCTTCGGTAATATTACTCTTCCCACTACCATTAGGGCCGACGATTCCTGTGATCCCGGTTGTAAATTCAATTATAGTTTTATCTGCAAATGATTTGAATCCGTTGATCATCAGTGATTTTAGCGGCATTGATCTTCCTACCCATTCTCATGTTCTTGTAACTGGCTTAATGCCGTTTCCGCCGCATTTTTTTCGGCGGCTTTTTTATTTTGGCCGACACCTTGTGCCAACGGCTTCCCGTCAACACGTAATTCGACTAGAAAGTCCCGCTCGTTGGCAGAGCCTTCAGATTTCATCACAACATACTCGATTTTACGTTCACCATTACGTTGTAAATATTCCTGCAATCTGGTTTTATGATCCGTATCATAGGAATATTGACCAGCATCAATTTTTGGGAAAAGAACCTGCTTCAAAAAAGCAACCACAGCTGGCATGCCTTGATCCAAATATAGCGCGCCATTAAAGGCTTCAAAAACATCCTCAAGCAATCCTGCTCGTGAGCGCGCACCCATTTTTTCTTCACCGACGCCTAACCGAATGTAGGGTTGAAAACCAGAATCAATCGATAATTGACAAAAGCTCGACGATTTAACAATTGCGGCGCGTAACCGAGTAAGTTTGCCTTCTGGTAAATGCTTATAATTCTCAAACAAATAGTCTGACACAGCTAATTCCATCACCGCATCACCCAAGAATTCTAGACGCTCATAATTGCCATAACCTAATTCTTTATTCTCGTTTGCAAACGAAGCGTGTGTAAAAGCCGCATCTAACAAACCAAGGTCTTTAAACTCAACACCATATTTTGCCCGCAACTCGCTGACAAATTCTGCTGCTACCATATTGGTCATCTCCTAAACAAGCTACCGAAGCACAATTGAAAGACATGGCTAAATTTATTAATTAAAAAACTAATCACTTAGACATCAAGTTCAAACCTTCGGCGCGATCAAAACTACAGAATACCACAATTTACATTATACCCTAAGAAACAATTACAACCAAAACGAAATTTCAGGGTTGTACAGCCCGTTTAGAATGGGCAATGTATAAACTTAAGCTCAACAAAACGCAAAAGCTCTGAATGATCACTTTGATCATTCAGAGCCCGGCCTTTGAACCAATTTAAATCTCAATAAATTACTTATCTTGGTGCGCATCAATATATTTAACTGCGTCACCAACTGTAATAATTTTTTCAGCATCTTCATCTGGAATTTCATCGTCAAATGTATCTTCCAATTCCAAGACAAACTCAACCAAATCAATTGAATCTGCGGATAAATCATTTTTGATATTTGTGTCACGCGTGATCGTGCTTTGATCAACCTCAAAACGGTCGGCAATCAAGCTGGCGATCTTATCAAATACTTCTGTTTCTGTCATTATTGTCCTCCTGAAATTCGTTCTGGTCGATTTGTTACTGATACTTCATCATTACTTGATCGGATTTTCCTTCAAATAATTGATGACTTGCGGAATCGTTTGCTTAGCGAGCATCTCGCGGATCTGGCCGATCGTTGAAATCACCGCGCCTTCATCTGAACCACCATGGGTTTTGATCACAGGCGCATTGACGCCTAGTAAAACTGCACCACCATTGTCAGATATACTAAAACGATTTTTAATCTCGCCCAGAGCTGGTTTAATCATCGCAGCCCCTAGTTTAACACCAATGCCACTGTTTAATAAAGTATCTTTGATCATTTTCAACAACAAACTAGCCATACCTTCAGTTGCTTTTAAAACGGCGTTACCTGTAAAACCATCAGAAACGATCACGTCAGCTTTATCTTGTAGCAAATTACTCGATTCAACATTACCCACGAAATTAATCGCTGGGTTTTTTTCTAACCGTTGATAAACTTCCTGATGTAAGGGATCACCCTTGTCAAATTCAGTGCCGTTGTTGAGCAACGCCACTCGCGGTTTCGCAATGTTACGAATGTCGCGCGCATAAATCGTGCCCATTAACGCCCATTGCTCCAGATAGCTGGCTTTACTTTCTGCATTGGCACCACAGTCGAGTAAATTGACCATGTTGTTGGGATTAACTGTTGGCAATGAAGGCATCAACGCCGGCCGTTCGATGCCTTTGATCCGACCGATCACGAAGATACCTGTCGCCAATAACGCACCCGTATTTCCTAATGAAAAAAGTGCTTCGGCTTTTCCATCTTTGACCGCTTGTGCTGCCATGACCATTGAAGAATCTTTTTTTCGGCGAACCGCTTTTACTGGCTCATCTTCATTAAGAATTTGGCTATCTGCTTGCACAAATTCAATACGTGTTTCGTCAGTCAAATATGGTTCAACTTTGGCACGATCACCAAACATCATAAATTCGAGATCAGGCCATTGATCACGTGCCTTCATTACACCATTCACAACGACTTCTGGTGCGTGGTCGCCACCCATTGCATCTACCGCAATCTTCATATGCTCATCCCCTAATCAAAATTTTCGTTATCTTTTAATTCAGACAAATATTGTTTCAGTTGTAAATTCTGCGGTGCTTCTAATTGTGGATCCTCACGAAATAACTCGAGGGCAACTTGATGAGCCGTGACTAGACTGTTATTGTCACCCACTGGATCACCGATTTTAAACTCCGGCAAACCAGACTGCTTATCCCCAAAAATATCACCTTGTCCGCGTAATTTCAAGTCGGCTTCTGCTAAAGTGAACCCATTATTCGTCTGCGTCATGATTTCCATGCGTTTAACTGCCACTTCATTTTGAGGATCGGCAATTAAATAACAGAAGGCTTGTCGATCACCCCGACCAACGCGACCGCGCAATTGGTGCAACGTAGCTAATCCAAATCGATCCGCATTGTATATGATCATAATATTCGCATTGGGCACATCCACACCAACTTCAACGACCGTGGTTGCCACCAACACTTGAATTTCATTACGGTTGAAAGATGCCATGGTTGCCGCTTTTTCATCCGAACTCATTTGACCATGAAGCAAGGCCACTTGATATTTGGGTGCAAAATATTTTGACAACTTTTCGTACAAGTCTTCAGCATTTTGTAAACTCATTTTATCCGACTCACTGATCAAAGGTGCGATCACAAATGCTTGGTCGCCATGATCAAGTTGATTCCGCGTCAATGCCAAGGCTTTGTCAGCTTGATTGATTTTAAGCCAACTTGTCTCAACCGGTCGCCTACCAGCAGGTAATTCATCGATCGTGGAAATATCCATTTCACCATAAGTTGTGATTGCCAAAGTTCTAGGGATCGGTGTTGCAGTCATAGATAAAATGTCAGGATTCAACCCTTTTTCTCGTAGTGAGCGCCGTTGATTCACACCGAAGCGATGTTGCTCATCGATCACGATAAACCCAAGCTTAGCATAATTGATCGTGTCTTGGATCAATGCGTGGGTGCCGATCACAATATTGGCACGACCGGTTTCAATTTCAGTCAGTGAACTCTGCCGCTCGGGTCCTTTCATCGATCCAGTTAACAACGCGACGTGAACTTTCATCGGTGCAAATAATTTAACCAGTTTTTGATAGTGTTGCTCGGCCAAAATTTCTGTTGGTACCATTAACGCCGCTTGATAGCCTGCTGTAACTGCAGCAAACATTGCAAGTGCTGCCACCACTGTCTTACCTGAACCAACATCGCCTTGCAAAAGACGATTCATATGCTGAGGTGATTTTAAATCGGCGCAAATTTCGTTGACCACACGTTTCTGCGCGCCTGTCAGCGCAAAGGGCAATGTCGCAATGAATTCTTTCAGCGAGGGTAAATCGTAAGCTAATTGTAACCCATCATCGACTTGACCATTCGTCTGGCGGACTTGTTGAATCTTGACTTCGAATAAGAAAAACTCCCGAAAAATTGCGGTGCGCCGGGCAGCATCAGATTCCTGAATCGTTTTTGGGAAATGCATTTGCCGCACCAATTCAGAATCCGTTAACAACCGATAATGCTGACGAATATTTTCCGGGACAATATCAATAAGCAATTCGCCGGTTTCTTGATAGGCCGATTGAATCAGCTCGATCAACTTTTTTTGTCGGATCTGTTTATTGACTGAATAAATTGGATCGAGTTCATTTTGCGTGTTTTGCGTGATCACTTTTAAACCAACGACACTTTTACGACTCTCGTTCCATTTGCCGTAGACCGCAATTTCCTCATCTGGCAAGAATTTATCTTTCAACCAAGGCTGATTAAAAAAAGTGACGATCACGACTGTTTGTTCGATCAACAAGCGAACATTGAGGCGAACTTTATGCGGCCCAAAATAACTCACGACGGGTGCACTGATCACAGTCCCTTTAAACAGCGCCTTTTCTTGATCAGCTAACTCCGCCAACGGACGAGCTTGTAAATCGTCGTATCGAAATGGAAAATAAAATAACAGATCTCGGATCGAAAAAATTCCCAATGAATTTAAACCGGTCACTGTTTTCGGACCAACACCTGTCAACACGCCGACTGAGTCATTCAGCCGCATTAAATCACCTCCATAAAAACAGGACCAGACAGAGTTCAAGCACAATTGCTTTCTGCCTCGGTCCCAATTATTGATTCCAACGAACCTATCAATTCAGTTAACTACTCCACCGCGATCAAATATGGATAAACTGGTTGATCTCCTTGATGAATTTCAACCTCGATCTCATCATCAACGGCAGTAACCGCATCAGCGATTTGTTGCGCTTCTTGCTCACTACCCGATTGTCCGATAATAATCGTCACGATTTCACTCTCATCATCCAACATCTTCGTTGCGGTTTCGATCGATGCCTGTAAACGATCCGCATTATCGACAAGAATCTTACCATCAACGATCCCCATAAAATGGCCCTCGTGGATCTGTAAGCCATCAATTTCGGTGTCGCGAATAGCTTCGGTGATTTGACCACTCTTGACCATTGCCAAGGCGTCGGTCATTTCAGCAACATTGCCGTCAATGCTAGATTCAGGATTAAAGGAAAGTAATGCGGTCATCCCTTGAGAAATGGATTTACTTGGGACGATCCCGACTTCCTGCTCAACAACTTCTTGTGCCTGTTTCGCAGCTAATAAAATATTGCCATTATTTGGTAAAACCAAAACTTTTTTTGCGTTGGTTGCCTTGATAGCTTCAGCAATATCTTGCGTGCTAGGATTCATGGTTTGTCCACCACTCAACACATAAGTAACGCCTAAACTACGGAATAATTCTGCCACACCTTCACCAGAAGCAATGGCAACAATTCCCCATTCCTGTGGCCCCTTAACTGGTTGTGGTTCGTCTTTTTCAATAATATTTTCGTGTTGGATCCGCATATTATCAATTTTAATTTTAGCTAGGCTGCCAAACTTCTGACCATAGCCCAAAACTTGTCCCGGATGTTCTGTGTGGACATGGACTTTAACAACTTCTTCGTCAGCAACAACCAGTAAAGAATCGCCTAACTCATTGAGATAGTTGCGGAAAACTTGATAATCAAATTTTTCAGTAGGTTTAGAACCTTGGCCCAATTCAACCATCATTTCTGTACAATAACCAAATTTAATATCGGCCGTCGAAAGTTGACTCTGAACTGATTGATGATGAGTGGCATTGACCATCTCATCCATTTCGGCCTCATCTGGCACGTAAACGTCCTTCTCAGCCGTTTCACCGGTCAGTCCTTCTAGGAACCCTTCGTAAATAAAAACTAAGCCTTGGCCCCCAGAATCGACGACACCGACCTCTTTCAAAACGGGTAATAAATCAGGAGTTGATGCAAGTGCGGTTTTTGCAGTTTCAACCAGCGCCTTAACAACTTCAATAATATCATCGGATTCATTAGCTTTCAGCAGCGCAGCTTTTGCAGCCTCACGTGCAACAGTTAAGATCGTCCCTTCAACCGGCTTCATCACGGCTTGATAGGCAGTTTCAACGCCACCAGTAAAAGCACTGGCCAAATCTTTGGCGTTCAACTTTTCTTTGCCTTCTGTACTCTTCGCAAATCCACGGAACAGTTGAGAAGTGATCACGCCTGAATTGCCGCGGGCGCCCATTAAGAGCCCCTTAGCAAATTTTTTAGTTAATAAACCGACATCTTCACTGTTTGTTTCGTTGACTGCTTTAGCACCGGATTTAACGGTTAAATTCATATTAGTCCCAGTATCCCCATCAGGCACGGGAAAAACATTTAATGAATTGACAAACTCAGCATTACGCCCTAAACGATGGGCAGCAACTCGAATCATATCTTGAAATTGCTTGCCTTGAATTTCTTTTAACTGCACGATTATTTATTCCTCCTGAGAACAATTTGCTGATAATGGCTAATCTAACTCGCCGATTACCTTAACGCCTTGTACAAATACGTTGACTGAGTTTGCTGCCATTCCCAGCATCGACTCAAGATTGTATTTAACTTTATCTTGAACATTGCGACAAATTTCTGAAATTTTAGTACCATAAGCAATGATAATGTAGACGTCAACTGCCACGCCAGAATCTTCCTGGCGCACAACAACACCGCGCGAATAATGCTCGCGTCTCAAAATTTCATTCAAATTATCGCGAATCTGATTCTTACTAGCCATTCCGACGATACCATAAATATCCGTTGCAGCACCACCGACAACTGTGGCAATGACATTATTAGCAATATCGATTTCGCCAAACTTAGATCTAATTTTAACTGCCATGAGTGGCCTCCTATTAGCAATTTAATAACACAACTATACACCTAAATTTATTTTAGCATAGAAAAAAGAGATTTCAAAATAAGAGTGCGGAGCAACACGGGTTGAAATCTACGACTAAGATAACTAAAGCTGAAAATTGGCATTTTAATTTTTTGTTTTAGTTGCTTAGACGCTAGATTTCAGTGTTGCACAGCACGTTTCAATCAGAGTGCAGAATCACAAAAAAAGATCAACCACATAAATTGGCTGATCTTTTTACTGTTCAAAGTTGTTCAGATTATTAGACACGGGTAACTTTACCTGATTTAAGTGCGCGAGCTGAAACCCAAACGCGCTTAGGCTTGCCGTCAACTAAAATACGAACCTTTTGAAGGTTTGGCTTCCAAGTACGGCGAGATGAGTTTAAAGCGTGTGAACGCTTGTTACCAAAACTTGTCTTACGTCCTGTAATAAAATCTTTAGCCATTTGTGAACCTCCTTTGGTTATGTTTTCTTAATAAATCTCACTGAATTAATTTATCATATATAACCACATTTTACAAGCCAAACTTAAAGTTTAATCTGCGTAAATCAAGAATTCTTTAAAAAAATAATCAATTCTAAGATTAGATCTCAAATTAATTAGGCTCGTTAGCAATGATTACAATGTTTGTCTCGACTTAAAATAACAGCCACAATCCCACTCTCAAAACTAAAGTGTGCTGATTTACCGGGCAAAAATTCATTGCTTGACCAAGAAACTGGATAGGCTGCAGAAAAATTGCTCAGCAGATACTTCACTTGCCATAAGTTTAAATTTCTGACAGCCGTCAAATTAACAAAAGCTAAATAACGATAGTCCTTCTGATAATCGAGTATATACTCCCCTGCGCCGTAAAAGTCGATTTGATTTTGCGTATCGATCAATCGAACTTGCCGAAGCCAAGATTGCATTTTCGGATCGGTCATCATAAATAAATTAACGAGCTCATGATCAAGACGACCACCAGTCGCGCCGAAAATATTGACCTGGGTCGCACCGAGATCGTTAAAAGCCGTTGCCACAGCCCACTGCGAATCGGTAAAATCTTTTTCGGCTTGCGCATAACGAACATCGCTGATCGTATTTTCGACCCGTAGCAGCTCTGAAGAATCCAACGAATCATAATCGCCCACCGCAATCTTCGGAACGATCTGTTGATCGAGCAAATAAATATTGCCATGATCAACGCCGATCCAGGTTTCATTTTGTCGTTGTTTCACTTCTGCCGAGGGAATTAAATCCACAGGACCACCTAATAACAAATTAACGACATGTTCACTCATTAGCCTGCCTCAATTCTGCTTTGAAGATTTACGATAAGTTGGTCGCAGATGACTCAACTCTTGGTGTAATTGCAAATAATTATCATAGCGAAATTGTGCGATCTCACCGGTTTCAACTGCTTGTTTAACGGCACAATCCGGTTCTTGAATGTGTTGACAACCGCGGAACCGACAACCAGTACCAATTTTTGCAAACTCTAAAAAATATTGGGTCAGGTCAGTGGGCTCAATTTCACTGAGATCTAGGGAAGAAAATCCAGGCGTATCCGCAATCAGGCCATTATGACCGAATGGATATAAGGTCACCGTTCGTGTGGTGTGCTTTCCTCGATTCAAGCTCGAAGAAATCTCCGCCGTTTCCAACTTTAAATCTGGCAACAAGCGATTCAATAACGTGGATTTACCCGCACCAGACTGTCCCATCACGATCAAGATTTTGTTTGCTGCCAACGTTTCTAATTGGCTCTGACTCTCAGCATCGTTTTGGCAAACCGTGTAACCGATCCGTTCGTATGCCAGCAAGACTTGCTGAATTTCAGTTCGTTGCGTTGCCGACAATAAATCGCCCTTGCTCATGTAAATAACCGCGTCGATTTGATTAGCTGCTAAATATGCCAGATAACGATCCAATAAATTCGTTGAAAAATCCGGTTCAACGGCACTCATCACCACTATAGCAACGTCTAAGTTTGCAACCGGTGGCCGTACCAACGAATTTTTACGCGGCTTTACGGCCAGCAAATAAGCATCCTCAAAATCAACGAGATCGCCAACAATCGGTTTGATTTTTTGCTTGCGAAAATTTCCCCGTGCTCGTGTCCGAATAATTGAACCATCATCAAGCTGTACATCATAGAAGCCACTGATCGATTTAATTATTTTACCTGATTGCATAACTTCCCCACATTCATCATTTAGATACACTCTCTTGAGCGATTTGCGTCCCATCACGAACGATTCGATATTGCGCAGTCGAATCTCCCTTGACTGTAAAATTCAATGTTAGATCAGTGTCTTTACTGATTTCTAACGTCCGATACAGACTGTTGAGATTGTTTTTGTCATCCCCAATATAAACTTGGATCGTATTAGGTGTCGAAGAACTCACGCTTGAACTGGAAGAACTTGTTGCGACCTGATAAGGAATCGTGATCGTCTTTGAAAATGTTGTTTCTTTATTCGGATCTTTTCCCTTAGACACCGTTATCGTCAACGTTGCATCTGGCTCGATACTCGTTCCAGCGGCCGGACTTTGTGACATGACCAAACCACTCGCGATATCATCGGAATAATCTGTCTCAACGAATAGCTTCAAGTTATTTTCAGCTGCATAAGTTTTGGCTTTATCCTGCGTATAACCGCCCGCAACTAGATCAGCCAGTGTGACGTTGGGTTTCCCAGTACTAACCGTTAATTTGATGGTTGTTTCAGCTGCGACAACTTCGGTGCCAGCGGGCAAGCTTTGTGCAATAATATTTCCTGCGTCAACCGTGTTTGAAGTTGCTTCTTCTTTTGTAACGGTCAAACCTTTATTTTCCAAGCTAGTTTGAACGGTCTCATAATCATCATTGACATAGTCTTCCAGTGTCAGCGTTGGTAAACCAGTGCTAACAGTCAACGTGATTGTTGTTTCTTTAGGCACCACTTTTTTACCCTTGGCAATACTTTGCTTGATAATTTCGCCTGCAGAAATTGTCGTGGACGATTTTTCTTTACGTTTGACAATAAACCCGAGTTTGCCTAAAGTTTTGGCAACTGTGTCGTAGCTTTTCTTGCGATAATTACCGAGTGTATAGGTTTGGGCACCTTCACTGATCACAAGTCCTACTTTAGAACCGTTCTTCACTGAACTACTTTTAGCCGGCAAGCTGCGGATCACTAAATCCTTTGCTACCTTATCGCTGTATTCATACTGCAATTTACCAAGTTCCAAATCATTTTTGTCCAAAGCTGTTTTAGCTTCACTTTGCGACATTCCTGCCATATCAGGCACGTCAACATCACGGTTAGTGACGATCAATGCAACAAATATACCAATGACAACTAACAACAAAACACCAATGCCAACAATTAACGGCCAGCGAATTTTCTTTTTTTGCTTAGGTAATTTAGCAGGCTTTTTTGTTGGTGAATCGCTTGATGGTGTTACTTGTTCTTTTGCAGAAAAATCAGCCGGTATTTGCTCATCGAGATGACTCGGCATGATTTTGGTCTCACCTAATAAATCTTGATCGACTACTGGTATAAATTTTGGTTCATTAGCTCGTTCTGGATCCAGACAGGTTTTCAAATCAGCCGACATCTCGTTTGCCGATTGATACCGTTGCTTGGGATCCTTCGCAGTCGCTCTTAAGACGACATTTTCTAATGCTTGCGGAATATCCGGGTTCACGTTACGAATCGACGGAATATCATCGTGGAAATGTTTGAGCGCAATCGTGACGGCTGAGTCTCCCGCGAAAGGAACCTTACCAATCAGTAACTCGTAGAGAATAATACCTAATGCATAAATATCAGATTGTGGTGTCGGCAAACTACCGCGTGCCTGTTCAGGTGAAATATAGTGTACAGAGCCAAGCATGGAATTCGTTTGTGTAACCGACTCATCACTGAGCGCGACAGCAATCCCAAAATCAACAATTTTACTTTGACCATCTTTCGTGATCAAAATATTCTGCGGTTTTAAATCGCGATGTATAATTCCTCTGCTATGCGCCAATTGCACCGCCGAGAGGATCTGAGTCATGATCGAAATCACTTTAGTTAAGGGAAACGGAAACTTTTTTTCAATGTAAGTCTTTAAATTGCTGCCATCAATATATTCCATGACAATATACTGGATGCCACCATCCTCGCCCACATCGTAAACACTCACAATGTTGGGATGTGACAATTCACTAGTTGCTTTAGCTTCCCGCTGAAATCTTCGAATCGTCGCTTGATCATGTTGCAGATCCATTCGTAAAACTTTAACGGCGACTTCACGATGGAGAATGGTATCTTCGGCCACATAAACATTAGCCATACCACCCTCGCCTAATGTATCAAGGATTTCATAGCGGCCAGAAACTAAGTAGCCGCGTTCCATCATTGATCATCTACCTCCGTTGATTGTTTACCAGGTTGCAGTAATAACACACTGATATTATCACGACCACCATTTGCATTTGCCTGTACGATCAAACGTTGAGCGCGTTCTTTTAGAGAAACGCCCTCTGTATTTAAAATTTCTTGAATGGCATCATCGGTCAGCATATTTGTTAATCCGTCACTGCAAAGCAAGAAAAGATCCTCTTGATGCCAAACGTCATTACTAGAATCAGGTTGCACATCCTTTGAGACACCTAAAGTTCTTGTGATGACATTCTTTTGCGGATGGCTACGTGCTTCTTCTGGGCTGATTTTACCGTATTTAACTAACTCATTGACCAACGAATGATCCTCAGTGATCTGCTGCAATTCACCGTGGCGCAGTAAATAACCACGACTGTCACCAATATTAGTGACTAAGTAACGGTTACCACTGATCATGAGTGCAACAAATGTCGTTCCCATCCCAGTTAAATCAGAAAACTTGCTTGAGACATCGATAATACGATTGTTCTCATACGTTAATTCTTTTAATAACCAGTCATTAAGATCAAAGGCAGTCGAAATATCTGTCTCCTTAAAATCATGACCAATTTGAGAAACAGCCATCTCGGAAGCAACATCGCCGCCTAAATGACCACCCATACCATCAGCAACAACTGCAAATACAACGTCGGCCTGATTCTTGAAAGCCGCCACATAATCTTGATTATTCGCGCGTCGTTTACCAATGTCCGTTAAATATACAATATCCATAATTTTGCACCACTCAGTTTATTCGTTTTAAACAAGCTATGAAGAAACCATCTGTCTGATAATCATCCATTAATAATTGAAATAGTTTTTGATCGCCAGTCCAATTAATTTCTTCGGCGGCTTGAACTTTAATTAACTCAAAGTTTGGATGTAGTTGCAAGAATTTTTCAACCACGTCTTGATTCTCGGCCGATAAAATAGTGCAAGTACTATAAACAACTAAGCCATTGACTTTAATTTTACTTGCCATTGCGGATAAAATATCCAATTGAATTTTAGGTAAATTAGCAATCTCTTGCTCTTGTTTGGCATAACGTATTTCTGGCTTGCGCCGCATTAATCCCAAACCAGAACAAGGAGCATCCACTAAAATACGATCAAAATAGTCGTCTTTAAATTCTTTGTCTACCAGTCGCGCATCCAACGCCTTGGTCACAACTCGATCAGCAACACCCATCCGCTGAGCGTTATCAGCCACTAAATTCAGTTTATTCTGATGAATGTCTAAGGCAATGACACGCCCACCAGAATGAGCTTCCAAATAACTGGCAATGTGTGTTGTTTTACCACCGGGTGCTGAACAAGCGTCCAAAACTTGGTAACCAGGTTTAAGCTGCAGACTTGGTGCGACCAACATTGAGCTCTCATCTTGAACGGTCAATTCACCCTGTTGGAACTGGGTCTGTTGCGCAAAATTGCCGCCTTCAGCGGTAATCCCAAATGGACTTAACTGACTAGGCTTCAAATCGGGTAACTCATCACCTAGCTCAGCTAACAAATCTTCCCGAGAAATCTTCTCGGTATTTACACGCGCCGCTGCACGTGGAGGCTGATTAACTTGTTCGAGCATTGACTCACAGCGTTCAAACCCATATTGAGCAACCAAACGGTGTGTCAACCAAAGCGGCATACTGTGCGTAATGCTCAACCGTTGCTCATCGTCTTGAATCAGTTGATAATCCTGTTCACCATTGCGTTGAACATGGCGTAAAACAGCATTGACCAGTTTTGTATAGCGACCATGGTCACGTGTCTTGGCAATTTCATTGGCTTCATTCAAGATCGCGTGCGCTGGTACCTTATCAAGGAAGAACATCTGGTAAAGCGATACGCGTAATAAAACCTTGATCCACAAAGGGAGATCTTCTGGGTGCTTCACAAATGCTTTCCAATTATAATCCAAGCGCAATTGCCACTGAATCGTGCCGTAAACCAGTCGAGTCACTAAATGACGATCAACTTCTGACAAGTCTTCACTTTGCAATAAATGATTTAAACTTAAATTGGCATAACGATGTTGTTTTTCGATGCCTTCTAGTAAGGTAACTGTTAAATATCGTGCTGATTTTTTTCGCATTAAGCTTCAACCACCATTTGACCAGCGACTAATTCGCGGCCATTCCCATTCATAAAATCACTAACTGAAACTTTATTTTTACCTGACAGTTGTAAACTATCGATGGCCCAAACTGAACCCGAGCCTGCAGCCAACCATAAATTCTTTTTGTCAGCTTTGACAACGTGTCCTGGCTCCAAACTCGTCGACAGGTCTGCTGGATGACTCGCCCAAATCTTGACGCGCTGATCATCTATAACTAAATAGGCAACTGGATCTGGATTCAACGCCCGAACTTTATTCGTTAATTGTAAGGCGGTTAAATTCAGATCAAGTTTTTCTTCTTCGGCAGCAATATTAGGTGCAATCGTGACCTTGTCTGGATCTTGAGGCACTTTCACCATTGAACCAGCAATAATTTTTGGCAAGGTTTCTAGTAATAAATCACGGCCGGCCAAACTTAATTTAGCAAAAACATCTGCACTCGTGTCTGTTGGTGTGATCGGTACCTTGACTTGACTGAACATATCGCCGGCATCCATCTTGGCAACCATTTCCATGATAGTTACACCAGTTTCGGTGTCACCATTCATGATTGCGCGCTGAATCGGCGCACCACCACGATATTGTGGCAGGAGCGAGCCATGTACATTGATCGGCATAATTTTTGCTGCCGCCAATAATGACTTCGGTAAGAATTGACCAAAGGCAGCCGTTACGATCAAATCTGGTGTCATTGCAATTAACTGCGCCAATTCGTCGCTCTTCGTTAATTTTGCAGGTTGATAGATGGGCAAGCTTAACTGCTGTGCCGCAACTTTTACTGGAGATGCGGTTAGAACTTGTTTGCGCCCGATCGGTTTATCTGGTTGGGTCACAACTGCTAAAACTTGATAGTCGGCATTACTTACTAATGCTTGTAATATTGGAACAGCAAACTCGGGGGTACCCATAAATAGGATTGTTGTCATTGTTGAGCTCCTTAATCGAATTACATAAACTGTAGTGGTTCGCGATCAATGCGTAGTTGAAAACCTTGACTACTTTTTCCTTGCATCTTCATTATAAGTGTCTGCAACGCTGCTAGCAAACGTGGTTCGTTTTTATACTTGATGATCAATTGATAATAATATTGATTGTTGACCCGCGTGATCATTCTTGGCGTTGGTCCTAAAACGATTGCTTCGGGAGATAATTGAGGTTGGAGCCAGCGCTGGATTTGGTAAACTTTTTTGACTGCCTGATCTTCTTGGCGATGATTGACCGAAATCAAGATCGTATAAAAATATGGTGGATAGCCACCTTGATGACGTAGGCGCATCTCTTGTTGATAAAAGGTTTCGTAATCCTGCCGAGCTGCCAATTGAATCGCGTAATTATCAGGGTTAAAAGTTTGAATATAAACCTCGCCCAGTTTTTCGGCACGTCCTGCACGACCACTGACCTGTGTCAACAATTGAAAAGTTCGTTCACTCGCGCGAAAGTCCGGCAAGCTCAACGAAGTGTCTGCGTTAATCACTCCGACTAAAGTAACGTCAGGAAAATCAAGACCCTTAGCAATCATTTGCGTGCCTAATAAAATATCGGCTTCGTGACGACCAAATTTAGAAATGATCTGTTGATGACCACCCTTGTGAGAAGTGGTATCAACATCCATTCTTAATATACGCGCTTCTGGGAAAATTTCCTGAATTTCTTGTTCAACTTTTTGAGTCCCTGCCCCATAATCACGAATATTATGACTGTGACAGGCTGGACATTCGTTTGGGATAGGCTCTTGATGTCCACAATAATGACACTTTAAGGCGTGGATGTCTCGATGCAATGTTAACGAAATATCACAATTAGGGCACTTGATTACATTACCGCAATCGCGACACATCACGAAGTTGGCATAACCGCGTCGATTTAACAATAAGACACTTTGTTCATGTTTGTCCAAACGTTGCTTGACTTCTTCGATTAATTTCAACGATAGATCAGTCTTGCCGGAAACTTTTTTAGCTTGGCGCATATCGACAATATTGACCGTGGGCATTTGAATATCATTAGGTCGTTTAGTCAAACGCAACAGTTGATAACGGCCCTTCTGTGCTCGCGCACGCGATTCTAGCGACGGCGTGGCACTTCCTAATACCACTGGGCAATGATACGTCTCCGCACGCTTCTGAATCACATCACGGGCATGATAACGTGGCATATCATCTTGCTTATAGCTACCTTCATGTTCTTCATCCATGATCATAATGCCAATATTGGTCAGCGGCGCGAATGCAGCCGAGCGTGCGCCGACAACAACCGTCGCTTCACCACGCTCGATCCGCCGCCATTCATCATAACGCTCGCCAACAGAGAGCCCACTATGTAGCACGGCAACCTTACCAGGGAAACGACTTTGAACACGTTCGACCATTTGTGGTGTCAATGAAATTTCTGGAACCAACATCAACGCTGTCTTACCAAGATGTAAGGCATAAGCCATCGCATCTAAATAAACTTCGGTCTTACCGCTTCCAGTCACACCCTCTAACAAGAAAGTTTGATTTTGTTTTTGTTGAATGGCACCGATAATCGCATCATAAGCAGCTTGCTGTTCATCAGTCAAGACTTGTTTGGGTGCAATCACCGAGCCTGATTCAGGTTGGCGGTAAATTTCAACACTTTCGGACTTTAACCAACCTTTTTTGACGGCGTTATTTAAAGTTGCCGTACTTAACTCTGGTAATTTGGTGACCCAACTATGCAGATTGCCGCTGAAACTCGGCGAAACACTGAGAAAAGTCAATAACTGGATTTGCTGAACCGCATTCGCTCGTGCATGTCCACGAAGTTGCTCATATTCTGCAGATTTCAAAATACCAGTATAATTTTTCTCTTGTTTAATCTTCGTGCGTTGAGAAATCTGATACTCAATTCTTAATTGCTGGGCACGCTCTAGTCGCTTGATTTCTGCTAGCAATGAAGGCTCAATTTTATCGGGGATCAGACCGCTGTCATCGCTATCTAGCAACGTATTTAACGGATCGTCTGTTGCTAATGGCGTATTCAAGTAAAAGCGGCGTTGATAATTAGCTCGTAGTGCGCTCGGCAACATTGTCTGCAAACAACTGATCAGAAACGAGAACGTATCGGTTGCTAGCCAATCAGCCAATGACAACATTTCCGAATTCAAGACAGGATCAAGATCTAAAATTTGCGCAATCGGTTTTAACTTGCCAGAAAATTCAGAATGATCTACCGTATGCCAAATAAATCCCTGTCGTAAATGTCCCGCGCATCCAAAAGGAACCAAGACGCGCACGCCAGGGATGGCAATATCTTCTAACTCTTGCGGAATTTCATAATCAAAAGGGCGATTTGTTTGCTGAGCAGGAATATCAATGATTACCTGTGCAACTGTCATATAAACCCTCCAAACTTATTTATCTAAAGCCGTTCGTTGATTTCTTGAATGATTCGCAGCGCCATTTCTTGCTTGCTCATCAATGGAATTTCAATCGTCGTACCATCTTTAAAAAACATCGTGCCGGAATTTTCATCGGCGTTGAAACCACCAGTGGATCGACCAACTTGATTGGCAATAATCAGATCTGCGTTCTTAGCGGTTAACTTTTTAAGTGCATTGGCATGTAAGTTTTCAGTCTCGGCCGCAAATCCGGTGAGAAATTGATGTTTCTTCTGCTTGCCCAACCCAGCTAATATGTCTGGATTTTTAATGAGCTGTAAATTTAAATCATCTTGACCAGCAACTTTTTTGATTTTTTGTGTGGCTGGGTTCGCAACTCGAAAATCTGCCGGTGCGGCTGCCATGATCACCACATCTGTCTCATCAAAATGAACCGCCACGGCTGCTTGCATTTGCGCGGTCGTCTTAACCGTTTCAACTTTGACCTCACTCATCACCATCATCGCTGGACGCGTCGTCACTAAAATAACGTCAGCACCTAACAGACTGGCTGCATTGGCAAGATCGGTGCCCATTTTACCTGAAGAACGATTACTGATGTAGCGAACCGGATCAATCGACTCTTCGGTCCCACCTGCAGTCACCACAAATTTTTTATTTTGCAAAACTTGCGGATGCGAATAGCGGTAGAAAGCCTGAAAGACGAGTTCAATAATCGTTTCTGGTTCCGGCAAACGTCCTTTAGCTGCGTAGCCTTCAGCAAGAGGCCCCACTTCGGGTGAAAAAATCTTGTATCCACTTTCGGCAAGCTGGTACAAGTTTCGTTGCGTTGCATGTTGACCATACATCACATCATTCATCGCGGGAAAAATATAGACTGGTTTATCGGACGCCAAAACTGCCGTCGTCGCCAAACTATCAGCCATACCAGTCGCAATCTTTGCAAGGGTATTGGCAGTTGCGGGTGCAACCACGATAAAATCTGCCCATAATGGCAAGTCCAAATGAGTCAATTCGGCGATGTTTTCAGATAAATATTCATCATCGTAAACCACACTTTGGCTAACGGTTGCGAGCGTTTTGACCGTGACAAAATTAGTTGCATTCTGGGTGACAATAACCTTAACCTGCGCGCCCTGTTTAATGAACAAACGGATCAATTGGGGCATTTTATATGCCGCAATGCCACCAGTAATAATTAACAAAACTTTCTTGCCAGAGAACATCTCAATCACCTCAATGAAAAAATAGCCTTCTGAAAACTCACAACGAGTTGAGAAGGCTCCAAAAATTATTTGTTTTCTTGAGAATCGTCAGACTTTTTATCCGTCTTTTTTGAATCATTGTTTTTATCTGCTTCTTCTTGCGACTTTTCTTGATCGATTGCTTCCGCATCTGCTTCTTTCAAGTTAGAATTGGGATCGATCGTGATCTTGCCATTTGCAATTTCTTCTAATGCCATTCCCACAGTTTTTGAAGATTTGTAATCATCTAACATTTCAAAAGAGCCAGTCTCAAGTTGATGAGCGCGTTTCGCAGCTAAAATTGCCAATGAATAACGTGAATCAACTTTATCTAATAATTTATCGATTGATGGATATGAAATCATTTTAGTTATCTCCTAACATCTTTTGATATGAGCCTAGCACTCGAGCAACCCGCAAATGTTCACTGCCGATGATCTGCTCGATCCGTTGTACCGCTGAGTCTACTTTATCATTAACGACGACATAATCATAATTAGTCATCAAATTAATTTCCTCTCGCGCCTTGATCATTCGTTTCTGGATCGTTGCAGAATCGTCAGTCCCCCGTTTTTCGATGCGTTGTTGGAGGCTATGCAGATCTGGCGGCGCTAAGAAAATAAACACGCCGTCACTGACCTTACTGCGAACTTGCATGGCACCATTCACTTCGATCTCTAACAGGACATCTTGTCCCTCATCCAACATCTGGTTAACGTACTTCAAGGGCGTACCGTAATAATTATCAACGTACTGAGCATACTCAAGCATACCACCATTGGCGATTTCATTCTCGAATTCGTCCTTGGTCACGAAGAAATAATCAGATCCGTTAACTTCACGAGCGCGTGGTTTGCGCGTCGTCATCGAGATCGAGTATTTAAACTGTTGCCCATATTTTTTGACCATGGCCTGACGAACAGTTCCTTTGCCAACACCAGAGGGTCCAGATAAAACGATCAACATTCCTTTTTCAGACATTAAAAAAGCTCCTAAACAAATCACTTAATAGATATATAATGCCTTTTTTTACAACTTTTTTCAAGTGTTATCTTGCTTCGCACCAACAAACAGGTATTACATTTCTCGCGAAATCAAAAAAATATTTTTAATTTCGCTTGCATTTTGAACAGATGTTCGTATAATTAAGAGTGCAAACAGATGTTCGGAGGAAAATAAAATGACAGCAATTAAACAACTCACTCACCAATTAACTCATCAATTTAAATCATTTTTTGACTTGGATTTCGAAACACCAACGCCAATTGCAACAACCGACAATACGCCAGAGTTAGCAGATTTTGATCGTGCCGTCTTGGAAGGCGAAATTAAAAAATTACAGAATACAAGTCAAATTGTTTCACTACAAATTAAAAATCCCGCGGCGCCTGCAAACGCCACTCAATTTTTGATCGGTCGTTTCAAGCGAACGAAAGACCAACATACTTTTATTTTCGAGCTCAGTGATAGTAACATGATCCAGATTATTCAAGTCGACCAAATTGTTAAGATTGCCGCGTAAGCTTCACTTGATCTAAACATTAAATAAAAAATAAAGCGTTAATTATCTTTGTTAGTTATTCTCTTTCTGAATTTCAGATCGAATTCAACTAATAATGATAGTTGACGCTTTTTTGTTTTAGTTTTGTTTGGCTTCATCTGCTTGGCGCAGTAATTCAGCGGCATGCTCTTCAGCCAGTGGCGTGACTTCCTTGCCAGCAATCATCTTGGCAATCACATTAGTCCGTGCCTCACCTGTCACTGGCGCCAATGTCGTCGTGGTTCGACCGGCATGTATTTTCTTTTCGATTAAATATTGATGATCGCTCATGGCAGCGACTTGTGGTAGATGCGTGATGCATAGCACCTGCGACCGACGGGCAATCAGACTGATTTTGTCAGCGATTGCCTGAGCAACGCGGCCACTGACGCCGGTATCAACTTCATCGAAAATGATACTCGTGACCCCTTCGCCCTGGGCAATGATCGTCTTGATGGCCAACATGATTCGTGACAATTCGCCACCCGAAGCAATTTTAACGAGTGGCTTCAAAGACTCCCCAGGATTAGTCTGTAAATAAAATGCGACTTGATCTTGACCGGTGCGGGTGAAATCAGTTGAATGTTTTTGAAAATTGACTTGGAAAACAGCCTTATCCATATACAATGAGCGTAATTGTTCATGAACTTTTTTCTCTAGCTGACTGGCAACTTTCTGGCGAACACGTGTTAATTGTTCCGCTTGTTGACCCAAAGTTTTCGTTACATCTTGGAATTCAGTTTCGATTTTATCGGACTCATCGGTTAGATGGGCCATCTCATCATGCTCTACTGAAATTTTCGTGAAGTATGCTGTTACGTCAACTAATTCGGGGCCATATTTACGCTTGAGGTTACCTAAAACTTCGAGTCGCTGTTCGATTTCATTAAGCCGAGCATCATCGTATTCAAGCACGTCTAGCTGATCTTGAACATTGGAGATCACATCTTGTAAGGTGTAATAAGCACTATTTAAATTCTCCGAAATAGCCTGATAGTCTTTACTCAATGTCGAGATATTTTCTAGTTCAGTCATGGCGATCCCGCTGAGATCCAGCGCGTTGGCATCACCTTCGCTTAAAACGGTCAACGCTTGCTGCAACGCCTGATTGATTTTTTGAAAATTGCTTAATCGATCGCGTTCCTGCTCCAGTTGTTCATCTTCATTGGGTTTCAGATTAGCCGCACTAATTTCTTCGATCTGATATTTCAACATGTCTAATCGTTGCGCATAAGCTTGTTCATTGGCATTTTTATCGGCTAATTGTTTTTTCAGATGGCGATATTTCTGATAAGTTTCTTGGTAAGTCGTCAAAATTGGCGTGATCGTCTTCTGCCCATATTGATCGAGAATAGCCAGATGATGATCCGAATTCATTAGCTCTTGATGTTCATTCTGTCCGTGAATATCGACCAACTGTTCACCAACTGCTCGCAGAATTGCCGTAGTCACAATTTTATTATTCACACGACACACATTGCGGCCATTATGACTGAGTTCGCGCTCAAGCAGAATATTTTTACCGTCCAAATCGATGTCGTTGGCGGTCAAAATTTCTAATAAAAGTGGGTTTTTATTGATCACAAATAAGCCTTGAACGTCTGTTTTCTTAGCACCCGTTCGGATGAAATCGCTCGAACCGCGACCACCAACTAACAGGCCCAGGGCATCGATAATAATCGATTTACCTGCGCCTGTTTCACCGGTCAAGACCGTCATTCCCAGCTCGAAATTGACCTCTAAGCGTTCAATTATTGCAAAATCTTTGATCATTAGACTTGCTAACATCATTGACCTCCTTAACCCAAGACCGACGCTAATCTTGCCCAAACGGCGTCGACTGCCGCACTATCTTTTTTGATGATCAGCAAGGCACTATCATCCGTCGGAATCACCGCGAAAATTTCTGGCCACCGTCGTTGTTTGATGGCGTTGGCAATCACACTACCACTACCGGGCAAAGTTTCCACGTTGATCAGATTATCCTGCCGAGAAATCTGTGCGTTAGCGTCGTTAAGCAAAGTGTGAAAAGCATCGGTTCCTTGATTGTCTGGTCGCGTTTGTGGCAATCGATAAACAAACTCGCCGTTTTGAGCGACTTTGATCAAATGTAATTCGCTGATATCCCGCGAAATCGTTGCTTGAGTGATCTGGTAGCCCTTTTTGGCCAGATAAGCGACTATATCACTTTGACTATTGATTGTCTGTTCTAGAATTGCCTGCTTAATCAGCTGATGTCGTAATTGTTTATCCATCTTCGCATACCCCTAATTATTTTGCCAATAGAACTTGCCACGCATCATCCACGACTTTTTTGACATCGAACGATGATTCGTACGTGCTTGTTATATCTGCTGTCAGTTTAAAATACGCTAAAAATTCAATATTCCCTGAACCACCCGTGATTGGTGAAAAATCTAAGCCACAAACTTTGAAACCAGTTTTTTCGGCGAAAGTTAAGATCTTGTTCAAAACGGCCTCGTGAACTTTTCGATCACGAACGATGCCGTGCTTGCCGACCGATTCACGTCCGGCTTCAAATTGCGGTTTGATCAACGCGACTAGCCCACCATTTGGTTTTAAAATTTTCGTCAGTGGTGGCAAAATCAATTCTAGAGAAATGAACGAAACATCCGTCACCGCAAAATCAGGCATACCTAAATCAAAATCTTCAGGCTTACTGTAACGAAAATTCACACGCTCCATCACTTTAACGCGCTCGTCTTCACGCAATTTCCATGCCAATTGATTATAACCGACATCTAAGGCATACACCATTTTGGCGCCGTTTTTTAAGGCAACGTCGGTAAAACCACCCGTTGACGCACCGATGTCGAGCAACAATAAATCTTTTAAGTCGATCTGAAAAGAATCGAGTGCCTTGGCCAATTTGAAGCCACCGCGAGAAACGTAGGGATTGGTCTGTCCTTTAACACGCAAAGTAATCTCAGGATCGATTTTTTCTCCAGGTTTGTCCAAGCGCTCTTCGTTTTTCCCGACGACTTGACCCGCCATCACGGCTCGTTTTGCCTGTTCTCTAGAAGTAAATAGGCCTTGCTGAACTAACAAAATATCTACGCGTTCTTTTTTCACGATTCACGTTCCTTATCAAAATAACTTAAAAAGCTTAGTAGTAGCGACGGATCAAACTGAGTCGTTGTCGAAAGCGACGTCAGACTTGTACGTGCTGCCGAAATTTCTTGTTTTAACAGTTGTGTGGCTGGTTTTATGCCTAATAATTCCGGATAAGTGTTTTTTCCGGCGGCTTCATCCTTGTGGACTTGCTTACCCAACGCTTGTTCAGTACTCGTGAGGTCTAACAAATCATCATAGATTTGAAAAGCAACCCCAAAGTGCTGACCAAATATTTGTAGTGCGGTCTGTGTTGGCGGATCCAGTTGCAATTTAATTGCAGCCATTTGTAAAGGCGCAGTTAGCAAAGCACCAGTTTTTAAGGCATCTAAATTTTGCACATCGGCCAACTGATCCAGTTTTTTACCTGTTTGCTCAATATCGATCGCCTGTCCTGCAACCATCCCAGTTGGACCACTCGCCGTAGCTAAAGTACCGATCATTGCTGTCAGCGCGGTTGCCGAAATCGATGCCGTTGCTAACCACTGAAAAGCCAACGTTAATAATCCATCGCCAGCAAGTATGGCCATCGCTTCGCCAAACTGCTTGTGATTTGTCAATTTTCCGCGACGATAATCGTCATTATCCATCGCGGGCAAATCATCGTGGATCAGCGAATAAGTATGGATCAGTTCGATCGATCCCGCGACCGTTAAATCTGATTGCGGATCGATCTGACCGAACGTTGAAATTGTTGCTAAGTATAATAATGGCCGCAGCCGTTTGCCACCGGCCATTAGCGAATAGCTCATGCTTTTAGCAAGTGTGGGTTGTGAAACATCTTGGCCAACTTGTGTTTCAAGAAACGCGTTCAACGTTGGCACCCACTGTTGACTAAATGAGATCAGTTTTTCATCCATTAAAAAATCTCCTTAGCCATCAGTTCTCGTCATTAGTATCGGTAGCTTGTTCGTCGAGAAGTGATTCATCACCCTGCTCATTCACAACTTTAGTTAAGGTATCTTCGGCCTGCTTGAGCGTTTTTTCTAACGACTGCGATAATGTGATGCCATCTTTAAACTTCGCCAAGGCAGTCTCTAACGGCACGTTACCTTGCTCTAATTCGTTGACGATCTCAGTCAGTGCGGCTAAATCCGTTTCGAATGATTTCTTTTCTGTTGCCATTTACTTACTCCTCTGATTTTTGATCCTGTTTAGTGATGACCTGAGCTGCAAGTTGGCCATCTTGAAGATGTAGATTGAATGTTTGACCTTCTGTAAAATCAGTCACTTTGGTCAATGGTTGGTCATTGGTATCGCTGGCATAAGTATACCCCCGCGCCAAAGTTTTAAGTGGACTCAATTGGTCTAAGGCCGCCACTTGATGCTGAATAGCTTGCTCTTTTTGCTGTAAATCGACTTTGAAAGCACGTATCGCGCGTTGCTGCAGATTTTCAACTTGCATTTGTGCATTGGCGACTCGGTTAATTGGTGAGAGCCGCAATAAACGTTGAGTCGTCTGCTGAACCGATTGTTTTTTGATCTGCAAATAGTCCGTGCTGGCGCGATCAAAACGTTGCTTTAGCAGATCTAATTGTTGCGTGTAGCCTTGATACAACCGTTCCGGATGTTGAAATAAGAAACTCTTTTGTTGCTGCTCTAATCGTTGTCGCCATAAATGCAACGAACGTTGGAAACCATTGATCAGTTGGAAACGTTGCTGCTGAATCGACAACAAAATTTCACTAAGCTGTGGTGTGGCAAGTTCAGCAGCTGCCGTCGGTGTGGCAGCCCGGACATCCGCCACCAGATCAGCAATCGTGGTATCCGTTTCGTGACCCACGGATGAAATAATGGGGACTGGGCTTTCGACCATCGTGCGCGCAACAATTTCTTCGTTAAAGGGCCACAAGTCTTCGATCGAGCCACCGCCACGCCCAATAATAATCGTGTCAAAACCACCGAGTTGATAAATCTGATGCAATCGATCAACTAATGATTGCGCCGCAGCTTGCCCTTGAACAACTGCTGGAAAAAGCACCAACTGAACTTTAGGATCGCGGCGATGTGACGTCGTAATAATATCACGAATGACCGCGCCAGAGCGACTAGTAACAACCGCAATCCGTTGCGGATACTTGGGCAGTTCGCGTTTGTTCTGCGCAAAGACACCTTCAGCCGCTAATTTCTTCTTCAACTGTTCATATGCTTGATAGAGTGCGCCAACACCGACCGGCTCCATGCGCTCGACATAAATCTGGTAACTCCCAGACGATTCGTACAAACCCAAGCGACCAACGATCTGGACTTTCATCCCTTCTTCTGGGGTAAACTTAATTTTTTGAAACGCTGATTTAAACATAATCGCATTAATTTTGGCGTGATCATCTTTCAATGAGAAATATTGATGACTATTAGGACGCAACCGGAAGTTAGACAATTCGCCACTCAAATAGACCCGTTGTAAATACGGGTCAAAGTCAAATTTACGCTTCAAATAAGTTGTCAATTGTGTGACGGTCAAAAATTCAGAATCGTCTGCCATTTCTATTCACCTTTTTTAACTCAATTATTTCTCGGACTTTATATTAATCTCTTCTCAGCCAGATCGACGGTTTGACTGAGTAAGGCCGCGATCGTCATCGGCCCTACACCACCTGGAACCGGCGTGATGTAACTTGTCTGAGCTTGAACAGACGCAAAATCGACATCGCCCACCAACTTACCAGCGACCCGATTGGTGCCCACGTCGATCACAACTGCACCCGGCTTTACAAAATCAGCCGTCACAAATCGGGGCACGCCCAACGCTGCCACAATAATGTCAGCCTGCTGAGCAAGCTGGGCAATATTTTGTGTTTGCGAATGTGCAATCGTCACGGTGGCATTGGCAGCCAATAATAAAGCCGCCATGGGCCGACCAACGATCAAACTGCGACCGATCACGAGTGCCTGTTTACCGGCAACCGAAATTTGATACGTTGCTAGTAATTTCATGATCCCGGCTGCAGTCGCAGGAACTAATTCGGGTTGGCCAGACCACAATTTACCAAAGTTATAGGGATGAAATCCGTCGACATCTTTATGTGGATCGACCGCTAAAAGTACCGCTTCTTCATCGATTTGGGCAGGCAAAGGGAGTTGCACCAAAATACCATCGATAGCTGGATCGAGATTCAAAGACCGAATCACCGTCGACAATTCGGCTTGCGAAACATCCTCGGGTAATCGTCTCACTTCCGAATGAATGCCAATTTTTGTTGCTTGTTTAGCTTTATTGCGGACATAAATCTCACTTGCGGGATCATGACCGATCAAGACGACAGCCAATCCAGGCGTCACATTTCGTTCGAGTAATTGGCTAACTCTGATCTGCGTTTCCAACCGCCACTCTGCCGCAATTTTCTGACCATCAAGAATTGTACTCATGCGCATCAATTCCTCCCCTCAAAATAAAAACTGCCCGCTCAGCGCAGTAAACATGAAAGTCTACACTAGCCAAACAGTGGCAGTTATTAAGTCGTCTATTTACTTGCTTGCTTTGGAAATAAAAGTTGCTAAAACACCGTTAATGAACTTAGCTGATTGTTCATCACTAAATTCTTTAGCGAGTTGAATCGCCTCATCGATCGCCACAGCGTCGGGAACCGCCTCATGACTGATCTCATATAGACCTAATCGTAAAATGATCAGATCTGTTTTCGAGATTCGCTTCAATGTCCAGCCGCCCTTAAGCTTAGGAGTCAACTCAGCATCAAGTGTTTCTTGTGCGTCGGTCACACCAACAACTAATTTTTGAGCGTAGACCTGATTAGGGTCGGTTGCATCAATGGCAACAATTTCTTCATCCTCGAGATTGACCGTTGCAGAATCTGCGGCAATGACCATCTGAATCGCCTCATCGGCAGTTTGTTCTGGATTGCTTGTCATCACAAATAACGCTTGAAATGCAACAGAACGTGCTTGATGTCGATCTAATTGCATGAATTATTCACCCGCCGTTTGGTCAGCGGCTTTTTGATTCTGCTGGTCACTAATTGCGTCAGCGAAAAAAGTGCTTGGATCAATTTTTTCTGCTTTTTCAGGAATAATACCATCAACATGAATGTTAACTTCACCAAGCTCTAAATCAGTCATGTAATAAAGCTGCTCTTTAAGCAATTGTTGCATCGCCAAAGCTACCTTAGGTACAGAAACGCCATAGTTTAGGTAAACGTAGACATCCGCATTGATTTGATTGCCATCGACAGACAATTCAACGCCGCGACCGTGATCTTGCCGACCGAGGAGTACTTTGATACTGTTCGTCAGATTACCGCGCATTTCAAAAACACCATCAACTTGTTTAGCGGCAATTCCTAGAATCACTTCTAAAACTTGCGGTGCGATTTGAATGGTACCTGCTTGTGTGTCACTTTGCGTCAACAAAATATTTTGTTCTTCAGCCATTCCATGACCCCCTAGCTATTTGCTCTTGAAATATAACTACCATCACCAGTATTGATCGTCAAAACATCATCCACGTTAATGAAAAATGGTACTTGAACAACCAAGCCTGTTTCCATTGTTGCGGGTTTAGTCCCACCCGAAGAAGTATCGCCACGAATACCAGGTTCAGTTGCTGTAACGGTCAAGTCAACCGTATTAGGTAAATCAATACCTAACGTTTCTGCACCATGCATTTGAACACCAACCGTCATATTTTCTTTCAGGTATTTGAGCTCATCGCGAATTTCATCGCCTGGCAATTCTAACTGTTCATAAGTTGTGGTATCCATGAACACATAGTTTTCCCCATCAGCGTATAAATATTGCATTTGCTTACTATCGATCTGTGCCTTTTCAATCTTTTCAGTGGCACGGAAAGTTTTTTCCTGAACCGCACCCGTCCGCAAGTTCTTTAACTTAGAACGAACAAAAGCACTACCCTTACCAGGTTTAACATGCTGAAATTCAACGACCCGCCAAAGATCGCCATCAACTTGAATGGTCAAACCATTCTTAAAATTATTTACTGAAATCATAATTATGCCTCATTTACTATTGTTATGTCTACTATATCAAGCGAAGGTACAACATTGCAAGTCAGAGTGTGAAAAGTCATGGGTTGAAACTGAGGATTAACTTCGATCAACAGCTTTAGCCGTCCTTATTCACACGAGCTTAATTTTACACTTATCCATTATAGCAGAATTGTATGCAAAAAGCAGTCGCAAAAACGCAACTGCTTCTCTCTAGCATTAGTTATTAACCACACATATTTGTATAGCTATAGAATAATCAATTCATCTTTAGGTGATTGCGTCAAAACTTCGCAGCCAGAATCGGTGATCAATAAATCATCCTCGATCCGTACACCGCCGAGATTCTCAACATAGATCCCCGGCTCATCCGTTACCACGTTGCCAGCGACCAAAGGCTGTGCGTTATAAATTCCCCAAGCACCAGGGCCTTCATGAATATCCAACCCGATTCCATGACCAGTCCCATGACCAAAACTATAGCCTTGAGATTTAACATAATTATGGGCCACATCATTGATCAAACGTCCAGTAGCGCCCGGCGCACTGGCCTCGACCACTTTTTTATTGGCATCCAAAACGATTTGATAGATTTTTTTAGCTTCATCACCAGGATCACCAACGGCAATCGTCCGCGTCATATCAGACGTGTAACCACGATAGTAGCAGCCAAAATCAAACGTGACTAATTCACCGTTCTGAATTTTCTTATCGCTGGCAGTCCCATGAGGCCACGCAGAACGAAAACCTGAAGCCACGATGGTTTCGAAAGACGAACCAGAAGCACCGTGTTTGCGCATGAAATATTCCATTTCGGTGGCAACAGATAATTCAGTCATGCCCGCTTTAACGAATCCGAGCAGAAAATCAAAACAATCATCAGTAATTTTGATAGCCTGTTTTAATAATTCAATTTCACCAGCATCTTTAACTTCGCGCAATTGTTCAACCACACCAGTTGTGGCGACCAATTTAATTGATCCAAAAACTTTTGTTACGTCTTGAAATTCAGCATAGTTCAAATGAGTTGCTTCGAAACCGACAACCTGCATTTTGGCGGCAGCCGCCAATTTCTGTGCTTCACCAAAAACGCCCTTCTGATGTTCAACAATTTCAAAATCAGTCACTTGCTGCGCAGCCTGTTCTGTATAACGAGAGTCAGTTATAAAATACGCCTGCTCAGCACCGATCAACAACGCACTTTCATCGCCAGTAAAGCCGCTCAAATACGTCACGTTGCGGGCATCGGTAATTAAAAGCGCAGGAATTTTTTCCTGAGCCATTTTTGTTCTCAAATTTGCAAGTCTTGTCATGATAAACACACTTTCATTTAGCAATTTTCGAAAAATTAAAATCAAATCGAATTTATGCCATATTTTAGGCTACATTTTCAATCCTCGCAAGTTTATCTTTCGGGTTCGATGACAGTCGACCTACTCGGCGATTTGCAGATCGATGGTTTGATCAAAATATTTTTGTAATTCCGGCCGTTGATTATGGGAAACGAAAAAGACCATTTCATTTTAAATTCAGGTCATGAAAGTAAAACAACAATATCTAAATCTATCCAACCCAGACAGAAAAGCATCACTTCAATCGATGATCCACTATTCTTATCCGCAAACCAGAATCTTTCATCCCCCAGCCCTAACGCCACAAACCGAATGAGCCGTCAATGTCAGTTCTAGCCGACAAAAAATAACAAGCTACCAAAAAAGCCCAACCAGAATTGATCTGGTCGGGCTTTTTATACACGAATTACGCTTCTTGTGCGACTGCGACTGGTAAAACTGATACTTGTTTGCGATCTTTGCCGAGACGTTCGAATTTAACGACGCCATCAGTTAATGCAAATAAGGTGTCATCTCCACCGCGACCAACGTTAGTACCTGGATGAATCTTAGTACCGCGTTGACGATAAAGGATCGAACCAGCAGTAACGGTTTGTCCGTCGGCACGTTTAGAACCTAAACGACGACCAGCAGAGTTACGGCCGTTTGCACTGGAACCACCACCCTTATGGTGAGAGAAGAACTGTAAATTATGCATTTCCATTGCGATGCACCTCCGTCTACTATTTAAGCATTGATTGAGTCAATGACAACTTTTGTATATGGTTGACGATGACCCTTCTTTTGATGTTGATGTTTCTTTGGCTTGTACTTGTAAGTAACAACTTTCTTTTCACGGCCTTGTTTCTCAACAGTACCGACAACGCTAGCACCGTCAAGTGTTGGCGCGCCAACTTTAGTTGTTCCTTCGCCACCGACTAAGACAACTTCGTCAAAAGTTACCTTCTCGCCAGCATCTACGTCAAGCTTCTCAACATAAACAGCTTCTCCAGCTGCAACTTTATATTGTTTGCCACCAGTTTTAATAATTGCGTACATCTACGTGCACCTCCTATAATCTCAGACTCGCCAAAAGGGGCAGCTTGCGCTTTAAAACCCCTGATTGTGCGGTTGTAGCTGTGGAGTTCACAAATACAACTCACTCATTCTATCAAAAAATCCCACAAACTGCAACAACTTAGCGGGATTTCGTTGGAAATATTTGTATGAAACTTGTTTTGTAAATACTTCTTTAAATTCGAGAAAAAACAGACAATCTTTTTAAGATTGTCTGTTTTCTAAAATATTTTTTACAATAATGGTCCGATCCAGTTGATCCATACCCAGCTCAATGGTAATGCAACGATCATCGCCGGAATCATGTCCGCGGTCGGGAACATCAAGAGTTTGACCATCCGGAAACCCGTGGCCAACATCAACACGCCACCAACGGCTTTGAAATCTAAGATCATCGTTGGTGTCGTCAATGGGAAAATCAATCCTGCAAACATGAACAACAAACCAAAGATGACAAATTGTGGAACGGAAATAAGTGACACAACATAACCTAAGTTAGCCGCGAAAATAGCAGCCGTGAAGAAATCTAAGATCGATTTCGAAATCAAAATCGACGTATCGCCACTCATCCCTTCACTCAAAGCACCGTAAATTCCGGTACCACTCGCACAGAATAACACGATAACCGTGACCAATGTGGCATCAAAATCTGCAGCACTCATTTCAGAGTTAGAAGAATTCAAGCGTGGAAAAAGTTTGACGATCAAATTTTGCATCCATTTAGCCGCACGATTGATTTTATCGCCTAAATGAAACGCCAAGCCAATTCCAGTCCCGATAATGACTGAGAAAATAACGGCCGACATGTTTTTCATCGGTGCAATTGAGAAAATTCCCATTGTCATCGAACAAGCACCAAACACCATGTTCAAGCCATCCTTGAAACTTTTCGACATATGTTTGCCACCCAAAGCGCCAAATATACCACCGAATAATACTGATAATGCATTTATAGTCACACCAATTGGCATGAGCCTAACCTCCTGATAATTACTGATTTATTTGTATTGATCGAACAATGCAAAGGTAATTTTACCAGTGGTTTGGCGCAGAAACTATTCAACTTGGCGGATGGATTATGCCGAAATGGAATGGTGAGGGGAAATTCAAATCGTTGTACATAATATTGAGATATTAAAAGACCAATTTGTTCCATTCTTCTTGTGAAATTTCCTCGATTGGCGTATTGGTTCTTATTGCATATTCAATATCATTTTCCATTTTCACTATGCCCGCTTGTAATTCCTCTGGATAACTAGGAATATTCACCGGATTCCACCATCCCACTATTCGCTCGGGAAAATTAGTGTGGAAATGATTTTCATATCTTAGTTGGCTATACTCCTACTTAAGTAGACAAGCAAATAATCAAAGCTTGTACACTTAGGAAGGAGTTT
>NZ_RHOW01000030.1 GCF_003946215.1 Lapidilactobacillus mulanensis
TGCCGTTCAAGAATGTGCATAAACACTTTAATTATTTGATTGTCCTCTTGACAGGAGCCGAGCCTTCTGATCTGGGCGCTTTTTTTGTTTTCAGAGTAATTTTCTAAAAAATTACAGATTGCGATCCATGTTGAAGGTTAACTTAGACAAAGTGATGCCCTTTGTGTAAAGCTGACCCATGAAGTGATGAGCTTTTTCGCGCATCGCGGTAACGGTTTCTTGATTTTTCTTCGTGAGGAAGTCAGTCAATTCAGCGCCTTGATAATGCTTGGCTTCCGCGTCGATTGTGGCAACGGTTGACCGTAATTCTTGACGGCATTCCTTCAGATAATCAATATCATCTTGAACGAAATGCGCATAGTTTGATTCAACTAAAACAGAAAGTGAACGATACATCCAATAAGCATCATCGAAGTTATAGGTCATCGATGTATTGTCATATGAAGAATCTGTCTCCGTGGCATTTGTGTAGAATGGCAGATATGGTGTGAAAGTTGGGTAGCCAATGCACAACCACATGATAGCAGAAACTTCTTCGGGCACATCGTTCCGCAATTGCAAGATGTGAGAATTTTGTGTCCGGTTTAAACCGATCGGACGATAACGATATTTATCTGCATCGTCTTGTTTTTTCATTGGATCGTATGGTGTTTCATTGTAGTGAGAGCCTAAGATTTGTTGGATATCATCTGGTGAGATCTTGTGACTTGTCCGGCAAATGAATGGGAGCTCGCTGCTTTCGGGTTCTTGGTCAATTTCAGGATTAAGAATATGTTGACCGTACCAAACGCGAGGTGTGTTGTAATGACGATCTTTTTCGTTCGAGGTGCCAAAGATATGACGGAAATTCCAACCACTTTGATCTGTATTCAAGTGATGAGCTTCAACGAATTCTTCGATGCCTTCTGACCACATGAAGTTTTTCGTATCACTGAAGTCAACTTGTTGAATGGCAACTTGGTTAGCTGCAATAATATAAGCGTCGTCAGGAATACGTTGAGCAACCCAGTGATGACCAGTGACGATTTCCATATACCAAACGTCATTTTTATCACCAAAGAGTACAGAATTACCAGCAGGTGAACCGAATTTCTTGATCAACGAGCCTAAATACTTCACGCCGTCTTTAGCAGAGTCGATATATGGAAGGACCGCAGTTTGCATGCAATCTTCGTCGAGACCATCTTTAACCAGTGGATCGAAGGCTAAGGCACGTTCGTTACCATAAGTACTTTCAGTACAGCTCATTGCGACATTCTTCTCATTGATCCCACTCTCGTCATAGTAGCCGAGATTCTTGTAATCAACGTTAGGAACAGCAGGGTAACGATAACCGTTCTCAGGCAATTCCATTTGGAAGCCATTTAAGTAGGACTTCAGAATGCGACCCTTCTCGCCTTTAACAGCTGGGTGCATGTAGAAACGATGGGGCGCAACCGCGTGAAAAGTGTCATCGTTGCGGGCGATCATAGTAGAACCATCGATGCTGGCGTCTTTACCAACTAGAATTGTCGTACAAGCACGTTCAATATTTTGTTCAGACATCAGAAAACCTCCGGAAATTATATTTTCAACTCCAATAAACATAGCACAGAAAGCCGTTATTGTAAAAAGTGGCGGGTGAGAGATTGGATTTGGAAATTGGGATTTTTTTAAAGTCTGGATTGATTTGTGAAGGCTTTGTTTGCGTGTTGTAGGATTTAGTTTGGTTCCGTCATAACGCTCCGGAAAATAGTTGCGCCTCGCTGTGGGGATGACTTCAAGCCTTTTGAAACCCACAAAAGTCTTGAAGATCACCCTTGTTCTAGCGGGACTGGGTTTTAGTGCAAAACTGAATGATTGCGCGACTTATCTGGAGTCATTTAGGAAATAAGTTGATCCCGCAAGAACAATTTCACAGCGAGTCGCAACTTTTTCTTCCGCGTTCTGACTCATCTTGGCAGTTTTATAGTGGTGAATTCTGATTAACGTCTAGTCCTGTGCGACTAACTTGTACCGCAACTTTAATTTGTAGAGGACGAAATGCGGACTTGATCATCACACAAACTCTTAAGCTGAACTATTCTGAGTAATGGCGACAATGTCAATCAAATTCAAGGAACCATGTTATTCAGATCCTAGCCTAAACGAAATAGGTTTAGGCAGAAGTTGCGGAAGAAAATAGTGGGATTGCAGTGGTAATTTTGTTAATGAGCGGTTTTGGCGAATTTACAAAATGGGAAAATGTGAGATCCGGCGGTTTTCCGGAGCTCACATTTTAGGCGGAAGAATTTCCGTACCTTGGAAATCCTGGAGCCGTCCCCACAGCAACCTCCCACTATTTTCTGGAGCAACTTCTGCCGAAGGTAGATTGTTTTTATACCTCTTTAATTCTTCAAATAAAGCCTGGTAGTTTATCAATTGAGTTTCAATATATATTTTGTGGAGCGCCCTTTACCGATAATTTCGATCTTATTTTCATCACGCAAATTTTTCAACCCACGCTCGATCGTTTTTTGACTAAATTGCGGAATGAGCGTGATCAATTCGGATTTGGAGAGTGGTTTAACTTGTGCTTTCAAATGATTAATGATCAATTGTGCCACGGTAAGCTTAGTTTCGGTGGTCACATCAACGCGTTCTTCTAATTCGCGATAGGCTTGCAGCACAATGCTAAGAAAGTAATCGAGAAATGGTTCATAGGAATTTGTGTTTTCATGCCAGCCTATGGAGCTATGTGCCAAGGTCTCGTAATAATTTGATTTTGTTTCCTCAATTAATTTTTCAAGACTAATATATTTGCCCACATTAAAGTTATTCTGATAAAGACTGAGTAACATCAGTAACCGTGACATTCGACCATTCCCATCTCTGAAAGGATGAATGGACACGAAATCAAATATAAAAGCAGCACAAATTAATAATGGCGAGAATTTTTCCTCTTGGAGAGCTGCATTATAAGATTCGCAAAGTTCTGCTATCAAGATAGGGGTGATGTGTGCGGCAGGTGGTGAAAAACGGAGTTCACTTGTACCATCCGTGAATTGGGTAAGGATTTGATTATCAGTATCCTTAAAACTGCCGCCCCAAGTACTGTTGGTAAATCTAAAGAGCTGTTTATGCAGCCCGAGAATTGTATTCGTATTGATCGGGATATCATGATAATTGTCATGAATTAAATTAAGAACCTCTCGATAACCCGATATTTCCTCCTCGCTACGATTATGCGGACGCGTTGTTCGTTCCATCAGCTGTTTTAAACGGGTATCACTGGTGTAAATTCCTTCAATTCGGTTTGAAGAATCGGTGCTTTGAATTTTTGCAACATCGACTAAACGCTCTAATGTTGCGATTTTTGTTTGCTCTAGATGATATTGTTTTCCGCGCAACTCATAGATATGACTGAGCTTCAAGGCTAGCTGGGGTGAAATTACTAAGTTGTTTAAAGTATCATACTGAAATTTTTTCAATGTCATCATCTCTTTTCAATGTCATTTTACTATACATGACATCGATAATCAAAATAGGACATCGCAAAATTGAGTAATTGGTTGTCAGTTATTAATACGATGTTTTATCTGATTTCCAATAGCTCTCATTATTCCCCACTCATTGCGCTATGCTATACTAAAGTTAATTTGAGACAAGGGGATCTGCCTGATGAACTCACGAACCGAATTGTATGCGTATAAATTACCAAAACGAAGTCGTTTCTTAACTTTTCTATTAGCGTTAATGATTGCCATTTTTGCGGGGACTTGGTTGATCCAATACACGGTTTTAGATCGTAATTTTGTGCAACAGGAGCTAGAAGCTAGTGATGGTTATCAAGAGTTTACCGATCAGCTGAATCTGGTACTTAATTCGCAAGCTGAGCAAGCCGGTATTCCTAAGTCAACATTGACGAATATCGCGACGAAAGCCGATGTTAAAAAAGTGATCAGTACGACGTTGGACAATGTCTACCAGCATCAATCTGATCCGATCAGTGTTCAGCCAATTCTGGACGAAATCAATACTGAAGTCCGTGAGAAAATGGCGTCGGTTTCCACAGTCGCTGGTGTTTCTTCGACGGCTGTATCTGAATCGGTTCAAGAAAGTTTCCAGAGTTACGTGACGCTTCGAGCGCAACCGATCGCCAATCGGGCCGTCGTTATTCTGACCGATCTTGAATCGGTTGCTAAAATTGCGGTGATCGTGAGTGCGGTGCTAGCGGCGGTTTTTGCGATCGCAATTCTTTTCCGTTCACATTGGCATTTACACGGCTGGCGTTACTTATTCTGGGGCTTGTTCTGGGGTGGCGCGTTGGTGGCTCTACCCGGCGCAATTTTACGTTTCAGCGATTTGATCGTCGATATTGCAGATATGACCCGTAGTTTTTCGAGTATTATTTTAACGTTCTTGTCAGACACCCTAATGGTATTTGTCCGCGTTGGCGGTTTAATTGCCGGTGTAGGGCTTCTAGGTGTGTTGCTATGTATTGCACTCCCGTCGTTTTTCCACCGCAACAGGCGTTCAATTTAGGGCTAATTAAGCCAACCATCATTTTCTAAGTCGGTCTCGCGTTTGCGTATTTTGGAAACATAGGGATTACCTTTGACCACGTAGCGAAAGTTGTCTTGCCAATCTTTACCGATGCGCACACCGATCCGTTCACCTTGTTGAATGGTTGCAGGTGTCTTAGCAAAATCGCGACAGATTTTAAGATTACTTTCTGTTAATGGCTGATAATTCATCGCGGTGTCGTGGATCCCAAATGCCTGCATCAATTTACCGGGACCGCTAGTCAATTCGAATCCACCACGCGGCCGATTGCGTAACATGAGATCTTCGCCGATCGCTGGTTGGATGGCGCGAATCAGAATTCCTTGGGGTTCATCCGCGGCTTGAGTTACGACATCGAAGGCATAGAAACCACGGATCGCATAAATGTAGACCGTTCCAGGTGCACCATATAAAGGATCGTTGGCTTTTCCATGACGTCCAGCAAAAGCATGTGCGCCCGGATCAAGCGTCCCTAAATAAGCCTCAGCTTCCACAATGTAGCCGCCAACTTGACCAGCTGGACTGTTGTAGAGGAGTAATTTTCCCAACAAATCGGCGGCGATCGTAGTAGTTGGACGCCCAGTGAAAAATGACGCTGGCAAAACTTGCGGATTTTCGATTGGATTCATGATGAAGCTCCTTTGGCTTAAATACGCATCAGTTTTTACAGTTAATTAATTAATCGGAAAGAAGAACCAACATGCAATTATCAATTGAACGAATTTATGGCAGCGAAGTTCAAGCCGACTCGTATCGAATCTTGATCGATCGATTGTGGCCACGCGGAATTTCAAAAGAAAAAGCCCAACTTGATCAGTGGGCTAAAGAAATTGCGCCTTCGACAGAATTACGCAAGTGGTTCAATCATGATCCTGAGAAATTCGACGAGTTCAAGCAACGTTATTTAGCAGAAATCAATGAGAATCCCGCCATCGCCGATTTTTTGAAGTTACTCGAAGAAACGCTTGTCACTAAAGATGTTGTCTTACTCTATGGTGCCAAGGATCAACAAGACAATCAGGCAACGGTTCTGTTGGCATTCTTGCAGACGAAGCTAGACGGTGCGTTTTTCAAGTGATAATAATTCGCGTTTGAAGTTCAAGCCACCACGGAAATCGCCGAGACCGCCATCTTTGCGCAAGACTCGATGACAGGGAATGAAAATACCGACTGGATTTTTAGCCACGGCAGAAGCAACCGCGCGAAATGATTTAGGCTGACCAATTTCAGTCGCCAATTCAGAGTAGTTCATCGTTTGACCGGCTGGCAATTTCTGGAGCGCGTCCCAAACTTGTTGTTGTAATTCAGTCCCACCTAATTCAGCACTGATCGGCAATTGATCGAGATGGTTACGGCCATTGAAATAAGCCTGCAGTGCTTTTTTATATGGCTTGATCTTGGCGGGGCGGCGTGTATAAGTGTTTTGTTTCAGCGCTTTAGGGAAAAGCTGTTCGTATTCATCCCAGCCGTTTTCGGTCAGACTAACGAATTGCAGGCCGTCTTCAGCGACGATGATCAAAAAATGATGATTCTGGATCTTAACTTGGTCAAAATATAAATTCATGCGTGAACGATCTCCTATAATCAACTTAAATAAAAATAGTTGGCGCAAAGACCAACTAATTTCGTTTACAGTTAATTATCATAACATAAAATTTGATGAACGAAAAATTTCACTTATATTCCGACTGTTAGCATTGTTGGGACGCGCTGGAAATCAAAAAAACAATCTACCTTCGGTCGAAAGTGCTGGGGCAGGCAGGTCTGTGGCTGTGGGACCGCTCTCCGCTTTTCCAGGTTCGGGAAAAGCTCCGAGCTTCGATTTGAGCCTCGGAAAAACGCCGAGTCTCGAATCGATCCACCATGTAAGGCGGGCAAAAACGGCCCGCCAACATGGTTGTCACTGCCACGACTGCCTGCCCCAGCACTTTCGACCTAAACTTAACTTGTTTAGCGTAGAAATTGAATAGCTGGATTCCTGAAAGTTGGATTATCAAGGTAGCCTTTGCTCTGAATAGCTCAATAAAAAATGTGATGAATTTAAAATCTGCGCAAAAAAACACACGACAAATTTTAAAATAGACGCTGCTTAGTCTTAAAATCCTGTAATAAAGGTTTTTTGGCTGTATCTTACGTCTATTTTTAAATTTGTCGTGTACCTAGATTACCAATTTTTGTTTTACGCGTTTAAAAAATATTGTTTAGATATAGAAACGTAACTTAAATATCCAATGTTAAACCGTATCGAGCTCGTTCGAATAGACGAGGCGAAATTTGTGGTGGGAACTGGGACTGCAGTGGTATTTCTGTTAACGAACGGTCTTCGTGAGTTTACAGAAAGGGAAAATGTGAGATCCGGCGTTTTTCCGGAGCTCACATTTTAGGCGGAAGAATTTCCGTACTTTGGAAATCCTGCAGCCGTCCCCACAGCAGTTTCCCAGTTCCCACCACAAATTTCGCCGAAACCGCACAAAATATAACCAATCGAAGATTGATTTTTTTCAAGGTGCTTATAGAATTAACAGCAACCTCCCAGTTCCCACAGCAGCTTCGCCGGAACCGCAAAAAAATTTAAAACGAAAAAAAGCCACTCAGAAACATTCTCGTTCCCAAGTGGCAATCTAAATTTCGTTGATCAGGCAACTAATTCAGCCTTATTTTTAGTCCCTTTATTGAGTTTCTCATGAGACTTTCTTGCTCGTAATGCCCAGAGGATCGAAGCTGTATCGACAACCTCTTGCAGCATCGCGCCGAATAAAGCGGGGATCACGCCGAAACTAGCAATCAACATGAGTCCCACACAAATGAAAATACCGATCAAAACAGCGTGTTTAGCAACGCCCATGGTTTCTTGCGAGAGCTTGACGGCAGTTGCGACCTTGGATAAGTCGTCTGTTAAAATTACCGCGTCTGCAGATTCGCTGGCAGCACTCGCACCACGAGCCCCCATGGCGATGCCAATATCAGCGGCGGCTAATGCAGGGGCGTCGTTAACGCCATCGCCGACCATGATCAATGGCCGCTGTTTAGCGGGTGCTTTGGTGATCAGATCGATTTTTGTCTGCGGTAAACATTCTGCATGAACATCTTTGATACCCACTTGCGCGGCAATATGTTCTGCAGTTGCTTGTTTATCACCAGTCAACATGGCAATCTGTTCGATACCATACGCTTGTAAATTTTTCATCGTTGCGGCGGTTTCTGGCCGTAATTGATCCGCGAAGGTTAAATATCCGGCGTACTCGCCGTCAACGGCAACGTAAACGATCGATTCGCCTTCTGCCAATTCAACGGCGGGCGTTTCGACGCCAACGAAATCGCGGCGCCCAGCCTCAACAATGTGCTTGGCAACTTGGCCAACAACACCAGAGCCCGTTGATTCAGAAAAATTACTGACCGGTTGGTTGTGAAAGTCAGGTTGATCGTTAGCAAAACGAACAATAGCACGGGCAAAAATATGCGCCGATTGAATTTCCAGACTACCCACTAAATCGATCAATTGCGCTTTGGTAAAAGCTTTTGCGGGTTCTACTTGAGTGACGTTTAAACGGCCGGCAGTAATTGTCCCAGTTTTATCGAAGAAGGCTGTCTTTGCGCGCGCGAGTTTCTCAATGGATGTCCCTGATTTAACGATGATGCTATTGCGGCTGGCGCGACTCATGCCGGAAACCAGCGCAACCGGTGCCGCCAAAATCAATGGACAAGGCGAAGCAACCACTAAGACTTCGGCGAAACGATGAGGATCTCCAGAAACCAACCAGGCAATCCCGGCAATCAATAACGAGACAGCGGTAAATGGCACCGCATAACGATCGGCCATCCGCACGAAATGCGCCGGCTTATCTTGAGAAGCCTTCACTAATTTGACAATGGTTTGATACTGAGAATCTGCGGCCGTCTTGGTGACACGCATTGTAATCGGAGTGTCACTATTGACGGTACCAGATAATAATTCACTACCCGGTTTTTTAGAAATCAAACGCGATTCGCCGGTCATCGATGATTCGTCGAACTGGCCGGAACCTTCAACGACGATCCCATCGACAGGCACGGATTCACCGGGTTTGATCACGGCGATCTCATCAATGTGCACGTCGTCAATATTGGTGTCGATCAAGTTGTCGCCGTGCTTGATGTGCGCGATTTGTGGTGAGTTGTCTAATAAACTCTTTAAATCAGAACCGGCTTTATTTGCTGCATAATCTTCTAGCGAATCGCCACCAGTTAGCATGACCAGAATCATTAAGCTGGCCCAATATTCGCCGACTGCTAAAGTGGCAGTGATCGACATGATCGCCAATAAATCAACGCCATATTTGCCCGAGCGCAGCGTTTTGATCATTTCGACAAACATCGATAACGCCAAAATCGCGCCAACAACCGTCACGATCAGTTGTGCGATCAAAGGTTGATGAAATAAGAATTCCGTTAATAGCGCAACTATCCCGACACCGATCACCGAGAGAAATTTTTGTTGATGTCCCATAATTAAACGACCTCCACTTGAAAATGGTATGATAAAGTCAAACTCATTTAAATTGTATGATCAAAAGATTTGATTACATTTAAATAAATTTAACTTTGCCACGAACATAGTCTATCACACTATTTAATAAACGTAAATTAGAATGATTATAAATTAGCTTACTATAGTTTAGCCACACACTTTTCTAAAAAATTGAGCGGAATTACTGTTATTTACAATAGATAGGCGTAGAATTACAGACATGATGCAGGTTTGAAATGTTTAAAGTTGTCGAGTTAATGCTCACTTTCAGACCATGGTGGCTCACAACTAAATCGTGTTCGAGCTGACTGTCTGCTAGAGCTAAGTTCAATAGTTAATGGATTTAAAAACCGAATCAATTAACTACTGAGCTTAGCTTACGCAGCCAAAACGTCAGCTCTCACAACATAAACGTGTTCGCAAGCACTGTCTTTTCCGCTTAACTTGTAAAACATTTGAATCCAAAAGCGGGATTCAAGTGTTTTACAGGTTAATGCTCAAAGCCAACCCGTGCTTGCTCACAACTAAATCGTGTTCGAGCTGACTGTCTGCTAGAGCTAAGTTCGATAGTTAATGGATTCAAAGTGCGAATCAATTAACTATTGAAGCTTAGCTTACGCAGCCAAAACGTCAGCTCTCACAACTTAAAAAAGGGAGGTGCGTCTTATGATGTACGTATTAATTGCTGCGTTACTGGTTAGTATGGGGTTTGGAATTTATTGGCAATCACAGATCGTTATTCGTGCTCGCTATAAATTTACACCGTTGATTTTTAGTGTGCTGATCGGTTCTTGGGTGCTGGGAAATCCGGTGATGAGTTGGCCGTTTATTATTATGTTAGCCGCATTCTTCACGCTGAATATTATGGATGGTGTCGGCGGTATCGGAACGAAGCGTTTGGTCACGAACGGGCTTTTCTCGCGGGTGATCGATTACGCTAATATCACCGCGTTGAAAATGTTGCCAGTCACATTGCCTAACGGGAAAACGCGTGTCGTTGCAATTTTCATCATCAACGAGCGCCAACAAATTCAAATGAACTTCAATCAAAAATTAGAAATCTTAATGACTGCACTTAAAAGTTTACTACCAGAAACAGTTGAAATTGAAGTCGATCGATTGGTTTAATTGGACCAAAATAAAATAGCGTGCTCTTCATAATTTGAAGAGCGCGCTATTTTTTTACAAAATTGGGGATAATAACCTCGAGAAATATTGTTTGAAGTGTAACCAGTGCGACTGATCATGAATGATTTCTGGTGTCAATAACGTTGATTTTTCCATATCCGCTTCGAAGTCTTGTGTTAATTGTTGGCTGACTGCGGAATCGTAAATGTAGGCGTTGCATTCAAAATTAAGCGCGTAACTACGATAATCTTGATTCATTGAGCCGACGAAACAATAAGCGTTATCGCAAATCGCCGTTTTGGCATGCATGAAACCATTGTTGTAGACGTAGATCTTGATGCCAAAACCGGTCAGTAAATTCGCGTAATATTGAGTAGCTCGGTAAATAAAGGGATGATCGGGCATGCAGGGAATCATGATCCGCACGTCGATGCCTGATCGCGCAGCAACTGTTAGGGCACTGAGCATCGAGTCATCCGGGACTAGGTAAGGGGTTTGCATCCAGACCGACTTCTTAGCGGTCAGGAGCATTTTCATCATGCCACCCTTGAGGATATCCTCGGAACTGTCAGGACCGTCAGAAACGATCTGAATGGGCGTTTCACCGACGGCAATTTTAGATGGCTTAGGGAAGTATTCGTTTTTGAAAGTAATGCGTTGATCGTAGCGTTCGATTGAGGCGTTCCAATCCATCAAGAAGCGCTCTTGCAAAGCCAACACGCTGGTTCCGACGATGCGAATATGAGTGTCTCGCCAATAACCAAATTTTTTACTACGGCCCAAATATTGATCGCCGACGTTAAAACCGCCCGTCCAACCGATTTTACCATCGATGATGACGATTTTGCGATGCAAATGATAATTGAGCCGGGTTTTACGGATCAAATCTCGCGACGTGATGAAGGGGATGATCTCGCCACCGGCTTCTGTCAGAGGTGCGAACCATTTCTTGTTCGCGCCTGCAGAACCCCAGGGATCGAAAATCAGCCGGACCTGAACACCTTGTTTAGCTTTTTTGACTAATAAATCAAGGAATTCATTGCCGATCTCATCGTTGATGAACGAATAATATTCGATGTGAATAAACTTCTGGGCGATTTTGAGATCTGTAAATAAATATTTGAATTTCTCTTCGCCATCCGTAAAAAGGCGAACGGAATTATGATGAGTCATCGGGGCGTCTTCGGTGCGGTCGAAGTATTCGATCAAACCGCGCGCTTTTTCGGTTGTGTCGTTTTCATGGGTGGGGCGCTGTAAGTTCTTCAGATCGGCGATAATAAAATCGCGCAACTGTGCTAAACCGATATGATCCTGGTGACTGAGGGCAAAAATATTGTCTTCGGCAATTCCCCGGCCCAAAAAGGCGTATACCAAAAAGCCAACTCCTGGAAGCATCACTAAAACGAGTAGCCATGCCAAAGTAGCCGGTATATTTCGCGGTCGGTGAAAAACGGTAATAATCGCACCGGCCGTATTGATGATCAATAACCCGATAATTATGAGCACAATAATTCTGACATTCATTCCCCAAATAACCCCAAACATAACGTAATTATTGGTTAATTTTATGCCTTTCACCAGCGATAATCAATTAATCGCGATCGTTGCCACCGCCAAATAATAAAACCAGTCGCAATAATTGTAAGAAGCTCGAAAGCACAGCGGCCACGTAAGTCATGGCGGCAGCGCCGAGGACTTTTTTGACTAGAGGTACTTCTTGTTCGGTCAATAAACCGTCCTGACTCAGAATGCGTAGTGCGCGCCCAGACGCGTTAAATTCAACTGGCAATGTGACCAATTGGAAAATTAAAACTAGTGCAAACGCCCAGATCCCCACGTTGATCAACGTTTGATTCCAGCTCAATAAAACCCCGGCGATAATAATCGGGAAGGCCAAGTTCGAACCAAAATGGACCAGCGGAAAAATTCCGGAACGAATTTTCAAAGGGACATAACCAGAATGATGTTGCAGCGCGTGACCCACTTCATGCGCCGCGACGCCGATTGCCGCCACCGAAGTCGAATCATAAGTCGCCTCAGACAAGCTGAGCACGCGATTACTAGAATCATAATTATCAGTCAAATTTCCAGAAATCTTGCGGATCTCAACATCGTCGATACCAGACTCTTCCAAAATTGCCTGAGCCGCAGCGGCACCAGTTAAATGGTTGTCGCTTTGCACCGCATCATATTTTTTAAAGGTCGCATTAACCCGAGCGGAAGCAATCATGGAAATCACAAGCCCAGCAATGACCAGAATATAAGTTGGATCAAAAAAGAAGGGAAACATAGAATCATCCTTTCTAAAAACAAGTTGTGAGAGCTGACGTTTTGGCTGCGTAAGCTAAGCTCAATAGTTAATTGATTCGTACTTTGAATCCATTAACTATTGAACTTAGCTCTAGCAGACAGTCAGCTCGAACACGATTTAGTTGTGAGCACGATTAGGCGCCTTTCTGCGCATAATTCCATTCTACCAACTGCGTTCAAAGACAGCGACCGTCTTAAGACTGGTTTTGAATAGAGACGGCCCGTTTTAAAAACCAATCGTCGTTTGTTGGTTGTTGTGCAAATCCCAGCTTGGTCAGTAGAGATGCTGTGGCTGCAGAGTTGTCTGACTTTTCGAAATAGATCGTTTCTAAATCCAGCTCAGCAAACGCGAACGAAACTAAACGTGCGAGCAATTCGTTGATGCCAGAATCGGATTGTGGCACCAAAAGTTCGAGTTGAATTTTCAACGATGAATGTTGTTCATCGATTTCAAATAAATTGGCCAATCCTAGCAAACGGTCGTCCGCGCGGTTGAAAATTCCCCACGTTAATTGTTGGTTGCGCATGACTTTAAGCATCGTTTGATTGATCGTACTCGCAGCTTTTGCCGTCGTTAAATCAGGCTGTTGCTGATGAAATTGCATTAATTTGGTGCTTTCATTCAAACGCGCGCTGGTCAGCCAATTGAATGTGTAATGATGGGTCATGATCGGATGATATTTTTCAAATTTTTCCATATTTTTAGCCTCCGCCTGTTCAAAGTAATCTTATCATATTCGGCTATCTGACGGAATTTTCCGTGCTTGAGGTGTGCGCATCTTACTGAGATTGAAATAAATGGTTTTTAGCGGAAGCGAATCATTTCTATTTCGTTCAAAAAATGCGACAATGAAAGAGATGAATTGATCTAAGGAGTGTGAATTGCCATGCGTTCATAACGCGTTATGAACGCATAAATGCCTATGAAATTATCAATTGTTGTTCCCTGTTATAACGAAGAAGAGGCCTTGCCTTACTATTTCAAGGCGATGGAAGCACTGAAACCGAAATTGCCGTTGGATTTTGAATATATTTTCGTCAACGACGGGTCTGTGGATGGGACGCTGTCATTGTTGCGAAAGCTCTCCACAGAACACGAAAACATTCACTACCTGTCTTTTTCGCGGAATTTTGGCAAGGAAGCGGCGTTATACGCCGGCTTGCAGCGGACGACTGGCGAGTATGTGACTGTGATGGATGCCGACCTGCAAGATCCGCCGGAAATGTTGCTGGAAATGTATGCAAAAATTCAGGATCCAGAAATCGATTGTGTCGGAACCAGACGCGTGACTCGCGCAGGCGAACCTAAACTACGGAGCTTTTTTTCGCGTTTATTTTATCGCTTGATGAACAAATTCGGGCAGGTGCCGATGGTTGATGGCGAGCGTGATTTCCGTTTGATGACGCGCCAAGTGGTGGATTCACTGTTATCGCTCAAGGAATATAATCGCTTTTCCAAGGGGTTATTTTCTTGGGTCGGATTTAAGACCATTTATTTACCTTATGAGAATCAGAAACGGGTCGCCGGTGAAACGAGTTGGAGTTTTTGGAAGTTGTTTTCTTATTCGATCGAAGGAATCGTCAACTTTTCCGACGCGCCACTGAATATTGCCTCGTTTGTGGGCGCGCTGTCTTGTTTATTCGCGGTGGTCGCCTTGATCGTGATCATTATCCGCACCGTTGCGTTCGGCGATCCCACAGCAGGTTGGCCATCTATGGTTTCGATTTTCCTATTAGTGGGTGGCGCACAACTGTTATCGCTGGGCATCATTGGCAAATATATCGGCAAAATCTTCGTGGAAACAAAAAAACGTCCGCCTTATTTGATTAAGGAGAACGATCAGACTTATTTGACTAAAAAGGACGAAGCTACTGACCAGAAGCAAAAAGAAACTGATTGATCAGACTTAAAACTTGCGGATCATCGTGCATTTTCGAGTGCTCCGCATTTTTACCGTGGATCTCAACCTCATGAAATGCGTTAACGATTGGGGCGAGAATATAGCGAATCGATTTCGCGGAGATCACACTGATATATTTATCCGTGTTGCTGGTGTCGTCGACGTTGCCGTAAATATTCAGCACACTGACATTGCTCGGGAAATGATGGCGATTCGCCAACAATTGGATGTAATGGGGATTCATCATAACCGGACGCCCGCGCTGATTCAGGTGATTGACATTGGGCCAATCGCCAAATGCGACCACACCATCGAAAGGCCCAGCGACCAAGACGAGTTTTTCTAATTTGGGAAAATCCGGCTTCGAATAATTACGCATCTCGGTGCGAACCAATGCCGTCGCGCCGATCGAATGCCCCACCGCGTTATATTTTGAAAAATGATATTTTTGCTGCAATTGTGGCAAGACGACCGTCAACCAATTAACGATTTGCAGTGTCGGCATCCATTTATCTTCGAAAACGATTTGGATGAGGGGATTGGGATCGTCCGACCAACTACCTTGATAACTTAATTGACCCCGCCAATCTACCAAGACTTTCAAGTAAGTGTTACTGTGAATCGTTTCTTGCGCGCTGAGCACCATTTTATTGGTGGTATAATCGCCACCGCGAAAACCGTGAACATAGACCGTTGGAACTTGCGCGGGCTGATCTGGTTGCGAAATAATCTCCCGATTTTCTGGTGGTTCGGTTTTTGTGTTAGATTGCTGGCGCAAACGTGAAAATGTGCGAACAGCCAGGAGCCCACCGACTGTTTTCAATACACCATTAGCTAATTTGTCCTTAGTTTTCAAAAGTTTCAATAATATCCATCCCATAATTAAAATATCTGTGTGCGAAGCTGGAGAATGGATCGGTTAATCCTCAATTTCAACCCATGACTTCTCACAGCTGTATCGCGTTCGAAGCGACTGAAATCACTGCCTAAGTGGTGACAAACTGAAATCTTAAGAGCGAGATTTTAGTTTGTCACCGACTTATTCATTGATTTCAAAACCGTCGCTTCTCACAGCTAAATCGCGTTCGAAGTCATTGAAATTTCCGGTTAACTAATCCATTCTTAAAATCTAAAAGCAGATTTTGAGAATGGATCGGTTAATCCTCGATTTCACCCATGACTTCTCACAGCTAATTATTCTATTATATTAAGAACTTTATAAATTTACAACTTGACTCGGAGGCTTTTATGGCAAATAAGAAGTATTATGCAATTGCAAAGGGGCGTCAGACGGGGATTTTCACCGATTGGCCTACTGCTAAAAAGCAGGTCGATGGATTTACCGGTGCGCGTTATAAAGGCTTTGCAACTGAAGCTGAGGCAAATCAATGGCTGGCTGAGATGGCAACTGGCGTCAATAAAAAGGCGGCCACGAAACAGCAAGCAGCACAAACAACGGCCGTTCAAAACTCAGAAAATATGATCCAAGTTTTCACGGATGGTGGTTCGCGGAACACTGGTAATGTGCTGGGTGGTCACGTTAATCCCGACGACTTGGCGGCTTGGGCGTATTTGATCATTTTGCCGGATGGTCAACGCTATCAAGGTAGTGAGGGCGAATTCGGGGTTACCAATAATAAAATGGAATTGACGGCGTTAAAATTCGCATTGCTGAAATTGATCGACCTGAATTTACAAGCCGAGCCAATTTTGATTACCAGCGATTCGCATTATGTGTTGGATCCGATCATGAAAAATTGGCTAGCAGGCTGGCAACGTCGCAATTGGCGCAAGTCTGATGGCCAACCAGTTTTAAATTTAGAGTTGTGGCAAGCAGTCAGTCCACTGTTACCTCAATTTGCCAACTTGCAATTCAATTGGGTCAAAGGACATTTGACCACCGCGGGCAATGTGTTCGTGGATGAATTACTGAATCAGACAATGGACGATATGAAAAAATAAGCCTTAACCTGCTTTTTAGAATCAGTTTCTTAAATGCCGATTTAAGGAGAAAGGACCATCCAGCGTAATTTGCTGAATGGTTTTTTTTAGACTATAATTTTAAAAGCTAATCAAAGCTTTGGGGGAGCAAATGAAAACAAACGATGAATTTTCAAAGGATCTACCAACTTTACGGAGGGAACTTACCGATGTTTTGCCTAAAAGTGGCGTCTTAAAGCGCACATTGGATATGGAAACGATTGTGGATGATGGCGTCACTGTGCTGATTTGGCTTGGCGTGCTGATCGGCATTGCGTTTATGATTTTTGAAGGTTATCTTTTCTTAGGCCTTTCAGGAATCACTAGTACAGGACTGGCGGCGTATTTTCAAATGCTCTTTCTAGTCGTTACGGTAGCTGTGTTGCGGCCGATTCCACTAGTTTGGGAAGGTGCCGTACTCGTCAAAATTGGGCTGAGTTTCTATCGGGCGATCATTCGCCAACGGTTATTGGCCGATTTTCAACGTGATCCCGAAACTTTACAGGTCGGCGTTGCCTATGCAATTAACGCGGAGAATGACGTCATTATTCAGCCATCGGAATCGAAACATTCTTTTCAGCAAGCCATTAATACTTTAACAAAAGAACAACACCATGGGAAAAAATGACTAGTTCTCGAGTCAGCGATAATTTTGGTGATCACAAAGCTACAGGCTATGATGCCGTCGCAATTAAAAAGTTTCTGCAAACTCATTTTTCGGATGAGTTTGTTTTTGTGAATGTTTTACTAAAACGATTTTCGAAGCCATTCTATTGGCAAGTCACGCAAGCATCCGAAGGGGCCGTCTTTTATTTTCAAAAAGGGCGTCATCACTATTATTTATTAGACGATATTGATGCGACGGGGATGAGAAAAAAAGGCGTCGCGACTTCTTTCGTCCAACGATTATTCAGTCACGAACGCCGACACGCGTGAGTCTTTCAGTCGTCGTGAGGCGCTAATCGACGAAATAAGCTAGGGAATAATCGTCGACAAATTGACCGGCGAGAAAAAAGATATCGCGACTGTGGCCTTCTTCGACAAAGCCATTCTTCAAATAAAAGGCGCGTGCTTGAGGATTTGTGCCAAGAACATTCAATTTGATTTTATGAATGTTCTTTTTTTGTGCCTCGAGTTTCAAAACATTCAATAATCCGGAACCGATTCCCTGATCTTGGTAGGCTGGATCGACGCCGATTCCAATATCCCAAGTGAAACGAAAGGCCGCAAATGGCGGTGTGGGATTAAAAGAGATCATTCCCACAGGTTGCCCATCAATAACAGCGACGAGTTGAGAACCGGGCTGAAAATGTTTCTGGTAATCAGAAACGTGATCGTAATGAGTGGGGATGGGTGTATTTTGTTCGTTCCAGATTTGGTTTTCAATGGCGATCAATGCGGGATAATCGGCTAGAGTTGACCAACGATAATTAATTTCATTCATGTTTTCACGTTCATTTCTTTTTTTGTACAGCTTAACATAACTTGTTTTGAATTTGCTGAATATGGAAAATTATTTTGTGCGGTTTCGGCGAAATTTGTGGTGGGAACTGGGAAACTGCTGTGGGGACGGCTGCAGGATTTCCAAAGTACGGAAATTCTTCCGCCTAAAACTGGAGCTCCTGAAAACCGCAGGATCTCCAGTTTTCCCATTTTGTAAATTCGCACAAAGCGCTCATTAACAAAATTACCACTGCAAGTCCCAGTTCCCACCACAAATTTCGCCTAGTCTATTCGGACGAGCTCGATATGTTTAACGTTGTAGATTTAAGCTGCATTTCGAAATTCAAACCATTTTTTTTAGCGCGCAAATCGAAAATTGGCAATCCAGACATACGACAAATTTTAAAATAGGCGCAATCTTTCACCTGAAACAGGATGTTATCAGCTCTTTCAGCCTATTCGGCACCTATTTTAAAATTGGTCGTGTCTTATTATGCTCAGATTTGAAATTCATCACATTTTTTATTTTGTCATTTAGAGTAAAGGCTACATTGTAAAGCAACTTCCAGGAACCCAGCTGTTCATTTCCTACGTTAAACAGAATAAGTTTAGGTCGAAAGAGCTGGGGCAGGCAGTCGTGGCAGTGACAACCATGTTGGCGGGCCGTTTTTGCCCGCCTTACATGGTGGATCGATTCGAGACTCGGCGTTTTTCCGAGGCTCAAATCGAAGCTTGAAGACTTCCATGAACCTCGGAAGGCTTCAAGCGGTCCCACAGCCACAGACCTGCCTGCCCCAGCACTTTCGACCGTAGGTAGTCTTGTTTTTTCAACAAAAAGAGCGTATCGGGAAAATCCCCGACACGCTCTCATAATATTTTTCTAAACTCGCATTAATTCAAAGACTTCTTACCCGTATACAACTGATAATACTCGCCATGCTTAGCAATCAATTGTTGATGATTCCCTTGCTCGATAATATGACCATGATCGATCACGAGGATCAAATCAGAATTGGCAATGGTAGACAAGCGATGGGCGATCACGAAAGTTGTGCGACCCTTCATCAAGTTATCCATACCGGCTTGCACCATCCGCTCGGTTCGCGTATCGATGCTAGAAGTCGCTTCATCCAAAATCATGACCGGCGTATCGGCGACGTTGGCACGCGCGATCGCTAATAATTGACGTTGACCTTGAGAAAGATCGGAGCCATCGCCATCGATTTGAGTCGCGTAACCTTGACTTAAATCGTTGATGAAATCTTCGGCATGAGCTAACTCGGCTGCTTTTTCAACTTCGTCATCTGTTGCAGATAGGCGGCCATAACGAATGTTCTCGCGAACCGACGTGCTAAATAAATTGGTCGATTGTAAAACGATTGCCATCGAATGACGAAGATCATCTTTGCGGATCTGACGAATATCGATACCGTCATAAGTGATCGTTCCTGAATTGATCTCGTAGAAACGGTTGAGCATGCTGCTGATAGTCGTTTTACCGGCACCAGTTTGACCAACTAGGGCGACTTTCTGACCGGGTTCAACGCTCACATTGATGTCATGCAAGACGGTTTGTCCAGGCAAGTAGCCGAAGTTAACGTGATCGAAGACGATCCGTCCTTCAACAGGAACTTGTTTAACGGAACCATCAGTCTGTGGGACTTGCCAATTCCAGTTGTTCCCAGTACCATCGGCGGCCGGAACGATCGTCACCTGACCGTCATCGACTTCAATTGGACTGTCTTGTAATTGGAAGATCCGTTCTGCACCGGCAAGTGCCAGCACGATCGAGTTCAATTGTTGCGAAATTTGAGAAATAGGCTGGCTAAATGAACGACTTAATTGCAAGAAGGCGGCAATCGAACCTAATGTCAATACAGACCAACCGTTAATTGCAACGATCCCACCGAAAATAGCGATCAAAACATAGAGCACGTTACCAACATTACCCATGATCGGGAACAACATGGTGGCATAAGCATTGGCCTTAGCCGAATCATATTGGTAAACGTCGTTGTATTCGTCGAATTCTTTTTTAACAGCGGGTTCATGTGAGAAGACTTTGACAACTTTCAAGCCGTTTAACATCTCTTCAACGAAACCGTTGACCTTACCTAGCTGTTTCTGCTGTTCCTTGAAGTAATGGCTGGAACGGGTGGTTAAGGTCCGCACGATGCCAATACTGAGCAGGAAGATGACTAGGGTCACCAACGTTAACATTGGGCTCAGTGAAATCATCCCTGAGATGACAAAAATAAGCATGAACACTGAATTCAAAAATTGAGGAATACTCTGCGAAATCATCTGCATCAAAGTATCCACATCATTGGTGTAACGACTCATGACATCGCCATAATCGTTTTGGTCGAAATAAATAATTGGCAACGACTGCATATGAGTAAACATGTCGTCACGAATTTTTTTCTGTAGACGTTGGCCTAAAATCGCCATCGTTTGCGTAAAGACAAACGTCGCGATCACACCGACTAAATAAATGGCGGCCATGATCAAGATGGCTTGCAGCAGTGGGGTGAAATTAGGCGACTTCTGTTTCGTGAGTGGCACGATATAATCGTCGATCAAACGCTGCAGGAATAAAGAACCTTCGACTGCGGCAGCGGCACTGATGATGATTGCGATCACGGCCATAATGAATGGTGCTTTGTAGGTGCCGACAACAAATTTCAACAAGCGCATTAAAGTGGTACTGCGTTTTGGTGTTGTTTTAGTGACTGTTTTTGTATCCATTAGTTGTCTTCACCTGCTTTCTGTTGATAATCGTAAATTTCTTTGTACATTTGGTTACGCTGAACAAGTTCGTCGTGTGTCCCGACATCCTGAATGGAACCGTGGTCCATCACGATAATTTGATCGGCGTCTTGAATCGAAACGATTCGCTGCGAAATAATAATTTTCGTCGTGTCGGGTAAATCTTCGCGCAAACCTTGACGGATCTGTTGCTCGGTATGCGTATCGACGGCAGAAGTAGAATCGTCTAAGATCAAAATCTTCGGATTCTTCAGTAAAGCACGGGCGATTGTTAAACGTTGTTGCTGACCACCAGAAACGTTGTTACCACCTTGTTCGACGTGGGTATTATAACCGTCTTCGAATTCGTTGATGAAGTCGTCGGCCTGCGCAATTTTCGCGGCACGGATCATTTGCTCGTCGGTGGCGTCAGGATTGCCCCAGCGCAAGTTTTCCGCAATCGTGCCTGAGAAAAGCACACTATTTTGTAAAACCATCGCGACATTATCACGTAACGCTGTAAGGTCGTAGTGGCGAACATTGTGTCCGGCGACAGAAATTTTCCCGTGAGAAACGTCATACAAACGAGGGATCAGCTGAACCAGCGAACTTTTACCCGAACCAGTTTCCCCGATGATCCCGATCACTTGACCGGATTTAATATTCAGATTGACGTTGTTGAGGATGGGGTGACGAGATTCTGCAAAACTATAGTTGACGTTTTGGAATTCGATATCGCCGTTATCAACTTTTTCGATCGGATTTTTCGGATCAATGATCGTTGGTTGGTCGCGGAGAACTTCCACGATCCGATCACCACTCGCCTGAGAAATTGATAATTGCGTGAAAATCATTGCCAACATGTTCAAACTAAACAAAATTGAGTTCGAGTAAGAATACATACTAACTAATTGACCAGTTTGGAAAGTGCCGCCAACGATCATTTGTGCACCAAACCATGACAACAATAGCAGTGAAGCATTGATTACCAACTGCATTGCTGGCGCGTTGAGGGACATGATCCGTTGTGCTTTAGTGAAGACATCTGCGATCGACTTCGATGACTTTTTAAACTTATTAATTTCTTCGCCTTCGCGCACATAAGTTTTAACCACTCGAATGCCACGAACGTTTTCACGAACGACGCGGTTTAAAGTATCGTATCGACGGAAAACTTGGCGGAATAATGGCCGGCCGAAATGTAAGATCACGGCCAGGATCACACCAAGAATTGGCACCAAGATCGCGAAGATCAAGGCTAGTTGGCTGCTAACATTGAATGCCATGATCACTGAAAAAATCAGAACCATTGGCGCACGAACAGCCATCCGAATAATCATTTGGTAGGCATTCTGCACGTTAGTAATATCAGTCGTTAAACGTGTCACCAAACTCGAACCAGAGAAGTGGTCGATATTAGCAAACGAAAATTCCTGGATGTGATAGAAAAGATCGTGTCGTAAGTTCGTGGCAAATCCAGCGCCGGCATGAGCAGCGGTCCAGCTAGCGGCACCCCCACAAATTAGCGAAACGATCGCCATCAGTAACAAAATTAAACCATAGTGGATAATATAGTTGAGATTGCTCTTCATCAGTCCGTTATCAATAATGTTACCCATAATGAAAGGAATAAACGTCTCAATGGCACATTCAATGATGACCAGAGTCGGCGCCAAAATGGATAATTTACGATATTGGCGGATAGAGCGCATTAATGTTCGAATCAAAAAAAAGCCTCCAATGCATAAGAATCGTATTATAACAATACTACTCTTATTTTTGGAAGTTGTCCTATGGGGTGCTTGATTTTTTTAGAGTGTAAAAAATTGGAGACCAAAAAAGAAGATAAATAGTTAAAAAACCCGTTTATCTACCTTCGGTCGAAGTTGTTCCGGAAAAGCATGGACACGTACCGTGGGGACGGTTCCATGCTTTCCCGAAACGTGTTCTGCAACATTGAAATCAGCATCTAAGAGATCAAGCCACGAAGAATGAAGCCCAATGCTTGTGTCTTGACGTCTTAGCTGTTGATTTCAACCCATGTTGCGCCACACTCTAATCTCGAATACGCCCCCTGCTGTAACCGAGCAAAAATCGCTCGCTAACACCAGTTTCACGGTGTGTCCATGCTTTTCCTCCACAACTTCGGCCTATTCTATTCGTGATTACAATAAAATGTTTTTTTCTTAATTCTTTCGATATTATCTGTATCTTTATGCATCTTTAATTTTTGATAAGCCATCTGGTGAGGTGATTTCGATGTCGTGGCGGTTTTGTTTGATGAGGTTTTCTTGACCGAACAATTTCAGCTTTCTTGAAATTGTTTCTGGGGTGGTTCCTAGGAAGCTGGCTAGTTCTTTTAATTTCATGGGTAAGGTCAACTGGTAACTACCGTTTGTTTTTGCAAGGTCTAATAAATACGTGGCTAAACGTTGTTCGACTAAGTCGTGATTCAATAATTGATTCTGTTTTTCTAGGGAATCGATTTTTTCGGCGTTGCTCTTCAAGAGTTTGAGGGCAATGCTAGGATAAGTGCCTAGGAGCTGTTGGAAATCTTTGGTTTCGATCGAGCAGTAGGTGGAATTTTTTAACATTTCGACATAAAGTTCATCGTTGCCGACGCCGAAGAGATTTTTCTCGCCTTCGAAATTACCGGCATCCAATACGCGCAGTAATTGTTCTTTGCCATTTGCGGAAAGTTGGTAGGTTTTCGCGGCCCCTTGCGCGATGATCACGAGTTGGCTAGGGGTGTCTGGGCTCAAGATGACTTCGCCTTTGGAGACATGATGGTGCTTGACTAAGTCGGAAACTTTCAGTAGTTCATCATGGTTTAATTGTTGAAAAATCGGCACGATTTCCGCGCAAACATGTTCTGCCATTAAATGGGCACCTCCGTTTAGTTAATGCTGGTTTTTAACGTTCGACACTGGTTTTAGCCACATTATAGCCTAGATCTGTGACCACATGAGTTAATTTTGTGTCATCGGTTTGTTTAAGATTGAATTGGATCACTAACTTATTTGTTTTGAAGTAGGCGGCAACTTCACCGACGCCATCTTGTTGCTCCAATTTGTCTTGAATTGTTTCAAAACAAGACTCACAGGCTAAGGGTTCAAGTGTAATTGTTAATTGTTCCATGATCGAGCTCCCTTTCTAATCTAATTCTAGTCTACTTCACTGCAGATAGAAAATAATTGATTTACGTCAAGTAGCTTGTTATTTTTTTGGATGAAACTGTTACGAACGTCTCATTCGGTTTGTGGCGATAGTTCTGCGTGATTAGAGATGCCTTCTTTTGGTGGTGAGTTCAGAGATTCATTGTTGATAAATAAAAAATACACGACTTTTTTGGCCGTGTATTTGGCTTGCTATTTGATTGTGGATTAATTGAAAAATCCTTGGATCGCTTCGAAGAGGCTCTTGAAGAAACTCACGATCGCATCCCAGATTTTTTGCAGGAAGTTGCGATTCTCTTCGGTGTTTAACTTGCTAAAAATATCCTTGGCATTCGTTTGAATGTTGCTGGCGATTTTAGAAGCTTGTTGCTTGAAACTAGATGAATCCAACGCGCCGGAATCGCGGACTTTGACCAGCATGTTAATGATTTGCGTTTTTTGATTGTTATTGATGATATTGGTCAAATTGTTACTTTCCAGCGTGTTGTTGACGATCGTTGTGATTTGGTTGACGGTGATATTGCTGCCTTTTTCGGCCATTTCTTTTTTGGCTTCGGCGACGGCGTTATTAAGCTGTGCATCTGAGTAGCCATCTTCATCTTTGTTAGCTTGATTGATGTCACTTAAGGTCGACATTTCGTCTTGGGCGGCGGTGATCTGACTCTGGCTCAATGTATCACCATTGTCTGCAAAAGCCGCGTAAACGCCTGCTAGTGCCCCAGAACCATCAATAGGTGTGGCAGAGGTCACATAAATGTTAACGTCGGTCACGCCGGCGGTCACCGCCGCGTTTTTATATTGATCGGCAGTGATGGTGGTAATGTTATTGGCGCCATTGTAATCGAGAATTTTAACATTGATACCCGAACCTGAACTGGTTTTCTGAATCATGGCACTAGACCAAACGCCAGAATTTGCTGTAAAAGTTGAGCCAGCAGGATTGAGATATTTGACCAAAGTTGACCCGTTAACGGTGAGAGTTGAATAATCCGCGCCATTTAAACTCGATGTCAGGGTGCTAAGTGTGCCTTGCTTTTGACTATCGGTTAAAGATGAACCCAGTGTAACCACCGGCTCAGACCAATCCGTCGCCGCATCGACCGGCTGTGAATTTGTCAGCGAAAAACCGATGACCGCCAATAATGATGCCATTAAAATTAAAACTGAATTTTTTATACGCATGTTTCTACCTCATATCGAAAAATTGTGTTTCTGACCAACTACTCGATCATTATAACAAAGCTAAATCAACATCACGGAAGTTGAGGCTCAAGCTTAAGGTCTGCTTAAGGAAAATCAGTCTTAAGGATGAAGTGAACGGATGAAAAATCACCAAAGTGAAACGGATTTCAGTGAAGTTCTGGCTATCCCAAGGGAAATTAAAGATACTTTGAAATTTCAAACTGCTCGCCACCGCGCAAAAATTTCGTAAGCCGATGTTGCCAATAAAGTGAGTCTTTTACAAGCACAAATTGCTAAAACAGAGTTGGCTCAAACTTCCTTAACGATCAGTCATTGGGTAGAACTGTTTAAGGCAGTAAACAGCCAGTTGATCGTGAAATTTACATAATACCAATTCATAGAATGAATCAAAAATAGCATCGCGGATAAATCGGTTATATAATTCCGCAACGCTATTTAAATTGTGTATAGAGAGGCAGTGAATCTCAGCATAGGATATGTCTTGAGACGTTAACAATTTGTTGCTCACGCTATGTTGTATAGATTTTGAAGATTTAATACAGGCAACAGAATAAGCTTGCATTCTTATTTCGTAGTAAATTCAGACCAAGCAGTATGCTCCAACTTTTGTTGCTCGCGTTGTTTTAAATCCTGTGCGTACAATTTATAAAGATCTTGATTGTCTAACACATTGAGCATGTCCACATAAGACCAACATATTGTACTATCCTGACTGGGTGTTGAGAAATAATCGTGTAAAGATTTGTAGTATTTAAGTAAAAAGGACGCATATAAATCATTAGCTTCAATTTGTTCATGAATGAATTCAAAGTATCGATCCATTTCTTTAAAATCATATAAATCAAATAAGCGCGAAATGATGTTGAATGCGAGGTAAGTCATTTCATGTTCTGTAAATTTAGTGATCGCGACTACTTGTTGTGTGTGCTTAAAGGCAATCTGACTGAGCAGTTCAAGTTCTTCTGAATCAAATAAATCAATTGTATTCGTAAATAATTCAAATTCATATATGCCCCATGTTTCTGATTTTAATAAAAAATGTTTAATGCAGTTTTTATCATCATCTGATGGATTGTCTGGAGACTGATTGATTCGAGCAATCAGTCTTCTGGCGATAATGTAAGAATGCTTATATTCGATATTTCCGGATAAATGGTATTGGTTCAGTAAATTATCCGTATACTGCCGTAGCTTTTCAACATCGTTTTTTTGGTACAAATTTTGCAACTCTATAATTACCTTATGATGAGAGTCATCAAAATCGTAGAAATAAATAAATTCTTCCATACTGAGATGTAGTTTTTTCAATAGTGGATAAAGAAGATCAAGCGTAATGGAAGTTCGACCAATTTCAAAAGAAGATAAACCTTGTTTACTCATAATGCCAGCCGCAGTTTCAGTCACAGTCATATTTTTTTGCTCACGTAATAATCTGAACGTTGCCCCAAAACTTTTCATTTTTGCCATCTCCTATAAAAGTTGCGTCAACAATAGTAGACAAATGCGCCTTAGTTTATTTACTCACATTATACTAAATTGTGTCTATAGATTCATGGATATATACGAAATTGATGTCTAACGAAGAGAGTGGCGTAATGAAATTATCCATTATCATAACGGCGTATAACGAGGAAAAATACATTGGGCGTTGCTTGCGAGCACTATCGGAACAACAAACACGCTTTAAGTATGAAGTAATCGTTGTTAATGATGGTAGCACTGATAATACGCAAAGGGTGCTTACTCAGTATGTGAAAAAATTTAGAGACATTTTTAAGCCCTATTGCAAAGAGAATAGTGGTCAAGGATTATCTAGAAATTTTGGTATCAAACAGTCAATAGGCGAATATATTGGTTTTGTTGATGCAGACGATTGGGTCAATCAAAACTTCGTGGAATTAATGTGTGAATCTGCCCAAAAACATAATTCTGATATCGTTGTGTGTGATGTTCATAAAATATATGTTGCCAGAATGCTAGAAGAAGATGTGACCAGCTTAGAAGGCAAAAAAGAAGTCGTTGATATTGCCAATTATATCAGGAATGGACAAAGTAATTCCTATTCATGTAATAAAATATATAGACGAGATATATGGCAGCGGTACAACTTCAAAAAAAATGGTGTATGAGGATTTAGATGTCATTATTTGGATCTGAGTCAAGAATCCGGACACGTTTATGTATAATTTAAGCGACTAATTCTTCCTTTTCAT
>NZ_RHOW01000031.1 GCF_003946215.1 Lapidilactobacillus mulanensis
AGCGATATCTGTAAATTCAGATATCGCTCATAAATCTCCACCAACACTATTTGACAAAGACCCATAAATCTTCTGGGGTCGTGTTTTCCAATGACCGCAAGTGACGCATCGTCCGCACATACGAGCTGATCAGTACGAGCAATGATCCTGCCCAGGCCAATGGATTAGCCATACTAGCACCCGCAAAACCAAACATGCCCACGAGCACTAACCCAGCAAAGGTCCGCATTAATAATTCCATCACACCGGCCAGCGTCGGGACCAAACTTTGTCCCAATCCCTGCAACGTGTAGCGCACGACGTAAAGAATTGAAAGCAACCAATACAAACTACTGTTGAAGTGAAAATAAGTTTGTGCCGTACTCGTCACGATCGGTTGCCCGCTACCAATAAAAGTATTGACCAATGGCCGTCCAAAGATAATAATTAACGCCCCAGTCACCACCGAAAATAATACCGACACACCTAAAGTTTGCCGGACACCAGTTCTGATCCGACCAAATTCGCGCGCCCCTAAATTTTGTGCGGCAAAAGTAGCCATCGTGATCCCAAACGACATCGCCGGCATCGTTGCCAAACTATCGATTCGCCCGGCCGCTGTATAAGCTGCGACTGCGTTTGAACCCAAGGTATTTAACATCAATTGTAAGATGACCGAGCCGATCGCGATGATCGAAGATTGGAAACCCATCGGCAATCCCATGCGTAAATGTTCTTTCACATCGGCACCCGTGAGCTTGAAATCTTCCTTGGAAACTTGCAGAAGTGGAAACGATCGATAGATGAAAACCAAACACATGACTGCAGAAATGAATTGGGCCAGCAACGTTGCAAACGAAGCACCCGCGATTCCCCACTTAAAGACAACGATAAAGAGTAATTCCAAACCGATGTTGATCACACAGGCAAAAATTAAAAAGTACAGTGGCGTGCGACTATTGCCCATGGCGCGAATCATATTAGCAAACAAATTATAAGCCACAATCGCGAAAATACCACCAAATTGAATACTTAAAAACGTGTACGAATTCGCAATAATATCACTAGGCGTTTGCATCAATCGCAGAATTTCCCCACAAAAAGTTAACCCGATCACGGATAAAATCAACGAAAGCGCCAAACTAATGACGATACTGGTGGCAAAACTCCGCTTGACCCCGCGCAAATCGCCGGCACCGTATCGCCGGGCGGCAATGATGGCGAATCCATTCGTCGCCCCCTGCGCGATTCCGATAATCAAGAACGACAGACTACCCGTGGCCCCCACCGCAGCCAGTGCCTTCACACCGATCGTGCGCCCGACAATGATCGTGTCAGAAAGTGTATAGACCTGCTGGAAAATATTACCGATCAATAATGGAATCGTAAAAAATATAATTTGGACAATTGGTTTGCCCTTCGTTAAATCACGCAATGGAATCCTCCAAATTTGGCAATCATCAAGCTACTAAAACGGCCACTTTTTCACCAAACATCCCTAAAATCATTAATTTAAAAATCAATCTTAAAATATTGTAGCATGTTCAGGAATAAATTAAAGGTTATTCGCCTAGATATTCTAGAAAATAAATCGTTTTCTTTGAGAAAAAATACGGAGATTGATATGATGAACTTGAATTCAAAATGGAGGTTTTGCGAATGACAAAAGAATATGATTATCCACAAACCAAGATACAATTGAACCAACTGGTGGCTGACATCAGTCAACTGACTGTTAATATCCACCAAACTCACTGGTATATGCGCGGTCGCGAATTTTTCCGCCTACATCCTTTAATGGACGAGTATATGGATCAATTGAACGACCAACTCGACGAAATTGCTGAACGCTTGATTGCAATCGGTGGCGCCCCATTTTCAACAACTCACGAATTTATCGACCACACTGGTTTACCAGAAGAACCCGGCAAATTCGGCAAATATTCTTTAACCGACTATATGCAACGTTTGACTGATCAATTCAAATATTTACGTGACCAATATGAAAAAGGCATGGAAATTTCTGACAGCGAGAAAGATTGGCCAACGCAAGACATGCTCAACGGTTTTAAAGCAGCAATCGATAAAAACATTTGGACGTTAAATGCATTCTTAGATCAAGACGCTCAAGCTTAGGTTTAGAAGCTCAAATTTTTATGAAATACTAAAGCAAGCCTGAAATCTAGTTAATAGATTTCAGGCTTGCTTTTTGCGGAAACGTGCTCATAGCCATTGAAAGTTGCAGTTAACTTGAGCCAGACTGAAATCCACAAACCGGATTTTAGTCTGGCTCGAAGTTAATCCTCGCTTTCAACCCATGGCTATTCACACTCTAGTTAAAACGTGTTACACAACACTGAAATCTGACGTCTAAGAAGCTAAAACAAGAAATTAAAGTACCAATTTTTTGTTTTAGCTATCTTAGTCGTAGATTTCACCCGTGTTGTTTCGCACTCTAATTGAAACGTGCTCTGTGCAACTGAAATTTCCGGTTAACGAACTCATTCATAAATCCAAAAACGGATTTTTGAATGAGTCGCGTTAATCCTCAATTTCAACCGTTGCCCATCGCACTCTAGTTAAAATAATTCAATCCAATTGCGTTTCTGACTTCTTGCAGGGTTTGCTCTGCAACTTCATTGGCTTTAATGCTACCTTGTTTTAACATTTCGTAAACTGCGGGAATATCTTTGGCGAATTCTTCACGGCGGGCGCGGATCGGACCGAATTCATTTTCTAGAACTTCATTGAGATATCGTTTAATTTTGACGTCACCTAAGCCACCTGCTTGATATTCGGCTTTCAATTCGGCAACATGTGCTTGATCAGGGTCGAAAATATCGAGATACGTAAAAACCATGTTGCCTTCAACTTTACCGGGATCTGAAACGTGAATGTGTCCAGGATCGGTATACATCGACATGACTTTCTGGCGTAACTCATCTGCACTGTCTGACAAATAAATGGCATTGTTCAGTGACTTGCTCATCTTGGCATTGCCGTCCAAGCCAGGCAAGCGTCCCTGACCCTTGGGTGGAAAATAGCCCTGAGGTTCAACCAAAACATCTGTGTTATAAGTCGTATTAAAAGTGCGGACAATTTCGCGCGCTTGCTCCATCATTGGCTCCTGATCATCGCCAACTGGGACGGTATCGGCTTTAAAGGCGGTGATATCGGCAGTTTCACTGACAGGATAAACTAAAAAGCCAGCAGGAATCGATTGACCAAACGCTTTTTGTTGGATCTCACTTTTAACGGTCGGATTACGTTCGAGCCGCGAAACAGTGACTAAATCTAGAAAATACATGGTTAATTCATTCAACGCAGGAATTTGTGACTGCACTAAAATCGTCGACTTGGCAGGATCGATCCCCACCGCCAGATAATCCAGCGCAACTTCGATCAAACTGTTACGAATTTTTTCTGGATTGCGCGCATTATCGGTCATCGCCTGAACATCAGCAATCATAATAAACGTGTTGTAATCGCCGGAATTCTGTAAAGCCACGCGATTTTTCAACGAGCCTAAATAATGTCCAATGTGTAATTTACCAGTTGGCCGATCCGCCGTTAAAATAGTTTTCTTTGCCATATCTATTCCTCCATAATTAAAATTAACTAAGTTTCTAAGCAAGCAAAACTCAATGATACAAAGTAACCAGGATCTTAAGCACATAGAACTAATGATACAAACCAAATGAGCCGTTAATTCCAGTTCTCACCGAAAAAAATAACAAGATACAAAAAGTCCTATTGTGAATAATCACAATAGGACGAAGTTTTTTCCGCGGTACCACCTAAGTTGCGTTTACACGCCAACTCGAACGACTTAAGGCGTCGTGTTCCGTCAGGACTTGCGCCACTGACTACATTAGGATCCATTCAGATAAATTATGGTGTCGTGTTTGCAGCTAGCCACGACTCTCTGTGAAGACAATTTATCGTACTTATTCCTAGACCTCATCGGCATTTATTAACGTCATCATAGATAATTATTAGGAAAAAGTCAAGTTGGCGAAAAGTAGATTGTGTGGTTCCGGCGAAATTTGTGGTGGGAACTGGGAAACTGCTGTGGGGACGGCTCCAAGCTTTTCGGTTTGTACTAAAAAGATTCAATCTCCGATTGGGTGGATTTTGTGTGGTTCCGGCGAAATTTGTGGTGAGAACTGGGAAACTGCTGTGGGGACGGCTCCAAGCTTTTGGAAGAGCGCCAAAAGTTTTCCGCCTGAAATGTGAGCTCCGGAAAACCGCCGGATCTCATATTTCCCCTTTCTGTAAACTTGCCAACCCCGCTCGTTAACAGAAATACCACTGCAGTCCCAGTTCCCACCACAAATTTCGCCTCGTCTATTCAGAAGAGCTCGATATATTTAACGTCGCGTGTTTAATTTAGCTTTCTAAATGTTTAATGCGCAAAACGGAAATTACCAATTTAGACACACGACAAATTTTAAAATAGGCGCAATCTTTCGCTCGAAACACTAGGTTATCAGCTTTTTTAGCCTAATCGGCGCCTATTTTAAAATTGGTCGTGTGTTATTTTGCGCAGATTTGAAATTCATCACAATTTTTATTTTGTTATTTGGATTAAAGGCTACCTTGAGAATCAACTTCCAGGAACCCTGTTATTCAAGTCCTACGCTAAACTAAATCAAGTTTAGGTCGAAAGTAGATAATATTTTGAGCCCTGCAAATAAATTTCATAATTTTCTCAGACAATACATAAATTATTCGCTATAATCAAAGTACGAGGTGAACCACATGAAAATTGCCATTGTCGAAGACAATCACCAAACCCAACAACAGATCATCACTCTACTAACTGCGATCGATTCAGCGAGCCAGCCGATCAACGCCACTTGTTTCAATAGTGGTGAAGCTTTTCTGTTCGAATTTTCTGAAACACAAAATTTCGACCTGATCTTGTTGGACATTCAACTCGGCGGCCAAGATGGCATGACAGTCGCCCGAAAAATCAGGAAATCTGATCCACAAGTCGCACTCGCTTTTCTCAGCAATTATGACGATTACGTTTTCGACGGCTACGATGTGGGCGCGCTTGGCTATATCATGAAGCCTTTGACCGCCGACAAATTAACCGCACTCCTACAAAAAGTCGAGCTGCAAACTCAAGTCGCTTATTTCCTCGCCGAAATTGATAATGAGTCCATCAAAATACCTTTGTTCGACATCATTTATTTTGAAGTGCAGAATCATCAGATCAATATCCACACACAAACAAAAACTTATCAGATCAATGCGCAATTAAAAGAAATTCAGCCGCAACTGACCGCCGATTTCATTCAAATTTATCGGTCGCTGATCGTCAATCTGAGTTTTATTAGTCAACTGACGAATAACGCACTCACCTTAAATGACGGTACCACACTGCCGGTTTCGCGCCAGCAACATACGCCAGTCAAGCAAGCTTTTCTTGCTCATTATCGAGGTCTTGCACATGATGATCTATTCTAAATTAACTTTCACACTGATTCTTGCGCTCTGGTTTATCCACCATTACTGGCCACTGACCGTCAAAAAAGCCGTCGTCGAATTCAGCGTGGTTTTAATTGGAGTAGCTGCGACTTACAATCCAATTGCGCTGACCATTTATTTTCTCGGACTCGCTATTTTTTATGTCATCCGAATCTTTCGAGCAAAAAATAAATTACCAGATATTATCATCACAATCAGTTGGTTAATTTTAGCCGGACTCGTCAGCTTGTTATCCTTTTCTTGGCTGTCGTGGGTATTGCTCCTATTCACGCTGAGCCTCAACTTTTATGAGTTGCGCACACAACAACACTACTTGCCGCTCAACATCATGACATTAATCTTCGATGTGCTGATCTTAACGCTATTTTTGGTTGTCTCTCCCACGTTGCAATTTATTTTTGTCGTGTTGGCTGGATTGATGACGTTGATCACCACCAGTCTGATCCACTACCTTTTTCAAGAGACCGATATGGTTTTCGCACGCTCCTTGGACAAAATGATGACCAACTACACGCAAGAAGTGCAGTCGTTGTATGAAGGCATGCGCGGTTGGCGCCATGATTATCACGATCACTTGCAAACTTTAAAGGCCTATTTAGACCAGCAACAAGTCAAAGAAGCACGCCATTATTTGGATGACCTGGAAGATAAGCTCGAAGAAGTCGACCCCGTCGTTCACTCCGGTAATCCTGTACTTGACGCAGTCGTCAATAGTAAGCTAACGCTGGCGGAGAAATTAAACATCCCCACCAATGTAAAAGTCTTCGTGGGAACGCAGCCATTGATCGATGACGTCGATTTAGTCGTGATCATTGGTAACTTGATGGACAATGCCATAGAAGCCATTAGCGAGCAAGCTACGGGTGAAAAAAAGCTCTTGCGCGTGTACATCTCTATTCTCAAACAACAACTTTATATTTCCATCACCAATAGCCGACCCGACACGCAGATAATCGATCCAGAATATGCCTCCACCAAGAACGACAAACGCGGGCTCGGCATCCGCCGCATCAATCACCTCGTCGCCAATTATTCGGGCATGATCAACCGCCAATATCAACCCGGTGTTTTTGTCACGGAAATTATGTTGCCGTTAGCTGCCATTCACGCTGAAAAATAAACCATTGGCGTCAAAAACGACTCGTTGAAGTCGTTTTTTTGTAAGATGATGATATTAAGGAGGTCATGAACATGGCTGAACAGAAAGAAACACGCAAACATTATTCATTTGCGGATAACTGGCATTTCTATTGGGGAATTGTTTTCAAAACCAAACCCGGTTTAATTGCGGCGATCATTGGTATCGCAATTTCAGAAACACTATTGAATGTGGGGACAATCGTTTTACCGACGCTTGTGGTACAACTTCTCACTCAAAAATCATCGCTGCCCTATTTCGCGACAGTGATCATCAGCATTGTTGTCGGAATTACGGTCACAACTGTCCTTCATGGCTTAGTCGACATTTATGGTACCGATCGAAGTACAGCACCACGTATGCGGATGGCAAATTATCTGAATTCGAAAATTATGGCGATCGATTATCAATTATTAGAAAATCCGGACACACAACAATTATTTGATGCGGCAACTCGTAACGGTACGGGCTGGACGTTAGCCGGTGGACAAGCCTTCTATTTCGGGGTTGAAGGTCTGACCCGTGATATTTTAACTTTACTCGTCTTGTTGATCACCATTTCATTTTTTACCCCTTTAATTTTCGTGTTGCTGGTCTTCTCTGGCTTGATCAGCTACTTGATGTTACAGCGTTATCGTCGTTGGTATGCGGCTAATCACCACACCCGTGATGAACTGCAACGTAAGCAGAAATATTTAAGTCAAAACGCCTACGCGATTGAGAACGGCAAAGATGTTCGCCTTTATCAAATGTCTGCGTGGTATCATCAGCACTTCGAAGAAAATCGGCAACAATTAAACCATTGGCAACAAAAACAATCGACCACACAATTGGTCAGCGATTTGATCAGTGATTTTGCTACTTTAGTGCGTGACGGCTTTGCCTATCTTTACTTGGCCTTTCAAATCATTGCTAAGAATATTACTGCCACTCAACTCACTTTATTTTTCACGACGATGAGTCAATTTTCACAGTTGGTCTCACAATTTATCGAGGATCTCAACACCCTGCAGAAGGCCAGCGTTGATTTGCAGGAAGTACGCCAATTCCTGGACTTGCCGCAATCGGACACAACCAGTCAATTGACCACGGCACAACGCAATCAGCTTAAACAACAACCGATGACAATTCAATTCGATCAGGTCACTTATTGTTATCCAAAAGCGACAACCGCAACAATTAAAAATTTGTCCTTCAAAATTGATGCCGGTCAAAAATTAGCCCTCGTTGGTGCCAACGGTGCTGGAAAAACAACGATTACGCAGTTAATGATGGGATTGCTTAAACCAACAAGCGGCCGTGTCCTGATCAATCAAGTTGAAACGAGCGCCTTAACAACAGAAGAACAATTCGCATTATTTGCCCCTGTCTTTCAGGATTCAATTATCATGGCACTCACGTTGGCTCAAAATATCAGTATGTCGATCGAACCCGATGAAAAACGGATTTGGCAAATTTTGAAAGAAGTTGGCTTGGTTGAACTCGTCGAAAAACTTCCCCAAAAATTATCAGCACCCATGACGCGCTATATTGATTCTGACGGAATCGAATTTTCTGGCGGTCAAATTCAAAAATTAATGTTGGCGCGAGCACTTTATAAAAACGCACCCATCTTAATCCTCGACGAACCAACCGCCGCACTTGATCCGATTGCTGAGAACGAAATGTACCGACAATATGCTGCCATGACTTTCGCAAAAACTTCCCTCTTCATTTCACATCGACTCTCTTCGACGCGCTTCTGCGATAATATTCTTTACCTGGATCACGGTGAATTACACGAATCTGGTACACATGAAGAATTGATGGCATTACACGGCGAATATGCCCACGTTTACGAAGTACAAAGTAAATATTATCAAACTCAGGATCCAGAACAGGAGGTTGCAAAATGAAATCAACCGAAAAAAATATTGGTCAACAATTCTGGCAATTACTTAAGTTGACTCAAAAAATGGAACCTAAAATTTTGATCTATCATTTCCTAGCCGCCTTTGCCCAATTGCTTTCGCCTTATCTTGACTTCCTCTTCTTGGGACTTTTCCTAAATCAACTCGCACATTCTTCTGATCAAATCTTCTCTCTGTTAATTTTATATTTGGTAGTTCGCGCAGTCGCAATGATCGGTTTTCGTTATTTTTCAAAGTTAGCCACAGATTCTCGCACTCGTCTACACTATCGATTCGACAGTGCTGCAGCGGAAAAAATGCTCAAGATTCGCTTTGCCGATCTAAACGATCCGAAAATCCGGCAAGCGTACCAAACCGCAATTGATGGCGAGACTTTCACTGGCGGCATCGATACTTTCTTCAATACTGGTATCACTCAAATGTTCTCGTTTATTATCTCCTTGATTTTTGCACTCTCGACCATCATCGTGCTCGTTTCGCAACATACTAATCAAACAACTGCTTTAGCAAATTTCAGTAATTCAATTTGGTTTTATTTACTAATTTTAGTCTTATTGATTGCTCCGGGGTTAACTGCTTGGCATTCCGTTAAACGTAGTAACCAAATTCAGCAAGACATGATTACTAAAGTTGCGGGTAACAATCGTAAATTTGGTTACTTCGCTCGTTTCTTCGATCAATATCAACACGGCCGTTTGACCCGGTTATATCATTTACAACCTCTGTTGATGAAGATCGCCGATTTTAATTTGTATGATACACAGGACACCTTTTATCATAGTCAACTAAAAATGTATCGTCATTCAGCTATCCCAGAAATACTGGCCAACCTTTTCATGGGCGGATTATATTTACTGGTTGGCATCAAAGTCATTGTCGGTGCCATCGCACTAAGTTATGTAGTCACCGCGGTTGGTTACCTGCATCAATTTTTGTCGGCAACTAGCGATTTGGTCCGCGAAATTGGTTACTACATCAACATGATCCACTATCTCCAATACTACGTCGATTTTCTCAACATGCCGGATGATCAGACTGCTGGTACTTTGCCGGTCGAGAAACGCGACGACAACGATTTCGAGCTCCAGTTTCAAGATGTGTCCTTTAAATATCCCGATTCCGATGTTTGGGTCTTGCGCCACGTCAACTTGACGCTCAATGTCGGTGAACGTTTGGCCATCGTTGGTAAAAACGGTTCCGGTAAAACTACCCTGATCAAGTTACTGACACGTTTATTCACCCCGACAGAAGGCGTGATCACTTTAAACGGTATCGATATTCAAAAGTATGATTTAACAGAATATCGCAGTTTACTCGGTGTCGTTTTCCAAGACTTTAAATTATTCGCCTATTCATTGGCCGAAAATATCAGCGCCAATCAAGAATTCGATGAATCACGCGTTTGGCAGAGCCTAGATATTGCCGACGTGAAAAAGCGCGTCTACGAAATGCCTGCGAAAATCAACACTCCCCTCACTCACAACCTGGATGCGAACGGGATTGAAATTTCTGGCGGTGAAGCTCAAAAAATGGCCATCGCCCGCGCTTGGTATAAAGACGCACCGATCATTATTTTAGACGAACCAACGGCAGCATTGGATCCAATTTCCGAATATGAAATTTATCAACGTTTCGATGAACTGATCGGCAATAAAACCGCCATTTATATTTCTCACCGAATGAGTTCGACCCAGTTTTCTCAACGGATTATTGTGATGGATCAAGGTCAGCTGATCCAAGATGGCACCCACCAGGCTTTGATGCAGCAAGATGGTCTTTACCGCGAGCTCTTCAATGCCCAGGCCCAGTATTATACCGAAGATAAAATTACTGCTGAGCGCAAAACGGCCGATGATACCTTCGCCATTTCCTAAAATGCTTTAGAAACTTTTAAGAGTTCGTGTCAGTAGTCGCATTCCGGTGCCGGTTAAGGTATGCTCATAAATAGTGAAACCATACAAAAGCATCGGTGGGGATTGAGAATATGAAAAGTCCAGCATCATTATTTGGGAACTTGGTACGCTACGTCATTTTCATCGCTTTAGTTTTAGTCACCACATGGCTGAAAGACATGACGTTTGACCAAGGGAAAATTTCCGGCATCTTTCTAGTTTTATGTTTAGCTGCCACTGCGTTAAGCCTACTATTTTTCATTCGGCAATTTAATTTAGAACAACGTTATTTCTCGAGCGGATCAAATTCGCGACCCGAAGTTTTAAGTAATGCCTTCGGATTCTTATTCTTACTCGTCTTGATCGTTGGCGGCTTAAATCTAGTTGTCGGTTGGTTGCAAGTTTCTGGGTCAATTCCCCAATTCGCCAATACCGCCAATAAGTTCGACATCAACGATATGGGCTTCTGGTTAAATATTTTGATTGTCGGGATCGCCTTACCGGTTTTACAACAATTTGTTGCGACTGGATTTTTCTTTAATTATCTTTTCCGGCGCTCGACAATTGCCAATACAATTTTGGGCATGTTATTCAGTGGCGCGATCTTCGCGGCCCTACAATTTCAAACCTCGTTCATGCCGATTTTCCTGCAATTCTCACTGGGGTGTCTATTCTCACTCAGCTACCTTTACACGCGACGTTTGGAAGTACCAATTTGCTTAAACATTTTCAGTGCGATATTAATGATTGTCCTTGCTTAGATGATATGAAAAAGTAACCCACCAAATTTGGTGGGTTATTTTTAATTGTGCTGAACTATTTTGTCTACCTGCGGCAAGAATGCTCCAGAAAACAGCGACTGCTTCTGTGGGGACGCTGTTTTCTTCCGCGTTCTGCCAAATCGTTTTGAAATTGCTAGTTAAAATTTGATCCGCACTTTTTTATCTCATTTGAATCAATCGTTCACGCCTAGGCGCCCCGTTATTCAGAGTGACTACTAAACTAATTCAAGTTGAGGCAGTCGCTGGGTCGGTGGCAGTTACAGGCCACAGTGACAATGGTGTTAACGAACGGTCTTCGTGAGTTTACAGCATGGGCAATTCTGAGACCCGTTTTGTGGGGCTCAGAATTAAGTCGGAAGATTTTTCCCGCACTTGGAAAAACCTGCAGACGGCCCCACAGTGAGCCTGTAACTGCCACCGACCCAGCGACTGCCGGAACCAAATCGAATTGTTCCTAGCAAACTTGATTGCCAATTTGATAGAGCTCACCAGGCAAGTCGGTAATAATTTTCGTCGGCGTGCCTAGCGACAACAAAATCAATTCGTGCATCGCGCGTGAAGCAATCGTATACAAAATTTGGTGATCCCCTGCCTGACCAAACGAGTCCTGCGACACATTGTAGCCAATAACGGCGTCGAATTCTAACCCCTTGGCCAAATAAATCGGCATGATCATCACGCCATGATGCAACCGCCGTTTATTTTCGGTCATCAAGGTAACTTCGGCATCGATTTGCAAGGTGGCAAAAATCTGTTCGGCTTCCGCTTGCGTCTTAGTTAAAATCGCGATCATGCCATATTCATCGATCAATCGCGTGCAGGCTTGACTTAATTCACGATTCAGATCAAGCAAGCGCGGACAAACGATCAATTCCGGTTTGGGACCGGGTCGATTGAAGGCGATAATTTGGTCATGCTCAGGCAACAAAGCACCCGCAAAATCCGTGATCTGAATCGTGGATCGATAACTATTATTCAGCTCATGCAATTTGATTTTTTTCTGAGGGAATAATTCTTGTACCGTCTCAATAATCGACTTCGGCTGATAATTGGCCGCAAAAAGGTCCTGGGCATAATCGCCGAGCAACGTCATCTTCGCCAGTGGAAAAGCGTGCTGCATATAAAAGAGTTGCGCTGCAGAATAATCCTGCATTTCATCGACAAACAAGTATTGGATCCGCCGATTTTGACCGCCGCCTGTTAATCGATCGCGCAAATATAGATAAGGCGCGACGTCGCTCAATTGAATCTGATGGCGTTCAAAATGCGACCGGACACTTTCAGTGCGTGATCGCCAGGCTGCAGCACTGATCTGCGCTGGTTGCAATTGATCTAGCAAGTCTAAATATTGTTGTTCCAAATCGAGAAAATAATTATTATAAATGGCTTCGTAAATCGGATAAAGTTTTTGGCGGGCAACTTGCTTGGCTAAATAAACTTGTTCTGCATTGGCCGAACTGAATTGGTGTTCCAAGACCAGATCCTGATAATCCGATTCGGACAACAGATCCAATTGTTCTTGTGCCCAATCGGAATCGGCTAGCTCGCGAACTTTTCGCTGCAACAGACGAATCAATTTATTCTTCGTTTGCAGAATTTTCTCCGCCAAATTCGCATGTGGGTTAACGCGTTGATAAATCTCACGCACTTGTTGCTGCGAGATCACAACTTCCCCGTCCAAAACCAAATCATTGAAATACAAATCTGGTTGCGCGATTCGCAGTTTTTCATCAATGGCGGTCATCATAGCGGTACTTTCTAAATAACGACGCATTTGCTTCGTAGTTTCCGGCAGCGAGACCTGATCGCGTTCAAATCGGGTGAAACGGTCCTCTACGTTCAGACCACTCAATCGTTGCACGAAAAATTCGTTCAGCGTCACCTGTCGCATATTTTTCTCGCCAAGACTGGGTAAGACATGCGAAATATAATTACTGAATAAATGATTCGGTGAGAACATAATGATCTGATCAGAATCAAGTTGCGTGCGACTGTGATACAACAAATAAGCGACACGCTGTAAAATCGCCGACGTTTTGCCAGAACCCGCGGCTCCTTGCACGACTAAAATATCCGCATCCGTATTGCGAATGATATCGTTTTGCTCTCGCTGGATCGTCGCCACAATATTTTGCATGTACAAGCTGGCCTCGTCGCCTAAAACTTGTTGCAAAATTTCATCGCCGATGGTTTCGCTGGTGTCGAACATATTGATGATTTGATCTTGCTGAATATTAAATTGGCGCTTACCGCGTAAATCAGCCTGCTGCGGGCCCATCGGCGTCTGATAACCAACTTTCCCTAACGTCCCGTTATAATAAATCCCGGCAATGGGCGAGCGCCAATCATAAATCAGAAATTCGTCTTCATCCACGATCAACGACGCCGTGCCAATATAGAGCGTGTCCTGTCCACCATCTTCAATATCGATCCGTCCAAAATAAGGCGAGTCTTGCAAACGTTGCAGTCGATTCGCTTTGTTCATCAAAATGGCCTGGTTTTCCACCGACAACGCAACTAATTGTTTCTGCTGTTGGACAGAAGCGTTGGTTTCCATTTGGTCATCGATTTCCATGGTGTTGATCTTGGCGGTGTCGCCATAATTTTGTTCGATCAAATGTGTTTCGTGTTCTGCATTCGCTAATTTATCAGCAGTTTCTTGTTGCTGCTTGGCAATTTCTTGGGCAATTTGTTTCACACGTTCCTGTTCAAATTGCCGATCTGTTGGTGCAAACATTTCTGGACTCCCCTCATGCCAAACTCAATTGGTTCCAAACGTAAATCGTGTTATTTTTCAAACAGTGGTAAATATTGGCTGTAACCTTCTGCTGCCAATTCGGCGACGGGAATGAATTTCAGTGCCGCAGAATTAATGCAATACCGTAAGCCACCCGCTTCAGTAGGACCGTCGGTAAAAACGTGTCCCAAATGAGAATCAGCATTCTGACTTCGGACTTCGGTGCGCGCCATGCCAAAAGATTGGTCGAGGTGCTGTTTGATCTGTTTCTGATCGATCGGGTGTGTGAATGACGGCCAGCCACAACCCGCGTCATATTTATCAGTCGAGCTAAACAAAGGCTTGCCATCGACCACATCGACATAAATACCCGGCTCGTCGAAATCATCATATTTCCCTGTAAATGGTCGTTCAGTGGCAGCTGATTGGGTGACGTTATAAGCCTCTTCACCGATGCGCTTTTTTAATTCGTCTTTATTTTCAGTCATTATTTTTCACCCTTCTTTTTAAAATTCACACGCAAAATTTAAGCATTATTTTTTTGGTTGTTTATCTATATTGAGCCGAACACACCCACACGTCAAGTTTTTCGAACTACTGATCAGCTTTCATCATCAATTTTGACCGTGCGCATCATATCAATGTTACTTTTGACGGGCATGTGCTATAGTAGAATTAATTAAGCGCTTCATGGAGATGAATTCATGCGTAAACTTTTATGGATCATAATGCCCGTTGCGATGGTTTTCTTCTTATCGGCCGCCTTCGTCACACGAGCGATCACGAAACTCGCCAATTATCCCGATTGAACTTATTTTAAGATGAAAAAAGTGTTTCTTTTTGACGTCGAACTTCTTTTATGAAGTCGCGACTGACAAGAAACACTTTTTTTATTTGTCTGGATTTTGCATCAGGTGCTGGTGTTTCAACTTGGGGAAAATAACCACGTCGGCTAAACCGATGATATAACCTTGGAAAATTAACGAAAAAGCCGTTCCTAAATTGATCGCGTAGAGTTGATGGGTCAGCAAAAATGTAATCATGATCGCAATCATCGGTGGTATAAACGAACTGATCTGCGCTTTCCACGCATTTCCGTGCAGCCACTTGAAACGAACTAACTGCATCATTTCATCTGTGGGATGCAAAACAATGTTCAAACGTTGATAGATTGAGATTGCAATACCGATCAGGCCAATCCCCACGAAATCGAGCAGCACACGTGCCACCAAGGGTAAATCCACGACTGGGGTTTGCATGAAGAAGCTACTGAACCACCCCACTAAATAACTGAAGGGTAAGGCAAAGATGATATTTCCCAGAATCGCGCGGAAACTAACCCGACCGCGCAAACCGATGTTAACCAGAATCGCGAACAGCGCAATCAACATCATAATGGCATTCAGTGGCAAATGGCTCGCGTGCGAAATATTGACCGCTGAAGCCGTCCACAGTGCGCTACCTAGATTGAGCGCAACCGTTAACCCATTACCGATCCCATTAAGCACAATTGAAATAACGAAGTAGAAAATTTGCTGACGAACCGTCAACCGAGTTGTCATAATGATCCCCCAAGAAAAAGTTTAGTAACCAATAACTCGATTGTATCATAACCTCGCTGATAAAAAGCACGTCAAAAAAATTAACGCGTTTTAGAACTGCAATTTAAAAATCTTCCAGACAAAAATAACCGGCCTCTCTTTCGAGAGACCGGTTATTTTGTCGGTTCTACACTTTCTGGTGTTGCCATTCTACCCAGATTGGACGCAGACGTGAAATGAGTGACATTTTCGTTTTTGACACAGTTAACCAAATAATTCAACTAATCGCTATCAACCGCCATTAGCAAACGTGGCTACTAAAGTTGAATCTCCATCGCAATAATTCTTTTCTACATAATTGGAAGTTAATGTTGCGTAATATCACGTAATCTACTTTACTGCAGTTAACAAGTCTTGCTACTCTTATTCATGGTTCTTTCCCGGCAACGAGATGAAATTACAATCATTCTCCCGATAACAAAAGCAAGCTGCTTAAATTTTTAGAAAATCTGAATCAGTTCTGCCATTTGTTTCGCGATCCTGAGGCCCTGATCAAATTCTGCGTCCGTGCCGATCATATTAAACGCCAGCGTTAATCGATCCGCAAAAGTACCGACGGCAATTTGAAAATTCGGCATGCGTCTGAACCCACCCGTGATCGTCAGGCTTTCGATCGGCACCTCGCCAAAATTCAGATCGGCTGCATTTAATACACCGAAATTTGTATACGCAATCGAGCGCATATGATAATTGGCTTGAATTGTTTGTTGAAGCATTGCGAGTGGTGCGTGCTGATATTGATCGAGTAAACCTTGGATCGAGTCGAAACACTGGTGGTTCTTTTTGTTTTGCGCCATCTCAGCGTGGACTTTTTGTACGATGGTCGCAAATGAATCCGTAGCAGCCACCGCCACGTCGAAATTATACCGTGATGTTAAATTAGCGATTTGATAACCGCCAACTGGCGTCGGATTCAACGGCCGCATATCGGTGGGGCAAGCCAAGGCGATGCGCTCGACGCCGGCTAACTGCTGAATGACGCGGCCAAAAGCGGTCATCACCACGTCATTGACGGTCACATGCTGCTCGCGCGCCGAACTCAATAAATTGGTGGTCTCCTTCTTAGTCAGCGTTAGTGATCCCACCCGATATTTCTGTGGCTCGGTGCTTTTTATTGGTGGCAACATCAAGGGTTGTGCAGGATGGTCAACTGGTCGCTGACTCGCCGAATGCGCGGCGACTAATTTGATCAACCAATCGATTTCCTGATGATTGACGACGCCTGTTAAGGCAGGTTGATCTTGGCGGTAGGCGCGCGCAATCAACGCCAATAATTGCTTACTGCCGGCGCCATCGGCCAGAATATGACTGATGTAAAAAATAAGTCGCGTCTTCTGTTCGACTGTTTGCCAATAAATTCGCAATTGTGGTTCGGTCATCAGATCCCACGTGGCCGCATCCGTATCGGGTTCCGCGACGTCGATCCGAATTAAATCGGTGGCGTTTTCGGTGACGGGAATAAAAGCATTGCGTTGAATTTCGTAACGGCAGAAGATCTCCGGAATAATCTTGCTGACTTTCTGCACGGCATTTGCCAATCGATTTAGCGTTAGCGATTTAGCGAAATCGATTTGGCAGCGAACGACCGGATAAACGGTGTCCAACCCAACCGTGTGGATGATATCTAAAGGCTCACCTTGATAAGTTTTCTGCATAATGCGCTCCTTATGACTCATGTAAATTCAGAAAATTTGACGTTTGATTTCAGTTTAACACTTGTGAGCGTTTTAAAGACCACTAACACGCAATTCAGTTGCATAAAATTGAAGCGTGTTTCTTTGAAAACTGGCGTGTAAACTCGCAATTCGCCTTGAAATGATTTACATAAAAGTGCTATGCTAAAGGACGTTTATACAGATTATGGGGATGAAAACGATGAGTATTTTTCTAAATAGTCTGTCTGGTGTGCTGACAATTCTCGTGATGATCGTCGTCGGCTATGTCCTGACCAAGATCGGTTGGTTCACCGAGTCGATCAGCCGACTGATCGCCAAACTCGTCACGCAACTGGCGCTGCCACTCTATATGATGACCACGATCATGACCCGCTTCTCGAAAAAAGAACTGATTGCCTTACTGCCGGACTTACGTTTCCCAGTTATTTCAATGCTGATTTTGTTCGCCCTATCCTTTCCAGTGGTGAAATTATTACATATCGATCCGCGCAAAAGTGGCCTCTTCAAATCCATGTTCTTCAATTCCAACACGATTTTCGTCGGCCTACCCGTAAACATGGCGTTGTTCGGACAAGACAGCCTCCCTTATGTCCTCGTTTATTACATGGCCAACACGTTTTTCTTCTGGACGTTAGGCGTCTACTTGATCAAACTGGACGGACGCGTGAAAGAGCCTTTCAATTTAGTTGCGACTTTAAAGAAAGTTTTTTCACCGCCTCTACTCGGTTTCATGATCGGCGTTGTTTTCGTCCTATTGAATATCAAACTGCCCGGATTTATTTTGTCGGATGCGCAATACATCGGCAACTTAACGATTCCGCTGTCGATGTTCTTCATCGGCATTCAATTGGCGTTAGTGGGTCTTTCCCGTTTGACGATCAATAAAGATAGCCTAGGAATTCTCGCCGGCCGTTTCATCGCCGCACCGCTGGTGATGGCCATATTAGTTAGTCTGAGTCCACTGCCGATTTTGCTGAAACAAGTTTTCATCATCCAGGCAGCCATGCCAGTCATGACCAACGCGCCGGTCGTTGCAAAATTGTACGGTGCAGACGCCGACTACGCGGCGATCATGGTTACGGAGAGCACGCTGATCAGCATGATCGTGATCCCGATTTTGATGGTGCTGATTCAGAATGTGCATTGAAAAACTGAACACCTTTTGAAAGCAAAATCAGTTCATGAAGGCTTTGCTTGCGTGAGGTTGGATTTAGTGTGGTTCCGTCAGAACGCTCCAGAAAATAGTTGCGCCTCGCTGTGGGGATGACTTCAAGCCTTTTGAAAAGCACAAAAGTCTTGAAGATCACCCTTGTTCTAGCGGGACTTGGGTTTTGTGGGTAACTGCATTGTTAGTCAACTTATCTGAGAACATTTAGGAAATTATTTGGTCCCGCAAGAACAATTTCACTGCGAGTCGCAACTTTTTCTTCCGCGTTCTGACTCATCTCGGCAGTTTTATAGTGGTCGTTCCAGTCAACGTCTAGTCCTGTGCGACTGATTTATACCGCAACTGTTTTTTGTAGAAGACGAAAGGCGGACTTGATCATCGTTCCGACTTTTTAGAAAAACTATTTAAAGTACAGGCAACAATGTTAATCAAATTTGAGGAACCCTGTTATTCAGATCCTTCACTAAACGAAATAAGTTTAGGCAGAAGTTGCGGAAGAAAATAGTGGGATTGCAGTGGTATTTCTGTTAATGAGCGTACTTTGCGAATTTACAGAAAGGGGAAATGTGAGATCCGGCGATTTTCCGGAGCTCACATTTTAGGCGGAAGAATTTCCGTACTTTGGAAATCCTGCAGCCGTCCCCACAGCAACCTCCCACTATTTTCTGGAGCAACTTCTGCCGAAGGTAGATTCATCCCCCATCATGTTATTTTTCTCAACCAAAATCATGCACCAAGCAACTGAAAATCCAGTTAACTTAGCGCACTCTAAAAAATGAAAGGTGTTTATTTTGCGAAAAACTTTTTTGTTAATTCTACTCTCAACATTCCTCTTCAGCTCCATGGAAATCATGCTCAAACTCGCGGGCAGCTCCTTCAACGCGATCCAATTGAATTTCCTCCGATTTTTGATCGGTGGCATTTTCCTACTACCACTTGCCATCCACTCGATCATCAAAAAGAAATTAAAAATCGACCGCCGCGCCATCGGCAGTTTTGCGCTCACAGGTTTGATTTGCGTCCTGATCAGCATGACCCTATTCCAATTAGCGGTTATGTACGGCAAGGCCTCGATCGCCGCCGTTGTCTTCAGCTCTAACCCTGTTTTCGCGCTATTATTTTCTTATCTAATTCTGCATGAAACTTTATCACGGCCAAACCTGATCTCCGTAGTCATTTCTGTCTTAGGTTTACTGATCATCATGAACCCATTCCATCTGACTAATCCGTTGGGCATGATTCTCGCCTTACTTTCTGCCGTTACGTTTGGTTTCTATAGTATTATTTCGCGCAAAGTTTCGCAGACCGAGCATTTCGACGGGGTCACCATTACCAGCTTCACGTTTATTTTTGGGAGTTTGGAATTGGCCGTATTGATGGCGTTGAGTCATTTACCAATGGTTGCAGAAGTTTTAAATCAAAATCCCCTCACGGCTAATTTTGCGATGATCCCCTATTTTGCCGGGATCAATTTGAACACGATCGCTATGATCCTTTATTTGGGAATCGGCGTGACTGGGATCGGCTTTGCCACTTACTTCATTGCTATGGAGCGTTCCGATGTGGCGACTGCTTCGTTGGTTTTCTTCATCAAGCCTGTCTTGGCACCGATCATGGCGCTGATCATCTTGCATGAAGCCATTCTGTTGAACACTTGGATCGGTATCGGCGTGATCGTGGTCGGCTCTGTCGTCAGCTTCGTCGGTCAACGTGCGGTTACCGCTGAAAATACGATGGTCCACGAAGATTATCTGGAAACGATCGAAGACGAAGGCGAGCGCGCCGATCAAGCGATTGCTACCGAAGTCGCCGATGTTAAAAGTGAACTCGACCGAAAAGAAGCGGCCGTTAAAAACAAGTCCCTTTCTAAAAGTATCAACGAAATAGACGACTAATTTAAAAGAATAGGGTCCAAATCGGTCACATCTGACCGATTTGGACCCTATTCTTTTTTAGATTTTATTGAACAACTTGTAATAATTGTGGTAGTGCGTCAATTTCATACGTTGGTTGAATCGCCTTGGCAACTTGATGCTGCGGATTGAACCAAACTGTTTGGATACCGGCGTTAATGCCACCCTGAATATCGGACGTGAGCGAGTCGCCAATGATCAACGCTTGCTCGGGTTCGAAGTGATCGATGGCAACCTCGACTTTTTCGAAGAATTGAATTGCCGGTTTTTGAAAACCGAGCGCTTCTGAAACGAAGATATCGTTGAAATAAGGTGCCAATCCACTGGCGGTCAAGCGTAACTGCTGGGTTTTAGCAACGCCGTTAGAAACAATATACAGTTCAAATTTCTGGGCTGCTTGCAATTGGCTCAACAATTCTTGTGCGTAAGGAATTTTCTCGTGACCTTGATTCAAGCCTGCTCGGAACAGTTGCTCGGCTTGCGCGCTGATCGTTTCATCGGCCAGACTAAATTCTCGGAATAATTGCGGAAAACGATTGGCGAAAATGGTCTCGCGATCTATTTCCTTACGTTCGAATTGTTGCCACAAACCTTGGTTGATGAGTTCGTAACGCTGCTTGATCGTTGGCGTCATTGTGAGTTGTAATTGATCGAACATCAATTGCAGCGCAGAATCTTCGGCCGCATGGAAATCTAACAAAGTATCATCAACGTCGAATAACAAATATTTATACATCAGCAAAGCTCCTAAATTTAATTATGTTAGAAAAAGGTCTTAATTTTTAACATCCGTTTCTGCTAAGGCACTCGCTTCCGGCGTTTGATACTTGTCTTCAAGCTGGCTCATCCAGAAACTTAACGCGGCACCGGCGATAAATAAGGCGATCGACGCCAGAATTTGCAGAAAAGTAAAGTGAGCGCCGAACGGAATGATCATCACGGTCGAAGAAAAAACGACACCGAGAATGAAATGGAACATGCCTGCATAAGCACGCTGGAAAATATAGTCGGCAATTTTCGACAAGAGTAGCACCGAAACGACGCCACCGATCACGATAGGCAAAATCACGCTGAGATCCATCGTCTTGATGCCGTCAGCCATGTCTTTGTACATGCCCATGTACACCAAAAAGTTGGAGGGACTCAAGCCGGGAATGATCATCCCTAAGCCCATTAAAAAGCCGGCCAATAACCAAGTCCCGAAGTTCTGAGGAACGCCATCGCCAAAAAGTTGCTCGCCATAAATCAGAAACGCCAAACTGATTACAAAAGTGAAGCTTAAAATCAAATAGTGTTTCGTTTGCCGCCCTTTTTTACCCGCCTGACGCCACAAAACCGGCACCGTTCCGACGATCGCACCGACGAAGAACCACAGAATCTGATTTTCATACTGACCCAGCGCGAAACTGACTAGAAACGAGAAAACGAAAACGCCGGCGACACCACCCAAGCCAAGCGGGATGAAATAAATGACATTTTTCTTGAAATCTTTGGTGATATGAGCCAGAAAAGCGATGATCTTTTCATAAACGCCGAACACCGCGGCCAACGCGCCACCACTGACGCCGGGCAAAATGAAACCAGACCCAATAAAAATTCCTTTAATAAACCGTAAAATCCAATCTGCCATCTCGCATCCTCATTCTTTTATTTAGTTAAAATTATATCATGACTATTCGTGCAACCGCTCCGTCTTTCGACTGAATTGGTTGCGTGCGCCGATTCAAATCCTAATCAACAATTTGCGCGCCTAGCGAATTTTTGAAATGGCGCAACGCCCACTCGTGACCCTGCGCATCAAAACTCGCAACGGCCTTTTCATGGATCACGATTTCGTAACCCAAATTATACGCGTCCACCGCCGTGTGCAGCACACAAATATCCGTGCACACACCCACCAAATGCAACTCGGTAATGCGACGCTCGCGCAAACGAACATCTAAATCCGTACCACAAAACGCAGAATAGTGCCGTTTATCCAGCCAATAAATTTCGGCTTGGTGCGCCTGATAATAATCGTTTAAAGATCCGTAAAGTTCGCGACCTGGCGTATTTGCCAGATTATGCGGCGGAAATAATTTATTTTCAGGATGAAAGTCATCGTGCAAATCATGCCGATCAACCGCCATCACCACGAAATCCTGCTGCTTAACGAAATCTGCAGCCACCGAAACCAATTGATCTTCAATCAACTGCCCAGGCTCGCCAGTCGTCAGTGCGCCATCCGTCGCCACAAAATCGTTGGTATAGTCAATTACCACTAATCCACGCATCAAGTTTCACTCCTCAAATTAGTTGTGAGCGCCACGTTTTGAAATTGAGTATTAACGACACTAAGCACTTTGATTCGCTTTTAAATCAAATGCTTAGTGTCGTTAAACGGAAATTTCAGTGGCAGCGAACACGATTATATGTTGTGAGTCGCCACGCTTTGAAATCGAGTATTAACAGCACTAAGCACTTGATTCGCTTTTAAATCAAATGCTTAGTGCCGTTAAACGGAAATTTCAGTGGCCAGTCAAATTAAACCTATTATCGCAAGTCTACCGCGAATTGACAAGCGAGAAAGTAAACGGTGGCGAAATAAATCGTTCAACAGAAAATCGTTTGGTTTTTCAAACTCATTTTCACCCGTGTCCGTGTCACTTTTGTCGACCTTCTCAGCACTGGAATCAAAGAGGCTATGTTAAAATAAGAATTGAATTGCAACTTTTGGAGGTTAATTAATTATGATCAAAAATGTAGTCTTCGATATCGACGGCACGCTCATCGACACCGAAAAAGCTTATATGAACGCGCTACTCAAGGTGCTCAATGAAAAACATCAACTGAATTTCACCTACGAACAAGTCGTGGCAATCTACGGCATCACCGCCGTTGACGGCCTCAAAGCACTAGGCATTTCCGACGAGGAGATCCCCACCGTTTTAAGCGAATGGTACGCGGCTTTTCCAGAATTTTCATCGCTCGTGGGCATTTTCCCCGGCATCACCAACACGCTGAAAACTTTGCCACAATACAACGTTGAGCTAGGCATCGTCACGTCAAAAACCGCCGACGAATTTGAAAACGTCTTTCGTCCGCTTGGTTTATTGCCTTATTTCAAAAACGTGGTCACGTCATCCGATACGACAAAACACAAGCCAAATCCAGAACCGATTTTGAAAATGATCGAGGTTTCGCAGATCCCCGCCGAAGAAACTTTGTATATTGGCGATACGAAATTTGATCTCGATGCGGCCAAAGGCGCTGACGCCAAATTTGGGCTTGCGGTTTGGGGCGCGCATGATCATGGTCAGTTCCAGGAAATGGATTATTATTTGTCGCGGCCAGCAGAGATTATTGACTTGGTGCGGTAAAAATAGTTTTGAAGGCTTTGGTTGCTTGTCGTAGGAATTGATTTGGTTCCGTCAGAACGCTCCAGAAAATAGTTGTGCCTCGCTGTGTGGATTGCATTTAAAATCGCTGACTGATTCTTGAAGGCTTTGTTTGCGTGAGGTGGGATTTAGTTTGCTTCCGTCAGAACGCTCCAGAAAAATGTTGCGCCTCGCTGTGGGGATGACTTCAAGCCTTTTGAAGCCCACAAAAGTCTTGAAGATCACCCTTGTTCTAGCGGGACTATGGTTTTGTGGATAGCTTGAATTATTGGTCAACTTATCCGAGACTATTTAGGAAATTATTTGGTTCCGCAAGAACAATTTCACTGCGAGTCGCAACTTTTTCTTCCGCGTTCTGACTCATCTCGGCAGCTTTATAGTGGTTACTCCAGTCAACGTCTCGTTCTGTGCGACTGACTTGTACCGCAACACTTTTCTTTAGAGGACGAAAGGCGAACTATTCAGAGCCAGACAACAATGTAAATCGAGTTTGCGGAACCCTGTTATTTGGCTCCTTCACTAACCAAAATAGGTTTAGGCAGAAGTTACGGAAGAAAATAGTGGGATTGCAGTGGTATTTCTGTTAACGAACGGTCTTTGTGAGTTTACAGAAAGGGAAAATGTGAGATCCGGCGGTTTTCCGGAGCTCATATTTTAGGCGGAAGAATTTCCGGTCTTTGGAAATCCTGCAGCCGTCCCCACAGCAACCTCCCACTATTTTCTGGAGCAACTTCTGCCGCAGGGAGATCAACATTTTTAATCACCTTTATTAAACCAGAATAAAAAGCTCTCGCAAAAACTCCGCAACGGACATATGGGGCCGGCCTTCTAGAAAAAACTATTCCAAGCAAAGGCAACAATGTCCATCAAGCTCGAGGAACCTTGTTATTCAGATCCTAGCCTAACCAAAATACGTTTAGGCAGAAGCTGCGGAAGAAAATAGTGGGATTGCAGTGGTAATTTTGTTAATGAGCGGTCTTTGCGAATTTACAAAATGGGAAAATGTGAGATCCGGTGTTTTTCCGGAGCTCACATTTTAGGCGGAAGAATTTCCGTACTTTGGAAATCCTGCAGCCGTCCCCACAGCAACTTCTGCCGCAGGTAGACCAGAATTTTTAGCCACGCATTATTAGCCCATTTTGAATATCGCACAACCGAATTTAGACAACCTGCCTAAATTTACTTTTTCTATTCTGAAAGCGTTGACAGTACCACCCAGACCAACTATGCTAAAGTCAGACTACTAAAGGAGTAAACCCATTCATGTCAAAAAGAGAAGTATTTTCAGAATTTAATGGTGAAACAATTTATAAATTAACCCTCACGAACCAAAATAACATGAGCATTTCTTGCTTATCATTCGGCGCCAACTGGTACGAATTATTGGTCCCAACTAAAAATGGCAAGCAAAATTTACTACTCAATTTTCCTAAAGTTGAGGATTACGTCGAGACCAACCAGTATTTGAACATGTCGATCGGCCGCACTGCTGGGCGAATTGGCAAAGGCGAATTCACACTGGCCGGCAAAACTTATCACGTCGACGCCAACGAAGGCGAAAACACATTGCATGGCGGCCCTCACGGCTTCAACCAAATCAATTGGAATAGCCGCATCGAAGGCAACCAGATTATTTTTGATCACCAGATCAAGCAAGAAGATGACAGTTTTCCCGGCGATCTCGACGTGACGATCACTTACACACTGACCGACGATAATCAGGTCCTGATCGACTACAAAGCCACTAGCAACGTGCTCAGTTTATTCAATCCAACGAGCCACGCTTACTGGAATTTAAACGCCGATGACCGCAACGTCAACAATCTCAACTTGTACTTGCGCTCCGGCGAACATTTGGAACTCGACGATGAAAAAATTCCGACTGGAAAAGTCGTTGCTAACGCCAATACGCCCTACGATTTTCGCCATCTGAAACTGATCGGTTCTGCCATCGACGGTTTGCAAGGTATCCCTGAAAAAGGAATCGACGACGTTTATATTCTCGACGATCACGACGATTCTTTGCCAGATGCCATTTTAGAAAACAACAAACAAAATATTAGCGTCGAAATTTACACAGAACGCAATGCCATCGTTTTATTCACCGCCAACAGCTTTGGCGCCGATCAACCTTACATTGGTCGAACGGGTCAGCCACAAGTCGGCGTCGCCCTCGAAGCGCAGACTGCACCAAATGCGGTGTTCGATTCACGGTTCGGCGATTTTTCGATTGAAAAAGGTCAGACGAAACATTATCAAACTAAATATCGGATCATGTTCTAAAAAGGATCACACACAAAAACGGGAGCCAGAATTAACCGGGTCTACACTTTCTGGTGTTGGTGAAAACTAATACCAGTTTTTATTTGCCAAAATAAATAGGACA
>NZ_RHOW01000032.1 GCF_003946215.1 Lapidilactobacillus mulanensis
CATAAGGGAGAGGCTTCCCTTTTTCAATTCCCAATAATTCATTTACACATAATTATTTAAACACTCCAAGCTGAATTTAAGTTAAGTAGCGGAGCTGTTCAGATATAATTCAATCGAATATATTTTGCATAAACTTTGTGCAAATTGACGGTGCTATCTGTTATTGCTGAGATTAATATTAAGTATGCGGTTACATTCATTTGATAGATTGGCGGGTTTGATTGTGGAAACAAATAAAAGTCTTGTAAGGGAACTGAACAGGCGAAGAGTACTTGAGCAAGCATTTAATTATGGACCAATCTCTAGAAGCCAGGTTTCAAAAAATCTGAAGCTTAATAAAGTGACTGTTTCTGAAATTGTTGCTGAGATGGTTCGTGACAATTTGCTAGTCGAATTAGGGCAAGGTGATAGCTCAACACGTGGTGGTCGTAAACCAACCATGCTTCAACTTAATGCGAATTTTGGTTATGTGCTAAGCTTTGATCTGGGCTTCAACTATATTGATGTGATGATGAATAGCGTTGATGGACTGATCAAGTCGTTTGAACATCATCGTGTTGGTGAACTCAGCATCGACGACCGTCTTGCTTTTATTGTTGCTCAAGCGCATAAGTTGGCGGTGCCTGACCAAACCGTTCACGGCTTGTTGGGAATTTCTGTCGCGATTCACGGTATTGTTGATCACAATAAAGTGTTGTACACACCTTACATTGATTTTAAGGGTAAAGATATTGCTCAGATATTAAGTAGTGAGCTCAATGTGCCGGTTAGTTTACAAAATGAAGCCAATTTATCTGTCATCTATCAGCGTGATTTTGAAAGCCGCGAAAAAATAGATAACTTAGTCTGTATTAGCATTCATAAAGGCATTGGTGCGGGTATCATCATGAATAATCGTCTGTTTACGGGAATTCGTGGTGAAGCTGGAGAAATAGGGCATGCTATCGTTTATGAAGATGGTGGCGTTTCTAGAAAAAGATTTAAGTCGATCGAGGAATATTGCTCGGAAGATTCAATTCTAAAAAAAATTAAAGAGCAAACGGGTCTGTCTGAATTAACACGCGATGATATTCAAACATTATATTATGATGGTAATGAAATCGTCGGCGATATTTTAGATGAATTCTGTTACTACATGGCCAGTATTATTTATAATACAGTTGTTACGCTTGACCCAGCTAAAGTTGTGATCAACTCAAATTTGATTGCGGATATTCCTGAATTACTGGATATTATTCGGACGGACATCCCGTTCTTAACCGAAGATAAAACCCAAGTTGAATTACTAGCGAACTCTCGTTATGCCACCTTATTGGGTGGGGTTTCACTTATTATCAGTCAAGTGATCGATGTAACTCCTGGTGAGATTAATTTCCCAAATACGATTGGTCGTTCGCTGATCAAGGCATCATAGTCAAAATAGACTAACCTGATTGATGGGGTTGGTCTATTTATTTGTTAAAAAAGAGAGATCAGGACTTGAATATATTTGTTGAAAACGCTATACTTTCTACGTAGGTTAGTTTAACAAACAAACTAAAAATAAAGGATCAAGTGAGCTTAAACATATATTTATAAATATGAACAAAATTGTATACATCAGAACTAGTTCCTTTAAATTCAGCTGAAAGGAGCGGATTCGGCAGAAAAACATGCAGGTTTCAATTTTTCACAAACAAACACGTACCTTTACTTTGCGTGCACGGTGAGAATAATGTCAGAAAAAATAGAACTAGGTCTTAAAAAGATAGTAACGATCGATATCGATTAGGTATTGTCGGAAATAGAAAATAGATTGCTTTAAACAACATATACTTTTTAAATCAGAAGTTAGTTATTTTTATTTCAAGGAGAATAATATGCAATATACGAATGAACAAGCCGCTCTTGTTATTAGACATCAAAATGAAACTCTGCGGATCGAAGCTTGGGGTGAAGACTCTTTACGTATACGTGCAACTGAAAATATTCAGTTCACTGATTCAAATTGGGCACTGAGCGAATCAGTCCCTAATGCTAACGCTGATATTCAAATTGATGATACTGCTCAAACTGCAGCGATCACTAATGGCAGGTTAAAGGCCACAGTTAATTCAAGCGGTGTTTTAACTTTTTATCGTGATGGCAATCAGATATTACGAGAATATTATCGTAATTATGACGGTACTGTCACTAATGAAAGCCGTTGTTTGAAAGTTGTTGCCCGTGATTGGAAACCATTGATAGGTGGGAATGACTACGGATTAACTGTTCGTTTTGATCCTAATGATGGTGAAAAAATATTTGGTATGGGACAGTATCAACAGCCTTATCTAGATTTGAAGGGTTGCACGCTAGAAATGGCCCAACGTAATTCTCAAGTAACGATACCTTTTGCGGTTTCTAGTTTGGGCTATGGTTTTCTATGGAATCACCCTGGTATTGGTAAAGTCACGTTTGGTAAAAACATTACCGAATGGCAAGCCGCTGCTACAAAACAATTAGATTATTGGATCACTGTCGCGGATGCACCGGCACAATTAGTCGAAAACTATACTGCTGTTACTGGTCGTGCTCCAGAAATTCCAGAAGGATTACTAGGATTGTGGCAGTCCAAACTACGCTATCGAACTCAGGATGAAGTATTGTCCGTTGCCCGTAAGTATCAGGAGATAGGTATTCCGCTGGATGTTATCGTCATTGATTTCTTCCACTGGACACGCCAAGGTGATTGGCGTTTTGATCGTGATTACTGGCCAGATCCAAAAGCGATGTGCGACGAGTTACATGCGATGGGTACAAAAGTCGTGGTATCAGTTTGGCCATCAGTTGATCGGAAGAGTGAGAATTTCTTTGAAATGTTTGAAAAGGGTTACTTGATTAGGACTGAACGTGGCTCTTTGCAAACATATGCTTTCCAGGGTGATTGTCTGGAAATTGACTGTACTAACCCCGCTGCTCGTCAATTCATTTGGGACAAATGTAAAGCCAATTATTATGATTTTGGTATCGATATGTTTTGGCTTGATAATGCTGAACCTGATTTTGACGTCTACGACTTCGAAAATTACCGGTATCAATTAGGTTCTGCGTTAGAAGTATCAAATATTTATCCACAATTGTATGTCAAGGCCTTTCAAGATGGTATTGAAGCGACTGAACCGGGCAAGAAACAACTTCATTTGGTACGTAGTGCTTGGGCAGGTAGCCAAAAATATGGCACGTTGGTTTGGTCTGGTGATATTGCAAGTACCTTTGAATCCTTGCGTGATCAGTTAGCGGCTGGTTTAAATATGGGCTTGGCTGGTATTCCGTGGTGGACAACTGATATTGGCGGTTTTATGACTGACAATGTGAAAGATCCTGAGTTCAAAGAGTTGCTGCTGCGCTGGTTTGAGTTTGCTATTTATACGCCATTCGTCCGGATGCATGGCGATCGTGGCCCTCACGACATTCCTGCTTTGTCAGATTCAGATCATGGCGGTGGTAGTTTGTATACCGGCCATAGTAATGAAATTTGGAGCTATGGTGCAGATGCACAAGCCATAATGGAACAACAATTAAAGATCCGCGATGGGTTGAAACCTTATATTGAAACACTGTTCAAAGAAGCAAGCGCAACTGGTGCACCACTATTACGGACGATGTTCTTTGAATTTCCAGCGGATGACAAATGTTGGAGTTTATCTGATCAATATATGTTTGGTTCTGATTATCTGGTTGCACCAGTCTTAGAAGCCGGTCAGACTGAGCGTCAGGTATACTTGCCTGAAGGCACATGGGAAAACGTAAACAGCAAGCAACAATACAAAGGTGGTCAAACGATCGTGGTCGCTGCTCCACTTGCGAATATTCCTGTGTTTAAAAAAGTAAAATAGATGAGTGTAATTCAGAATATATATTTCGCATGAAAAGTATCTAACAACTTGTTTTACGGGATAGAAGTTGTATACTGTAAATGTTGTACGTTAGTTAAACAAACAAACTAAAATTATTGGAGGTTTTAAATATGTCTCAATCATATTTTCCAAATGTAGATAAAATTCCTTATACAGGAACAAGTTCTTTGAAATCAGGTTTTAATTATCATTATTACAACGCCGATGAGGTGCTTGGTGGCAAGAAGATGCGCGACTGGTTGCGTTTCTCGGTTGCTTATTGGCACACGTTCGGTCAAGAACTGAATGATATTTTCGGTGATGGGACTGCTATTCGTCCTTGGAATGGTTTGAAGGGTATGGATTTGGCTAAGGCTCGTGTCGAGGCTTCATTCGAGTTCTTCGACAAAATGGGCGTTGATTTCTATTGCTTCCACGATCGCGATGTTGCGCCAGAAGGCAATACTTTACGCGAGACTAATAAAAACCTTGAAGAAATCACAGATATGTTTGTTGATTATCAAAAACAAACGGGCATGAAAGTTTTATGGAATACTGCCAACATGTTTACGAATCCTCGTTTTGTTTCTGGTGCTGCTTCTTCACCATTTGCGGATGTATTTGCTTATGCGGCTGGTCAAGTTAAAGAGGGACTTGATACGGCTAAAAAAGTTGGTGCTGAAAATTATGTCTTCTGGGGTGGTCGTGAAGGTTACGAATCACTATTAAACACCGACATGAAGCGCGAGCAAGATCATTTAGCTAAGTTTTTCCATATGGCTGCTGATTATGCCAAGGAAATTGGTTATGAAGGTCAATTATTACTCGAACCAAAGCCTAAGGAACCAATGATGCACCAGTATGATTTCGATGCTGCAACGACGATTGCCTTCATGAAGACTTATGGTTTGGAAGGTACTTACAAGTTGAATCTTGAGGGTAACCATGCCAACTTGGCTGGTCACACTTATCAACATGAAATTCGCACGGCTCGTCAAGCTGGCTTGCTCGGTTCATTGGATGCGAACCAAGGCGACAAGTTGATTGGCTGGGATATTGATGAATTCCCTTCTGATTTGTACGAAGCAACTTTGGCAATGTACGAAGTTGTTGAAAACGGTGGTTTAGGCCGTGGCGGTTTGAACTTTGATGCGAAACCTCGTCGTTCTTCATTTACAACGGATGATATGTTCTATGGCCATATTGTCGGCATGGATACTTTTGCCGCCGGCCTGAAAGTTGCTTTGCGTTTGAAGGAAGATAAAGTTTTCGATGGCTTCATTGCTGACCGTTACGCTAGTTATGATGCAGGCATTGGCGCTGATATCGATTCTGGCAAGGCTAGCTTCCAAACATTGAACGATTATGTAATCGACAAACCACAAGCTGCTTTGTTGGCTGCCACTAAATCTGGACGCATTGAAGAATTGAAAGATACTTTGAATCATTATATGATCGAAACTTTAAAATAATTAACTAATTTGCGAGGCGTTGATCTCAGACCATTGAGGTTAATTTGCCTTGCTTTTTTATTACTGGTAAAAAAACGCTTTATAGAATGATGATGGGGGATATATCAATGAAGTATGTAATTGGCGTCGACTTGGGGACGAGCGCTGTCAAAGTTTTGTTAGTCGACCAACAGGGGCAAGTTGTCGCGCAGGCCAGCGAAGATTATCCATTGCAGCAACCCGAGCCTGGGTATAGTGAACAGAATCCTGAAGACTGGGTGACAGGAACCACGACGGCAATTCAGCAGTTGTTGGCGAACAGTCAAGTTAAACCGGGCGAGGTTGAAGGAATCAGTTATTCTGGACAAATGCATGGGCTGGTTCTACTTGATGCCGATCAGCAGGTGTTGCGTCCGGCAATTCTGTGGAATGATACGCGTACAACCGCGCAGACGCAAGAAATTATGGCAAATATGGGACAACGATTCATTGAGATCACCCGTAATCGACCACTAGAAGGCTTTACGTTACCTAAGCTATTATGGGTCAAAGAAAACGAGCCTGGAATTTTTGCCAAAGCGGCGACGTTTGTTTTACCCAAAGACTATGTTCGCTACCGCATGACTGGCAAAATTAACATGGAAATGTCGGATGCGGCGGGAACGGTCATGTTGGATATTGCCAAGAAACAGTGGAGTGACGAAATCTGTGCAGCCTTTGATTTGCCACTTTCACTTTGCCCACCTTTGATTGAAGCCACGACTAATGTGGGAACGATCACGCCGAAATTCGCGGCGGAATCTGGATTGGCCGAAACGACTGCTGTATTTGGTGGCGGTGCGGATAATGCTTGTGGTGCGATTGGCGCTGGGATCACCAAGCCTGATCAAGCAATGTGTAGTATTGGCACCTCTGGCGTTATTTTGACGTATGAGCCAGATACGCAGGTTGATTATCATGGGCAACTTCATTTCTTTAATCATGCGATCACGGATCGTTTTTATTCGATGGGTGTGACTTTGGCGGCTGGATATAGTCTGAGTTGGTTGAAGAAAACTTTCGCGCCAGATGATTCTTTCGATGATTTCGTTGGTAGTGCAGAACAGTCCACAATTGGCGCGCATGGTTTGCTTTTCACACCATATATTGTTGGTGAACGGACGCCATATGCGGATGCTAAAATTCGCGGCAGCTTTATTGGCGTTGATGGTAAACAAGTTCGCGCAGATTTCATTCGTGCGGTTTTAGAGGGGATCGTCTTTTCGTTCCGCGACATTCTGGAGATCTATGCTGAAAATGGTAAGGATTTTAAGCAGCTGGTTTCGATCGGTGGCGGTGCTAAAAGTCCATTGTGGTTGCAAATTCAGGCCGATATTTTCAATAAAGATATTGTTCGTCTTGAAAGCGAGCAGGGGCCTGGAATGGGAGCGGCAATGATCGCGGCCGTTGGATTAGGATGGTTCGCAAATTTCGACGAGTGTGTTGACAAATTTATTGCCATCAAGACGATTTATCATCCGATTGCGGCAAATGTGGCACGTTATTCTGAATTTTATAAAGTTTATCAGCAAGTTTATGGACAGACAAAGGATTTAACGGCTCAGTTGTTAGCACTCGAAGAAGCTGATCAGAAATGAAACAAATTGCCTTAACTTTTGACGATGGACCTAATCCAGGAACGACGGATAAAATTCTCTCGGCGTTACAACGGCATTATGCAAAGGCAACATTTATGTTGTGGGGCGAACATGTCAAGCAACATCCAGCATTAGTTCAGCAGGCCTTGGCGCAAGGTCATGCGTTTGGAACTCACACATATTCTCATCAATCGCTGCTTGAACTAACCGATGAAGAGATTATAGCGGAGATGGCACAATCAGATGATGTGATCAAACAAGTGATCGGTGAAACACCACAGTTTTGCAGACCGCCATATGGTGATATTGATGCTCATGTAGCCAGGTTGATCAACCGCGCGGCAGTTATTTGGAGCGTTGATTCTGAGGATTGGAAATCCCACGACGAAACGCAAATACTTGCACGTATTAAGAACTATGCCAGTGATGGCGATATTGTATTGATGCATGATATTCAACCAGCAACGGCTAATGTATTGCCGCAAGTACTCGATTATCTACAGTCGGTCGGTTTTACTTTTGTCACGGTTCCGGAATTGCTAAATGACCATTTAGAAAAAATGCATGCTTATTACAGTCGAACAAAAAATATTAATTATTTATTAGAAGGCGAGGATCAACATGTCAGCAATTAGAATGTCTAGAGAAGAAGCACGTCAACAGGCCACTCGGCTGGTTGAACAAATGTCGCTTGACGAAAAAATCGGTCAACTTGAATACGACGCGCAGTCGATCGAGCGATTGAATGTGCCGGAATATAATTATTGGAACGAGGCACTTCATGGTGTTGCACGCGCGGGCACGGCAACTGTTTTTCCACAATCGATCGGATTAGCGGCGATGTTTGACCCGGAGATGCAGCAAAAAATCGGCGATGTGGTTTCCACTGAGGCGCGCGCAAAGCATAATGAATATGCGCGTCATGGAGACCGCGATATCTATAAAGGTTTAACATTCTGGTCACCTAACGTGAATATTTTCCGCGATCCACGTTGGGGCCGTGGCCACGAAACTTATGGTGAAGATCCTTATTTGACGGCCACTACTGGTGTGGCATACATTAAAGGCTTGCAAGGTGATGAAAAATATCTGAAGTTGGCAGCTTGTGCGAAGCATTTCGCCGTTCATAGCGGTCCAGAGGGTATTCGTCACGGCTTTAATGTGGATCCAACGCCCAAAGACCTGGCCGAAACATATCTGCCTGCATTTAAGGCGGCGGTTCAGCAAGGTCATGTGGAGAGCGTTATGGCGGCATATAACGCTGTCGATGGCGTGCCAGCACCGCTGAACACGACGTTGCTACAGAAGACTTTGCGTGAAGAGTGGCATTTTGAAGGTCATGTGGTTTCTGATTATGGTGCTGAAGAGGATGTTAAACTTTATCATCACTTCACGAAGAGCGATGCAGAGACAATTGCCTTGGCGATCAAGGCCGGTTGTGATTTATGCGCTGGTCATTTAGTTCAATATTTGCGACAAGCACTCGCAGAAAACTTAATTACCGAAACAGCGATCGATGGTGCAGTGACACGGTTATTGACGACTCGCGTTTTATTAGGCTTGGGCGCAACCGACGATAAGTATGACCAGATTCCTTTTGAAGACAACGATAGTGCAACTAACCATGAATTGGCACTGCAAGCGACTTATAAGAGCTTTGTTTTACTCAAAAACAACGGAATCTTGCCTTTAAAATCGGCTGACTTGAAATCGATTGCTGTCATCGGACCAACGGCTGACAGCACGGTCGTTTTGCAAGGCAATTATGCTGGGACCGCGTCTAATAACGTGACAATTTTAGCGGGGATCCGACAAGCAGCTACGAAGTCACAAATTCGTGTCAATTATTCTGAAGGCTGCCATTTATTCAAGGATCGCGTCGAACCACTTGCCAAGGCTGATGATCGTGAATCTGAGGCAGTCATTGCGGCAGAACATAGTGATGTGGTCGTACTTTGCTTAGGGCTGGATTCAACGATCGAAGGCGAACAAGGTGATGCTGGTAACGCATATGCCGCTGGTGATAAAACTGATCTACGGCTGCCTGGTCGTCAACAGCATCTATTGGAACAGTTATTGGCGCTCAACAAGCCAGTGATTCTATTGATCACGGCAGGCAGTGCGCTGACCTTCAATTCAGAGGAAACTAATGACAACCTAGCTGCAATTATGGACGTTTGGTATCCTGGCGCGCTTGGCGGACAAGCCGTTGCGGATGTTTTATTTGGTAAAATGAGTCCAAGTGGTAAGCTACCGATCACATTCTATCAGACGACTGAGGAATTGCCTGACTTCACGGATTACGCGATGAAAAATAGAACCTACAGATACATGCCTAATGAGGCGCTGTATCCATTTGGTTACGGGCTGACTTATTCATCAGTTGAACTAGCAAACGCTCAGGTAAGTGATGTAGATGCTTCATTGGCGCATGCTAACGTTGACGTGCAGATTACAAACACTGGCAAATTTGATGTTGAGGAAGTTGTTCAAGTTTATAGTCAAGCAGTCGATTGCGTGGATGCAACACCAAATCCAAAATTAGCAGGTTTTAAACGCGTTAAGCTTGCCGTGGGCGAAACGAAACAAGTGACGCTTCCGCTGACAACATATGCGTTTGAAGTGGTTAATGATGCCGGTGAAATTTATGTACCAGATGGTAAATTTATTTTAACTGTTGGCGTTGGGCAAGGAGATCGGCGAACTGAACGGTTAACTGGGGTTAAAGCACTACAGGTCGAAGTCAATCGTTAAGATTTAAAAAAGACAGTCGAAATTCGACTGTCTTTTAATATGCAATACTTATTTTTCAATTTGATTGTGGACCCAAGTGGCAAATAAATCTGGCCATAATTGGATCTCTGGCTGAATCGTCGACTTTGCGCCCCGATGCTGGGTTTCAATGTTGCCCAGACTCAGACCGTGACCGCCTGCTGGAAAAATGTGCAATTCGAAATTGATATTGTGTGCACGCAAGGCTTCGGCAAACAACATGGTATTTTCCATTGGCACGGCACCATCAGTGTAGGTTGTCCACAGGAATGTTTTCGGTGTTTGGTCGTTGACTTGCAACTCAAGTGATTGTGCCTCACGCTTGGCTTTGTCTTTGAAATCATCGCCTAATAAATTCACGAACGAACCGCGGTGAGCAAATTTGCCACTTGTAATCACGGAATAAGCTAGCAAGAGACCGTTTGGTTTAATTTCATCTGCTTGATAACCATAAGTTTTCAGCAATTCGCCCGACCAGAAATCGCCCAAACTGGCAGCTAAGTGACCACCAGCTGAAAATCCTGCGACGATGATTTGATTGGGGTCGACGTGCCATTCACTCGCATTTTGGCGGATAGTTTTAACGGCTTCGGCTAATTCTAAGAGGGCCGTTGGAAAATAGTGCGGTGCGACGTTATAACGGACAATAAAGGCCTGAAATCCGCGCGCGACCATTTGCAAAGCTACGGGTTCAGCTTCACGTTCGGAAACATTCACATAGCCGCCACCCGGGCAGATCACGACTGCAGGTCGAATTTTCGTTTCATCGATTTCGGCAGAATTGTCGATCACGTAGCTAGTCAAAGTTGCATTCTGAGATAGTGGTGTAATTAATTTTTGTTGAATCACTTTCATGTATTTATCCCTACGATTTCAATTTATTTATGAATCATTAGCTTTATTATATCATTGTGCTCTGTAAAAATTCAGTGAATTGGCGGTATGGTATATGGTATAATGAACCTAATTATTGATGTGACAACATTTTGGAGGAATCCTATGGCATTTATCGGGCAAATTACAATTATTTTGATCACGACACTGGTTGCTGGATACCTCAGTAATCGAATTGGCATTCCGGCGGTGCTCGGGCAATTGATTGCGGGAATTATCGTTGGCCCTGCGGTTTTTAACTTGGTTGCGCCGACAGATTTCCTACATGACATGGCCGAAATCGGCGTGATATTGTTAATGTTTGTGGCTGGTTGTGAAAGTGATTTAGCCTTATTAAAAAAATATTTCAAACCGAGCATGATCGCCGCCATTTGCGGGATTATTTTGCCGATCGTTTGCATTTGGCCACTTGCGTTATTGTTCGGAATGAGTTCAACTCATGCATTATTTTTGGGTGTTGTTTTTGCTGCCACTTCTGTTTCTATTTCGGTGGTTGTGCTAAAGGAACTCGGCTATGTCAATAATCGCGAGGCTAGTACGATTTTAGGCGCCGCGGTTGTGGATGATATTCTGGCGGTGATCGTCTTGAGCTTGATGATGTCCTTTGTCGGCCAAGCGACATTTGATCCGCTTAAATTAGCCGGTCAATTAGCGCTACAGGTGCTTTTCTTCATTGGAATATTTATTGTGATCAAATGGATAACGCCAATTATTTTCAGCGTTACGCGCCGATTAAATGTGCAGCATGCCACCGTTATAACGTCGCTCATCATTGCGTTTGGACTGGCTTTTTTGGCTGAAAAAGTTGGGCTCAGTGATGTGGTGGGTGCGTTCTTCGCGGGTATCGCCATCAGTCAAACGCGTTATCAGAAACAAGTTGGTCAAGCAGTCGAGAATCTCGGCCAAAGTTTATTTATGCCAATTTTCTTCGTTAACATTGGTTTGACGATGAGTTTCGACCATTTCTTCGCGCAGGTCGGGTTTATTATTGCGCTCGTCGCCGTGGCCTTCATTACAAAAGTGATCGGTTGTGGCGGCGCTGTGCGTTTACTTGACTATGATTTCGATAGTGCCTTAGTTGTGGGGACCGGAATGGTGCCGCGGGGTGAAATGGGATTGATCGTCGCCCAAATTGGGCTCACGAATCAGCTCATGTCGCCGACACACTATTCGGCCGTCATCATGGCAATTATTTTAACGACCTTAATTGCACCGATATTCCTAAAAATGGCAATTAATCGTCAACATCAGCACCAACTTAGCTCGAAATAAAAAAAGTTATGAATCGGCGTTCACAACCTACTCTGGGTTGACCGCGATTCATAACTTTTTTAATAACAGATTACTGCTCGATATTCTGACCGAAAACTTCGATCTCGGTCAATGCAGGGAAGGTTGAACTATCTTCATCTTTTTGCAGGTGATCTAAGCGCAATCCTTTAATTTGCCGTGGCTTGATTTCGAAGAACTGTTCAGTTGCTAATTTTTGTAACGTGATCGTTTCGTGGCTTCCGTCGGAAAAATCGACGGTTATTTTTTTCCAATAACTGTCATGAGGATAATCTGCGCGTAAGACGATTCCTAGCTGATTTACTTCAACGGTGCGACCAAAATCCAATTGTAAATAAGCATCGTGTTGTTCGTTGATCCCCCATGATTGGAACGGATAATTGCCGTGACTCTCGTTGGCAACCAAGCCGTCGATTGCATTCTTCGCATAGAACACCGTTTCGCCACGCGTTTCGGCGTTTGAACTGGCGTGTGGATATGCGGCGCTAGCTTCATGCTGGTCGTAACTATTGACGGAAAGATTTGTTTGGCTCGCGATTTCGGCAGCGGTTGCCACACGAACGGTCGCATAATGGTTCTTGCCTAAGAATGCACCATCAGGATAAGGCCATTCTCTTTGAAGATTAAACGGCAGGCGATAAGTCCAGTTGCGCTCGGTTAAATAAATCAGCGCTGGCCGAATCGCGGCGTCTAATTGCACGACTAAATACACCGGCGCCTTTTCAACTTCGACCTGATAATAATCACCCAAAGTATATTGAGACCGCCAAGCCAGATAGGTGTTATTTGTGGCGCTGGCTTCAGCTAGGATTTTATTTTCATGTTGCAGGCTTAATTTGATGGTCATATGGCATCTCCTTGATTTGGTTGAACACTATAAATTTCCAATAAAGAAATTATATTTCTTGTATGCGTTATGACCAAAATATACCGCATATCCAGGGAGAATTCAACCACATTAAACAAAATTACGGACTGATTATGCTCGACCTTCAATATTTTTTCGTCGCAAATATTGGACTCATTGGGAAGTTATACAAATTAGTTGTTGACACCGCTTCCTAAAAGCGCTTATAATGAGTCTTGTAATTTACTCGGGATTGTTACTGACTCGATCAGGCATTACCCGCTGCCCTTATTGTGGGGACAGTGGGTATTTTTTTATCGTTGGGAGGGTTTGGATTGAAATTTATCAAGAAGATCAATAACAATGTTGCGTTAGCTAAAGATGATGATGACATCGAATGGGTCTTACTTGGTAAAGGACTTGGCTTCGGAAAAACGGCGGGAGATCAGATCTCCAATGCGCAAATCGATCGTCGTTTCAAAGCTACTGTTGATCAACAAACCCATCAAGATCCACCAATGATGTTAGCCAACATTGATCCAAGTATTTTACAGCTAGCCGAAGTTGTTAGCCAAAAAGCTGCTGAGGCGCTAAATATTTCTTTCAGCAATTATAATTATTTAGCCTTGGCTGATCATTTGTCGTTCGCATTGAAACGTGCGGATCAACAGGCTGATTATCCCCACGATCTTCGTTGGGAGGTCAAGCAGCTATTTCCCGAGGAGTACAAGGTCGCACAAATGGCTGTGAGCTTGGTCAAGGAACAAACTGGTGTGGAGCTACCCGAAAGTGAATTAACGTTTCTAACGTATCATTTTGTGAGTGCTCAGAGTGACGAGACGTTGTTGGCCGATACGGTTGAAATTACCGGAATGATCAATCGCATTCTCGAAATCATCAGCTATCATTTCCAGCTCATCCTAGATACTAAGTCGCTGAATTATGCGCGTTTCTTGACGCATCTGCGTTATTTCATGACTCGGCAATTGAAAGGTGAACCTGGTAGCGAGGAACTTGATCCGATAATTGGTCAAGTCGTCAAAGAAAAATACCACAAGGCTTATCAAGCAGCCGAAAAAGTTGCCCTGTATCTTCAACAAGCCCGTGATTGGCAGATTTCTGAAAGCGAAAAATTATATTTGACGCTGCATATCTGGCGACTTACTCGTCAAGATGCAAGTAATCAACAACAGAATAAATAAGTGGATTGTTACTGATTCGATCAGGCATTACCCAAACACTTTATTGAAACCTTTTGAAGGCCAATATTGTGTTTGGGTTTTTATTTTATTAAATTTCAGATTTTATTGAAGGATGGCGAAATTATTATGGCAGATAACGGAAAAATTGCAAAAAGCGTAATTGCCAATATTGGTGGCAGTGAAAATGTCGAGAACGCTTGGCATTGTGTGACTCGGTTACGTTTTAATTTAGCAGATAAAGACAAGGTTGATCTTGATGCAATCAAGAATACGACTGGCGTGATGGGTGCACAATTTTCTGGTGATCAGTTCCAAGTGATCATTGGTAATAGTGTTGATGACGTTTTCAATGAAGTTGAGCAACGGCTTGGTGGTACTGGAAGTGCGAAATCTAGTCCAGCAGCAGATGGTAAAAAAGAAAGTCTTGTTTCTAAATTAATGGATATCATTTCGGGAATCTTTACCCCAATTTTACCCGCTTTAGCTGGTACTGGTTTGATCAAAGGGGTGCTGGCATTATTAGTTACCTTGAACTGGATGAGTGATAAAGGTAGCTGGTATCAAGTACTTTATATGATTTCCGATAGTGTTTTCTATTTCTTACCGTTTTTCGTCGCGGTTTCTGCAGCGCGTAAATTTAAGACTAGCGAGTTTTTAGGCTTATCTATTGCCGGAGTGCTGTTATATCCGACGATGGTCAATGCTTATAACACGGTTTCTGGTGGCGGTAAAGTTGCGCCGATCAAATTATTTGGGATCTTAAACGTACCTTATGTAAATTACACGTCGTCGGTTATTCCAATTATTTTAGCGATTTGGTTACTGACTTACGTTTATCGCTGGGTCAAAAAATGGATGCCGGATACGATCACGATGATGTTTACGCCGATGGTCACTTTGATCATTGTTGTACCGATCACGTTGGTTGTTCTGGGACCACTTGGGAGTTATGTCGGGACTGGATTAGCAACGGGTATTTCTTGGTTATTCGTTCACGCGGGACCATTAGCAGGACTAATATTAGGAGCGACATTCCCATTGATTGTCATGACTGGGATGCACTACGCTTTTGTACCGATCATTATGAATAACTTTACAGTTTTAGGCTATGACACAACAGTATCGCCAATCAATTTTATCACTAATGTTGCGCAAGCCGGTTCTGTTTTCGCAGTCGCGGTTCGTTCAAAGAATAAAGAAACACGTCAATTGGCGATTTCGTCGGGTATTTCGGCGCTGTTAGGAATTACCGAACCCGCAATGTACGGGATCAATTTGAAAAAGAAGAAACCATTCTATGCCGCTTTGGCAGCTGGTGGGATTGCCGGCGCGTTTGTTAGCTTTTTCGGTGTTAGAGCCTATGCGATGTCAGGCCTTTCTGGATTGACTGCGTTGCCAGTTTATATCAGTGCCACGAATCCAATGAACTTATTATGGTTAGTTGTCGGAATCGTCATGAGTTTTATTCTCGCATTTATCTTTACTTTAGTGGTGGGATTCGAAGATGACGAAGTTAAAACAGCAACGGTGGCAGAGAAATCTGCAACACCTACAAAAACGATCGGTGGTGTTTCGATTCTTGCACCTGTACAAGGCCAGATCGAAGCGCTCGATCAAGTTAATGATCCTACTTTTGCACAAGGTATTATGGGTAAAGGAATGGCGATCATACCTGAAAACGGGGACGTGGTTGCGCCGATCAGCGGTTCGATCACAGTTCTTCCAGATACGAAACATGCGATCGGGATCACCGGCGATGATGGTACGGAATTATTGATCCATGTTGGTATCGATACTGTTGAGCTTCATGGTCAATATTTCGAGCCTGCGGTTAAAGTGAACGAGCACGTTGAAGCGGGTCAGGCACTCTTGCATTTCGACTTAGCACAGATCAAAGCAGCCGGCTATGATCCAACGGTGATGATCATCGTCACGAATTCAGCCGACTTTACCGACGTTTTACCCATGAATGAATCAGGCATCATTTATCCCAATGAACAATTATTAATGGGAATCAGATAATACGAGGAGGAAAATAATATGTATAAAGAACAAGCACCGACAGGCTTTAAACCGGATTTTCTCTGGGGTGGCGCTACAGCAGCCAACCAATTAGAGGGTGGCTGGAATTTAGATGGTAAAGGTTTGACGACGGCCGAAGTTGTCAAGAAAGCAACTGACCGAAAAGTTTTTAGTATGAGTGATGTTTCTAAGGAAAGCATCAAGGAAGCAATTGCCGACAAATCGGATACTAATTATCCTAAACGTCGCGGGGTTGATTTTTATCACCATTACAAAGAAGATATCGCGCTTTTTGCCGAGATGGGCTTCAAATCATATCGGATGTCGATTGCCTGGCCCCGTATTTTTCCAAATGGTGACGACGCAGAGCCGAATGAAAAAGGCTTGGCGTTTTACGATGACGTTTTCGATGAGCTCGCAAAATATGATATTGAACCAGTAGTGACGCTATCGCATTATGAAATGCCACTACATTTGACTCAAAAGCAAAACGGGTGGGCGAGTCGTTCAACCATTGATGATTTCTTGAAATACACAGAAACTGTGTTCAAGCGTTATCGCGATAAAGTGCATTATTGGTTGACTTTTAACGAAATTAATTCAACCACGTTCGGTTTCATCGGCAGTGGCTCAGTTGATACTGATTTAAGTACAACTGATGAGAAATTACAACTTCGCTACCAAGCTTTACACCATCAATTCGTGGCTAGTGCCTTGGCGGTCAAACAGGGTCACGAAATTAATTCAGAATTTGAAATTGGTAGTATGTTGGCTCGCACTCAAACTTATCCTGCCACGCCAAATCCTGAAGATGTTCGCGCAGCACAGGATGCAGATCAGGCTAATTTATTTTATACAGATGTTCAAGTCCGTGGAGAATATCCTGAATATATGAATCGCTTTTTCAATGAACACTATATTGTTTTGCAGATGGCGCCAGATGATGAGCAAATTCTTCGTGAGGGTAAAGTTGACTTCCTCAGCTTTAGTTATTACATGTCAACGGTAACTTCGAATCAACCAGCAGGTGATGATTCGGTTGGAAATATGACCTTTGGTGAGAAGAATCCCTATTTGGAAACGAGTGATTGGGGTTGGCAAATCGATCCGATCGGTCTGCGTATTTCGTTGAATACACTGTGGGATCGTTATCGAGTGCCACTATTCATCGTTGAAAACGGTTTGGGTGCGGTTGATCAGATTAGTGAAGATGGGCAGATCCATGATCAGTATCGTATTGATTATCTGCGCAAACACATTGAACAAATGGCTGAAGCGGTTAAAGATGGCGTCGATTTAATGGGCTACACGATGTGGGGACCGATCGATATCATTAGTGCGTCGACTTCGGAAATGTCTAAACGTTATGGCTTCATCTACGTTGATCAAGACGATGAAGGCAACGGAACCTTGAAGCGGCTCAAGAAAGATAGTTTTAACTGGTACAAAAAAGTTATTGCTTCAAATGGGATCGACTTAAATTAATTGAAAAAACTACGAATCTATTATAGATTCGTAGTTTTTTTGATCTTGCTAGCAATAAGATTTATTTTAAAATTTATGACTAAACACTATCGTCCGTTAATTCCGGCGAGCATTTGCCTAACTCGGTTTGAATGGTTAGGTGACAAATATGGAAATCTTCGTTTAAATTGTGATTCATTTCGGCGATGAATTCGTTATTGTAGGCTAACGTTGTGCGGACGACGTGAACGGTCATGGCGACTTCGGTCGTGCTCATGCCCCAGACGTGCAGATCATGAACGCTTTGTACCGAAGGATCGGCCAGAATGATTTTTTTGATTTTATCGACGTCTAATCCGGCGGGCACGGCATTGAGCGCGAGGTTCACAGACTTACGCAGCAAATCCCAGGTCCCAATTAGGATCACGATGGCAATTAGCAAACTTGCGGCAGGATCGAGCCATTGCCAACTCGTGGCTAAACTAATGAAGCCGGTGATCACAACGCCAACGGAAACGCCGGCGTCTGCGGACATGTGTAGAAATGCGCCGCGAATATTTAAATCGTCCTTCTGATCCTTCACGAATAACCACGCGGTCAATCCGTTGATCACGACTCCGACGGCAGCAACGATGATCACCGTCCATCCGGCCACGGGTTGTGGGTCTGCGAAGCGCTGAATTGCCTCGACCGCAATCCCACCAATGGCGATCAATAGAATCACGGCGTTAGCAAGCGCTGCTAAAATTGACGACGATTTATAGCCGTAGGTTCGATTTTTCGTGGGTTGTTTTTGCGATAGCCATAAAGCTAACCACGAAATTAAGAGACCCAAAACGTCGCTGAGATTATGACCGGCATCGGCCAATAGTGCCAGTGAACTGGCGCTAAATCCCGCGATTGCTTCGATGATAATGAAAACAACATTTAAACCAACGCCGATTTTAAACGCGTTCGATTTACTGGCAAAGGTTCCGGTTCCCGAATGATTATGATGATCCATCAGTATTCCTTCTTTATATTTATATATGAGCACTTGTGCATATGTAATGAATAACTATATTATCGCATCATTGATTCGTAAATGCAACGTTTTCATCGCGAGCAATTCACGAAAGCAAACAAAAAGCAGTCAATGATTTCGAAGGCATCATTGACTGCTCGAACGGCTAACGAATTGTACAGACACGACTAAACAAGTCGTTAGCAGTTTAATTATTGAATTTGAATGTTGTGGTCAGATTTTTGTTGAGGCTCGGCCTTAGGTAAAGTGACTTGTAAAACACCCTTGTCATATTTACCTGTGATCTGATCAGCTTTGATATTTGGAAGGCGATATTGACGAACAAATTCACCATAACGGCGTTCACTCATCAACGAATTACCATTTTTATCGGCATGATCATCGAAGCTATCGCGTTTGCCGCTGATCTTCAAAGTATCTTGATCATAGCTGACATTAATATCTTTCTTATCAAGGCCAGGCAATTCGACGCTGACTTGATAATCCTGGTCAGTCTCCTTGATATCTGTTTTTAAATCATGATCTGATTCGCTGAGCCCATACAATGTACGACCTAAGTTGTTAAAGAAGTGGTCATCATTGAACCAGTCATTCAAACCTCCAAATAAATCATTACGACGATCCATTAATTCGTTTGCCATAATTTTTTACTTCCTTTCTTTAACTTACAAATACATTGTAGTGCCATTTTTTTCCAAGTTCAAGAATTTAGCACTCTAATATTCAGAGTGCTAAAGCGAGACCGCTTTTATAAAATGGACGGCTTTTTAGGCTTCATTATTTTCGTGCCATAAGTCTCACCATCGGCCCAAATTCCGCCGTGCGCTTCCGTGGCGTTTGAAACGAGAATGAAGGCGTCGGAATCGATATTTCGAACCGTGGTCAATAATTGGTGCAGGTCAGGATTTTCAACGATAACCATTAGCATTTCGCGATCATGGCCGGTATAACCACCCGTCACGTTGAAAATCGTCTGTGCTTTTCCCAGTGAGCCTAGTTTGGCTTTAATTTCTGCTAAGTCGTTTTCACTCATCAGGTAAATAACCTTTTTGCGATCTAAACCAGTTTCGATGAAGTTCATCACGATCGTAGTCAGGATTTGTGACAAAATTGCCAGAAACATCGTCTCGAATCCATTGACGAAGACGTTCATCAAACAAATAAAACCATCGATGAATAAGAGCGATGTGGACGTTTTGATCCCAAAATATTTCTTGATGATCAATGGTGGAACGGTGGTGCCGCCACTGGATGCGTCGATCTGATAGAGGATCGAAAGTCCCACGGCGAAGATCATACCACCCACGATCACGGTCAACAACGGATCTTGGACGACTTTGATTTGTGGCGTTAGCGCTAGACAGATCGGCAGTAAAACACTGCCGAGTGCGATTCGGAAGGTCGTAAATTTTCCAAGGAAAATTCCGGCGAGCACCAACATAACGATGTTGATCAGCAAGACCACCAAAGAAATATTGAAGCCAAAAGCGGATTTAAGTAAAATGGCGATCCCGGTCGCACCACCGGCGGCAATCCCATGTGGGGCGTAAAACATATTGATGCTGATGGCGATGATCTCCAGGCCAAGTAACATCATGAGTAATTTAACGATTTTTGAATTTGAATTTGTGATCCGAGCCATATAAAAACTCCTTTCTAGAAAATCATATGTAAATCTAGTGTGGAAGAAACAGCGAGCTTCAAGCTATCTGGTGCCAGTAAAACTTGCGGGACGAACAAAAAGACAACTGCTGGCATAAGTGAACATGGGAGTGTAACTCACGCGACAGACAGTTGCCTATTAAGCACCGAAGCTAACGATGCAATTATGATCATCTGAATTAGCATTATGACAGAATTCACCTCAATTAACAGTTCAAGCATGGGTAACAACTCGTTTGTCCCATAACTGATAACGCTTCGCTGAATTCTTAAAATAAGCTAATTCTGCCTCGTGCTTTTTCTCAGTTTTGATCAACAAACACACCCTTTCTTGGAACCTATTCTTATTATGACAGATAAAAGCCCGACTTGGCGAATATTTTGCTTATCGAAATCATCAATATAAAAAATTGTGTTGACACTTTGTACGTTGCGGGGTATCATTACACCATAAAATTTAAAAGCCACAAACAATAGAGGTTGCGAGAATCACGAAACTTAGGAAGTGTCCAAACACGTCGAACTAAGTCTTCAGGATGATCGCCGAAGTCAGCTTATTTTTGGAAGTAAGTTGGTTGGGACAAGTGTGAATAATGCTTGGACTGTCCTAACGATTTCGTTAGGGAGCGCTATGATTTTGGGATAAGTCTATGGATATAAATTTATTCAGATTTAAAAATTATGGTAAAGACCTTTATTGAATGTATTTAACATTCAGTAAAGGTCTTTTTTGTAGGCTTGATGGAGGGATTATCATGCATCAACGTCGCAATTTATTAATTTTTCTGGGTATGCTATTTTTCACATTGCTCACGGTGCCAACAGTAACCAGTCACGCCGCGGACGAAACGTTCAAGGTCGGAATGGAGGCGGGCTATCCACCATTCAACTGGACGCAAAACGATGCTAGCAACGGTGCCGTCAAGATTCAGGGCACATCAACATATGCTGGCGGTTACGACGTGCAAATGGCTAAGAAAGTTGCTAAATCTTTAGGCAAAAAATTAGTCATCGTCAAAACAGAGTGGGATGGTCTCTCACCGGCATTGACATCGGGCAAAATCGACGCGATCATCGCTGGCATGTCGCCAACGCCGCAACGTCGTAAAGCCATTGATTTTACCGACACTTATTATAAATCTCAGTTGGTAGTCATCGTGCGCAAAGATGGTAAGTTTACCAATGCCAAGAGCCTGAAAGATTTCAAGAATGCGAAATTAACCGGGCAATTAAATACGTTCCATTACACAGCATTGGATCAAATCAAGGGTGCAATCAAAGAGCCGGCTATGAAAGATTTCCCCTCCATGCGAGTCGCGCTGGAATCGGGCACAATTGACGGCTACGTTTCCGAAAAGCCGGAAGGTATTAGCGTCACAAATGCGGATCCGAATGTGAAAATGATTGAATTAAAAGGAAATAATGGTTTCAAAACGAATCCAGAAGACACTGATTTAGCCATCGGGGTTCGTAAAGGCGACGCCGATAAATTAAAGATCGATCACGCGCTTGCCAAAATTTCCCAGTCGCAACGAGATGATCTGATGGATCAAGCCGTGGCACAACAGCCTCAATCTGGTAACAAGCAAGAAAACTGGTTCATCGCCATTTTCCAACAGTATGGTGGTATGTTGCTACGCGGGACTGGCGTAACATTGCTGATCTCGATGGTCGGGACGATCGTTGGCTTCATGATTGGATTGTTGATCGGCATTTTACGAACGATTCCTAAGACGGGCAGTGTTTTGCGTCGTACTTGTTTGAAAGTCGTTGATTGGTTGCTGTCCGTTTATATTGAAGTTTTCCGAGGAACACCAATGATCGTTCAAGCCGCTGTTCTTTATTACGGTGCGGCGCAAGCGTTCGGTTGGAATATGGATCGATTAGTCGCTGCGTTGTTGATCGTGTCGATCAATACGGGTGCTTATCTTGCCGAAATCATGCGTGGTGGAATCATGTCGGTGGATGACGGCCAATTCGAAGCCGCCCACGCATTAGGTATGACCCATTTGCAGACAATGTTTAAAATCATCCTGCCACAGGCGATCCGTAATAGTTTGCCCGCAGTTACCAACGAATTTGTGATCAACATTAAGGATACTTCTGTCTTGAGTATTATTTCCGTTTCAGAATTATTCTTCTCAGGTTCGACCATTGCCGGTCAAAACTTCCAATTCTTCCACACTTATCTGGTTATTTGCTTGATCTACTTGGTCTTGACCTTTACAATCACGCGGATCCTGCGCTTCGTGGAAAGAAAAATGGACGGTCCTCAAAATTATAATTTGATGGCGAATCAAGATCAGGTCACGACACCGACTGCATCGTAATTTAGGCGCACCACTTATTTCAGGAGGCAATTTAATGACTAATTTACTAGAAGTGCAACATTTAGAAAAATCATTTGGAGAACACCAAGTTTTAAAAGATATTAACTTGCAAGTTGAACCGGGAGAAGTTTTATCAATCATTGGATCATCTGGCTCGGGTAAATCGACGTTATTACGCTGCATTAATTTGTTAGAGCAGCCGACAAGCGGGACAATTAATTTCCACGGGGACAATATTCTGGCGACGAAATTCGATGTGGCCACTTATCGCGCGAAAGTGGGGATGGTGTTTCAGTCGTTTAATCTCTTCAACAATCTAAACGTCCTGCAGAATTGCGTGGTGGGTCAGACGACTGTTCTGCATCGTAACGTTATAGCGGCTCGCAAAACGGCATTGGAACAATTAGCAAAGGTCGGCATGACACCATATGTGAACGCGAAACCCGCACAATTATCTGGTGGACAAATGCAACGTGTCGGAATTGCCCGCGCTGTTTCCATGAACCCGGAAATTCTTTTGTTCGACGAACCAACCTCAGCGCTAGATCCCGAGATGGTCGATGACGTGCTTGATTCGATGCGCGCATTAGCTCATACGGGATTAACCATGATTTTAGTGACGCACGAAATGGCCTTTGCCCGTGATATTTCCGATCATGTTGTCTTTATGGATCTAGGGGTGATTGCTGAAGAAGGAACGGCGGAAGAAATTTTCAGCCATCCGCAAGAAGCGCGCACCCAAGAATTCTTGAAACGATATTTGAACCGCGTGTAAAGTTTGCATCTCAACTTGCACGTTGAGACGTATTTGATGAATTCCTTAGCCGATCATGAGCTAGGAATTTTTTATGTACTACCAATTGACGCACAAGTCTAAAAAAGAGCAACAAAAAAGCAACGATAAAATGAATTATCGTTGCTTTTTTCTACCATTAGTCAAGAGAATTCTTCTATATCAAGGGATTCTTTTTCTTAATTACGCAAAA
>NZ_RHOW01000033.1 GCF_003946215.1 Lapidilactobacillus mulanensis
AAGCCGCTTAGAAACAGATTCAACTTTATATTATTTCATTTGTCAACTTGACAGGGCCTAGTGCACGACTAGGTTTTTTTATTTCATAAATTTAAGCCGCTCGCCTAAAATATAATTTGTTTTTTCACTTGTGAATGTGTATCATTGACATTAGATTCACATGATTATTTGGGTTGGAGGAAGTATTGATGGGGCAGTTCTATTCTGTAGTTTCACAGGCTTGGCAATTTATTTTTCGCCATATGTTGCTACCGGTCACTTTATGGATCGTTTTTTTTATTGTCCTCATCTTGTATGTCTTTTACCGCAAATACCTCCGTTACGCCCAGATCCGTAATCTGCGTCGGCGCAAATATCGCTTGCGTCATCTCATTGTGAGCACGCGCTGGGTTCTCCTATTCATGATCTTGCTGTTAGTCGGCACGCTCACCTACGGCCACTCTGTGAAGCAAACAGATGTCAGTGCGCAGGTTCAAGTAGCAACCGTCAAGAAAAAAACAACTTCGAAAATAGCCAGTAAATCAATTAAGAACAGTTCCAAAAGTAAATCCACCAAAAAGTCGACCTCTTCTAAACAAGCTTCGAATAAATCCACTAGCAGTAAAGCTGAAGGTGTTACTGCCGAACGTTCCGTTGCAATCGTTAAAGGCTATTACGAATCTCATCCCGACGACCAAGCCGCTGTCGCAAAAGAATACCGTTTTCTGAAAAAAACGACAGACAAGTTCGACAGCCAGGTCTTTTTAGTCGGCGGCTTCAATGACACAGGAACGACTTCTGACCCAATTCACGAATATCAAGTTCATTTAGACGGTAAATTTGATATTCTTTATTAATTGCAGCAACCCGTTTTCACCTCTCTTTTAAAAAATCAAACACACTGATAATCACATCCGTGAGCACAAGGATGTGATTATTTTTTTTTGTGCTTCTGAAAATATTTTAAAAAAACTTGTCTAGTTTAGTTTCCCAAAATAATTGTCCTGCATGCCAACTTGTCTAGTTTTTTTCGGCGGATTTGGAGTGTTATGTTATGTAAGCCTTAGCACCTTGTGCTAGTATAAAGTTTGGGGAATAGGCACATGAAAAAATATTTACAAATCTATCGTGATCTATTAAGTGATATTCAATCGAAGAAATATCAAGAGGGGGACTTATTACCTAGCGATACCAAACTAGTTATGCAATATACGGTTTCTCGCGAAACTGTTAGGCGTGCCATTAAATTACTTTTCGACGAAGGCTATATTCAAACGATCCGTGGTAAAGGCAGCATTGTTCTTAATTCCGATCGTGTGACGTTCCCCTTTTCAAGAATCGAAAGTTACAAAGAACTTGTTGCCAACAACCACCTGTATTCAGAAAATGATATTCTGCAGATGACGGATCATGTGGATGTACCTGCCAACTTATTGTTCGGCGCACCAGCGTTGAAAGCACAACGGATCGTACGCAGACGAGTCGTTAATCAAGTCCCGACTATTATTGACTACGATTATATTAACGAAGAAGTCGCAGCCAATATTCCCAAGCAAGCAGCCTTAAATTCTTTATTCTATTATTTCGAACATGATTTGGGATTGAAGATCAATTATGCCATCAAGCATATTACGGTCGAGTCGGCTGATTACGACGACCTGAAATATTTGGACATCGACAAGCATGTGCCAATTTTAGTCGTACGTAGTGAAACACGCCTTTCAGATAATCGCATCTTATCTTACACGGAATCACGGCACCGCGCGGATAAATTCAGCAGCGTCGAATTTGCCCGCCGTCACGAATGAAGGGAATGATCATACACATGTTTCATTTTGGTAAAAAGCCAGCTGACGATGATCAGCTATACGCACCAGTTACTGGTGAAGTTGTTAAGTTAGAAACTGTTTCCGATCCTGTTTTTGCACAAAAAATGATGGGTGAAGGTTTCGGCGTGAAGCCAGACGTTTCGGTCAGTACAGTTGTTTCACCTGTTGCGGGCGAAGTCACTTTGGTTCAAGGGCATGCAGTTGGCATTAAACGTGCTGATGGCCTCGAGATTTTAATTCACTTGGGTATCGATACCGTTTCACTGAAGGGCGCGCCTTTTGAAATGTTGACTAAAGTCGGCAAAGTTGTTAAAGGCGGCGATCCACTAGTGGACGTTGATTGGGATCAAATTAAAACTGCTGGGCTAGATAATGTGGTCTTAGTTCTGATCACGAACACAAACGATGCCCTGGAAAATATGGATGTTAATTATGGGGACAACCAAAGTGGCGCGGTTGTGGGTAAAGCAATCGCAAAATAGAGTTAATTTGGAGGAATTAGTTTATGGCGAATAAAGATTATAAAGAACTCGCTGCCGACATTATCAAAGACGTTGGTGGCCCTGAGAACGTGGATAAAGTTATTCACTGTATCTCACGTTTACGGTTCTATTTAAAAGATGAGAAAAAAGCGGACACAGACAATATTCAACAACTTGATGGTGTTGCGGGTGCGTTATATAACGCCGGTTTAGGCCAATACCAAGTTGTTATCGGGCCTGCTGTTCCCGACGTTTATGATGCTGTAGTCGAACAATTAGGCGATGGCGTTGTCGACGAGAAGGCCACTTCAGAAGCAATTGCTGCTACTGAAGCCGCTAATGCGAAGCAACAGAAACCTAAGAATATTTGGGAATGGATCACTCGTGGTTTCCAATTGTTAATTGGAACGATCACAGGTTCAATGATTCCGATCATCGGATTGTTAGCTGCATCAGGTATTTTAAAAGGTTTCTTGACCTTATTCACATTTAACTTAAACTGGATCGATGCTAAATCGACCACTTATATTATTATTAACGCGATGGGTGACTCGGCATTCTACTTCTTGCCGATTTTAGTCGGTTACACCGCTGCTAAACAATTGAAGTCTGATCCAATCATCGTTGCTGCAATTGCCGGTGTTTTGATTCACCCTTCTATTGTGGCTTTGTGGGAAGCACCAACTAAGGGTATGTCGACTTTATTGGGAATTCCAATGAACGCAACATTCTTTGGCCTACCAATTCACATCCCCCAGTACACTTATTCAATTTTCCCAATTATCTTCGCGGCTTGGTTAGCGCGTCCGGTTGGTAATTGGTTCAAAAAAGTATTACCGATCAGTTTACGGTCGATTTTCCAGCCTTTATTTACAATGTTCATCGTTGCGGCTGTTGTCTTAGTTCTCTTCGGGCCATTGATTTCATTGATTTCTGCTGGATTAGCCGCAGTCATCAACCTCTTAGTCACAACTAATGAGGCTGTTGCCGGATTTGTCATTGGTGGTTTCTATCAATGCTTAGTCATCTTCGGGTTGCACTGGATGGTTGTGCCGCTGATTTCCAACGACATTGCTTCAACTGGTCACTCTGTACTAAACGCCTTAGTTAACTTTACAATGATTGCGCAAGGTGCCGGTGCTTTGGCTGTTTGGGCAAAATCAAAACGTGCTAACATTAAAGGTTTGGCCATGGCTGGTGCCCTCTCAGGGTTCGCTGGTGTCACTGAACCTGCTATGTATGGTATTAACTTGAAATACGGTAAAGTCTTCTGGATGGCTAATATTGGTGGTGCCATCGGTGGTTTCGTCGCCGGTTTAATGAAGATCGATATGTTCGGGTTCACCGGTTCATTGATCGGTTTCCCATCATTCTTCTCCAAGACCAATCCTAATAACATCTGGGCATTCGTCATTGCCAGTGTCATTACCATAGTCGTTTCCTTCGTCTGTGTTTACTTCTGGGGCTTCAAAGACAGCGATGTCGACGACGCCAAGAATGCACAAAAGAAGAACGTGTTTAAAGAAGCAGTTAATAACTAAAGTTGTGAGCCACCACGGGTTGAAATCACTGTCTAATTGATGGCAAACACGATTTAGTTTTTACTGAATAATTGCACTAATAACTCAAAAATCTGGATGATTGCAATTAGGGTCATTCAGATTTTCTTACTTAATTCCAAAAATAGTTTCGTAAACAACATATCAGGAGGAATTTCATGACTAATAATGACTGGCAAATCGTTTATACAAATCTGCCTAAGGGTGTTGAATCCTATGGCCAGGAATCACTACTAACATTGAGTAACGGCTACTTAGGTTGGCGTGGTGCTCCAGTGATGTCTACTTTTACCGATGACAACTATCCTGGCCTTTACGTTGCTGGTGTCTTCAATCAAACATCGACACCTGTTGCTGGCAAGGCGGTTATCAACGAGGATATGGTGAATCTGCCGAATCCTCAACTGATCAAAATTGCCATCGATGGCAAAATTGTCGACTTTCAGCCAAGCACGCGTCGAGCAGTGTTGAATATGAAAGACGGCACCTTAACTGAGACCTATGAATTCAAATTAGCACAAGGCCTATTAACTCTAACAAGTGTCAAGGCGCTAGATCCTGTTCATTATCATCAACTGGCTGAACAACTCACGATTACTGCAGACTTCTCTGCAAAAATCACGGTTACTGGCGTGATCGATGGTACCGTCACTAACCAAAATGTGAAACGTTATCGTGACTTTAATTCACAAGAATTCGAAGTTGTCAGCACGCGCGATCATTACCTGCACGCTAAAACACTGGCATCTAAACTCGACCTCGTTGTCGGTGCAACGCTGACAAGCGACGCAGCTGAAACAAACACTGACTATCAAAAACAACAAGTTGTTGATACAATCGAAGCCGATTTAACAGCTGGTCAACCACTCGTCGTTGATCGCGTCATGGCTGTGGCAACCAGTTATGAAAATGAGATGCCTTTTGAAATCGTCAATAGTGCCCTCGCACACACGACTTTTGCAGAAGTTTTAAAAGCTAGTCAAGACTATTGGCAAGAAGTCTGGTCAACTAACGACATTGAACTCAAGAGCTCGACTAAAGATCTACAAATGTTGGTTCGCATGAATATTTTCCACTTGCACCAAGCTGCTCAACACAACGCTAACCGAGACTTAGATGCTTCTGTTGGTTCGCGTGCGTTAACTGGCGAAGGTTATCGTGGCCATATTTTCTGGGACGAATTATTCGTCGTACCTTATTACGCGGCCAACGAACCAGCGACTGCTTATGACATCCTTCAATATCGGCTGAAACGTTTGGAAGCTGCCAAGAAAAACGCCGCTTCTGAAAATGAAGCCGGCGCAATGTATCCTTGGCAATCCGGAATGTATGGTGATGAACAGGCACAAATTATTCACTTAAATCCAGTCGATAATTCTTGGATCCCTGACAATTCGCGTCTACAACGTCATGTTTCTCTAGCAGTTGCCTATGACATGTGGATCTATACGCACTTCACAAATGATTATCGTCTGCTCAATAACGGTGGCTTAGCTGTACTTTTAGAAACCAGCAAGTTTTGGCTAAACAAGGTCACTGAACAGAACGGTAAATATCATCTGGCCGGCGTGATGGGACCCGATGAATTCCATGAAGCTTATCCTGGCTCCAGCGAATCCGGCGTTAAGGACAATGCTTACACCAATATCATGTTGGCTTGGTCGTTGAACTGGTTACTAGAATTACAAAATCAATCTGAAGTTGATTTTGCAAAGGTTGCTAGTGAAAATGATTTCTCTGCTGACTTGATTGCCAAGGCAAAAGATGTTGCCAAAAACTTGACACTTCATTTAAATAATCAGGGCGTCGTCGAACAATATGATGGCTACTTCCAATTGAAAGAGCTTGACTTCAAGGCTTACACTGAAAAATACGGTGACATTCATCGTGTCGATCGTTTGTTGAAGGCTGAAGGTAAAGATTCTAATGATTATCAGGCCAACAAGCAAGCCGACTTCTTGATGCTCATGTATAACTTAGGCGATCACGTAACGCATGACTTGATCACCAACCAGTTAGGCTATCAATTACCAGAAAACTGGCTGGCATTGAATCGGGATTATTATCTTGCCCGAACTGTTCACGGCTCGACGACTTCACGTCCTGTTTTTGCCGGCATCGATATTGCACTTGGTCAGACAAAACGTGCCGCTGAATTCTTAGAGATGTCGATCAAATCTGATTATGATGATATCCAAGGCGGCACCACTGCCGAAGGAATTCATATCGGCGTTATGGGTGAAACTTTGGCTGTCATTCAGAATGGTTTTGCAGGTGTTAACTTGCGTGATACCGAGGTTACTGTCAATCCACAACTACCCGCTGGCTGGGAAAGTCTTAAATTTAGCCAACGCTTCAAAAATGTGCTTTTAAATTTTGAATTCACTCAGAAAAACGTTATGATTAAAGCAGATCATGATTCCAGCGTGCTCGTCCTTGGACGAGCGGTTAACTTAAAGGCTGGCGTCTCGCAGGTGATTTCGATTTAAAACAGCTAGATTAAAAACGATCTGGCCCTGGGACGTGAAGTTAACTTAAAGGCTGGCATCTCGCAGGTGATTTCGATTTAGGCCTGTTGGATTAAAGACGATCTGGTTCTGGGACGAGCGGTTAACTTGAAGGCTGGCTTTAGAACGGCTAGATCATAAACATTGTGTTGATGTTGGGTGAGCAATCATCATCCGCTGAATTTTAACAGAGGCATCGCACAAGACAAGCATCTTTGTAACAGGCAAACATCATAAGGAGGAATAATTATTATGGCAAATTTTGACACAATTAAGGGTTTTGCATTCGATTTGGACGGTGTTTTAGCGGACACTGCTAGATTTCATTCTCAGGCTTGGCGGCAAATCGCCGAGGAATTGCACATTCCTTGGTCTGAAGAGCTTGAATCTGGCATCAAGGGGATCGATCGCATGAGTAGCCTCATGTTGATTCTGAATTCTGCTGGCGTTGCTGACAAGTACACTGAGGCAGAAAAGGAAACGTTGGCGACGCGCAAAAATGATCACTATAAAGAATTGATCAGCACCCTAACTCCTGACGATGTTTTGCCTGGTATGCATGAATTCTTAGCTGATTTAAAGGCCAACAATCTCACGATGAGTATTGCATCAGCCTCAAAAAACGCACCGTTTATTTTAGATAAACTACAAATTTCCGATTATTTCGTTGGCGTTGTGGATCCAAGCAAAGTCAAAGCAGGCAAACCAGCCCCAGATATCTTCGCTGAAGCTGCCAAGATTCTAGACTTACAGCCAGAAGAAGTTGTTGGTTTGGAAGACTCAGAAGCAGGCATCACAAGTATTAATGAAGCTGGCGAAATTTCCGTTGGGATTGGCGACGCAATGCAGTTACACGCTGCAAAAATTAATTTCGCAAGCACCAATGATGTCAACTTGGCACAAATCAAAGCACATTTAAACTGGTAATATTGCAAATGAGCCAAACAAAAGGTCCAAAATCGGTCAGATCTGACCGATTTTGGACCTTTTTATTTTTTTGCTTAATGATTAATAATCCTAAAGACCACATATTTAGTTGCTAATCATTTCGATATAGTTAACTCTTGTAATGTGTTTAATTATTCCGTCAATCCCGCTTCTGAAGCAATGATCTGCATATCACCCTTCAATTGCCAAGATTTAATTTCGTTTGGCAAAATGAAATGGTCACCTTTATTAATTTCGTATGTGTGATCGTCGCAGGTGATTTCCCCCTTGCCATCAACCACAGAAACCAATGTATACGGTGCTGCTTCGCGGTGAAGTGATAATTCGCCATTAACACGCCATTCATAAACGCTGAAGAATGGTGATAGTGGTGCTGTAACGAATGTCTTAACATAAGAATCGCCATAGTCTTTTTCGGTAATGTTTAATTTAGGATCCACATGTGGAACCGTCGTGACATCGATCGACTGTTTCAAATGCAAATCGCGTTTTTGACCACTTTTTTCATCGACCCGATCATAATCGTACAAGCGATAAGTCGTGTCACTACTTTGTTGCGTCTCCAAAACGACAATACCTTTATTTAACGCGTGAATGGTGCCACTGGGAACGTAAACAAAGTCACCCTTCTTAACTGGGTAGTGTCGCAAGAGATGCTCCCAATCGCCGTTGTCGATCATTTCCTTCAACTGCTCGCGAGTTTGCGCGTGGTGGCCATAGATCAAATAAGAATCTGGCTCCGCGCTCAAGACGTACCAGCATTCCGTCTTTCCCAATTCATGCTCGTGCTCTTCAGCATAAGCATCATCGGGATGGACTTGAACAGATAGGCTGTCTTCAGCATCGAGAATTTTCGTCAACAGTGGGAAAACTTCGCCCTTAGCATTACCGAACAATTCGCGGTGTTGATTCCAGAGCTCGGCAACGTTCAATCCTTTATAAGGACCGTTTTTGACCGTGCTAGGACCATGTGGATGCGCAGAAATTGCCCAGCATTCACCGATCTTACCATCTGGTAATTTGTAACCCCAGTCGGTTGCTAACTTACGACCGCCCCAGATTTTTTCTTGAAAATAGGGTTCGAGAAATAATGGTTCCATATTTTTAGTTTCCTTTCTTTGCGCTTAATTTTATGCGGTTCCGGCGAGTTTGTGGTGAAAATAATACCCCACGGAAACTAGGCTATAATTCCGCACCGTTAGTCTTGATCACGTTTTTCAACCAGTGATAGCTCTTCTTAGGCGTCCGTTTGAGATCGCGCAGATCTTCATTCGTGCGGTTAACGTACACAACGCCATAACGCTTGCGCATATCGCCCTGCGAACTGAGAATATCAATCAATCCCCAGCCGAGATAGCCGACAACATCCACGCCGTCGATCTCGATGGCATCCTTCATAGCTTGGAGATGGTCGCGGTGATAAGCGATTCGATAATCATCTTGGATCTCATTTTTGCCGTCCCATTCTTCGATAACGCCAATGCCGTTTTCAATTGGGAAAATTGGTTTGCGATAACGATTCCACATTTTGCCAATAATATTGCGGAATCCAAGTGGATCGATCTGCCAATTCCATTCGGTCGTCTTCAGATTCGGATTATCTTGATAAAACTCACCAGAATGTAACAGCAGATCAGACAAGTCTTTAATTTTATCCGCGCTTAAAGTTGTCGAACGATAATAACTAAAGGGTAGAAAATCGCTGTGCTGATCTTGAACGATCGTCAAATCGCCGGGTTGAATAAAATCAAAGTGATTTTGTGCGACTACATTTAAGAATGCTGGCACATAACCTTTACCATTGAACGCATCCAACAAATTATAATTATAGAATTGATTGATTTGCTCCGTATAAAAATTATCCTTAGGCTTCGAAGTGGCCGGATATAATTCAGTGTAAGCTAACATCCCGCCGATTTGATCGTCCGTTTTTTCATGGAGATACTTCGCAACGCGCGCATGAGCAAGCATGACGTGATGCGTGATCGTCAAAATATTTTCTAACGTTTCTTCGGTGTCCAATGCGCCGGCATAGGTTGTGCTACCAGGCATCGAATAAAGATTCTGTTCGTTGAACGTCAGCCAATATTTAACGCGATTGCCGAAAAGATCGACCATTTTTTCACCGTAACGTACAAAATCGTCTACCACTTCACGGCTCATGAAACCTTGATATTTCTTCGCCAAGTTCAGTGGCATATCGAAATGATACAAGCAGATCATCGGTTCGATACCACGTGCAATTAAGGCATCGATGAAATCATTGTAAAACTGGATTCCTTCTTCATTGAAAGCACCCTCGCCGTCAGGTTGCACGCGGCTCCAAGAAATCTGGAAACGATAGCAATTCATGCCTAAGTCTTGCATTAAGTCGAAACTTTCGGGATAGCGATGGTAATCATCCGTGGCAACTTTCCAATCAGACCGATTCTTGCCTGCCGTCCGAATATCATAAACAGATGGCCCCTTGCCACCTTCATCAAAGGCACCTTCTGTTTGCATACTTGAAACAGAATTGCCCCATAAAAAACCTTTTTTCAAAGCTGTATTTGTCATATTAACCTCCAGCAAATTTAAATTCACGCTTACATTTAATAGCCTATCAGCCTTTAAAAATAAAATCAATGTTTTTTATCGAAAAGACTAGACTTTTATTTGCAGAACTATTAGCATAAAATCAAAGGCAAGCTCTGTCGCATTTTTTTCATCACGAAATCTATGAACTAGGAAAATAAATCATGAACAAATATGAAAGCATCGCCAATTTACTTAAGCAGCATATCCGTGACAATACTTATCCCATCGGTTCGTTATTGCCGAGTCAAACTGACTTAGCCGACCAATTTCAAGTCAGTCGAATGACGATCAATAAAGCAATCAACATCTTGACCATGGAAGGTTTCGTTTCCGCACAGCGTGGTTTTGGGACGAAAATTATGAACCGGCCGTTTTGGAATAAGAATGTTTCGCCAGTCGATCAATATAACGGTCTGTCCGCAGAAATGCGACAGTTAAATCGACCAATTGAAAGCCAGATCATCGATTTCAACGTTGATTTTCCCGACGCCGATGAGCAAGAACATCTGACATTGACCGCGCAACAGCCAATTTATCGAATCATTCGCCTGCGGCTTGTCGATCACGAGCCTTACTTATTGGAGCACACGATTATGCCAGTGGAACTCGTGCCCAATCTGACCGACGAAATTCTCCACCATTCAATTTATGATTATTTGCAAAATAAGCTAGGCCTGCAAATTGCTGGTGCTTATCGCAATATCCAAGCCGCTAAACCCGATGAATTGGATATGAAGTATTTGAAGTGCCAACCAGATGATCCCGTACTTGAAGTGGCACAGATGGTCTATCTCAAGAATGGTCAGCCCTTCGAATACTCCCACAGTCGCAATCGATATGATAAACGCAGCTTTACGGAATTGAATTTGCGGAAGTAGTCAATTTTTTAATCGAGTATCATACTTTCCTTCAAAATAAAATGGTTGAATTCTGATTAGAGCTCAGAATCCAACCATTTTATTTTGATCTAACTGATTGTTCCCTATCTCAAGTAGAACTTATGACAATAGTTGTTGTGTCGCAAAATCTTCCAGTTGTTTCAAGGTCTGCTCAGCCGAAAGTTCATTCACGCCGATTGCTGACAAGTATACTTTGATTTTAGGCTCAGTTCCAGACGGTCTAACTGCCAACCAAGAATCATCATCTAGAATCATTTTAATGACGTTTGATTTTGGTAACTTGATTGTTTCTACATGACCCTCAGCATCTGTAGACTGCGAATTCTCAAAATCTTCCATTCGTTTAACTTTCAAGTTGCCGATTTGCTTAGGTGGTTCCTGTCTCAAAGCTGCAATTTTTAATTCAAGTTGATCAGCTTCTGAACTGTTTTCAAATGTCTTCGTCAACAGCTTTTCACTATAATAACCATATTCCTCATACAATTCATGAAGGCGCTGTAACAATGATTTGTGGTTTAACTTCGCATCTAATGCCATCTCGGCGGTTAAAATTGCCGCTTGAATCGCATCTTTGTCGCGCACATACGGCTCGATCAAATAACCATAGCTTTCTTCATATCCAAAAAGATAACGCGTTTGGTCGTGTGCTTCTTCGATTTGCTCGATCTGTTCACCGATAAATTTGAATCCAGTCAACGTTTCGCGGATCTGGCAATAATTTTTACGGGCAATATTAGCGCCCAAATCAGAAGTAACGATTGTTTTAACCACTTGATAGTCATATTGATTCCGCTCAGTCGGGCTCAAACTCCGTAACAAGTAATCTATCATCAACGCGCCCATTTGGTTACCGGTCAATAAATCATAGTGTCCTTCAGAATTCTTGATGGCAACTCCCAAACGGTCCGCATCTGGATCAGTAGCAATTAAGATATCTGCGTTTTGTTCTTGACCAAGTTTTCTGGCCAGATCAAATGCCTCAGGAAATTCCGGATTAGGAAAATGCACTGTTGAAAAGTCGGGATCTTTAACCGCTTGTTCAGGGACAACATGCACATTTTTAAATCCAAGCGAAGCTAATCCTAACGTCACTAAACGTTCACCAGTACCATGCAAAGGCGTGTAAACAATGTTTAATTCGGCACCTGATTGCGTGATCATTTGCTTATTACGAGAAACCTTCTGCAATTGTTCGAGATAAAGTTGTTCAATATCTTCATTCAGGCTGATGATCGAGTTATCAGAAATTTGCTGATAATTGATTGGTAATGACAATAAACTTGCATCATATTGCTTGATTTCAGCCGTGATCGCATTAGCCATATCCAAAGTGATCTGACCGCCATCTGCATCATAAACCTTGTAACCGTTATAGATAGCTGGATTATGACTGGCCGTGATCATGATGCCATTATTAGCTTGGAAATGACGAACCAAGAAAGATAATTCCGGCGTTGGGATCACATGGTCAGCTAAATAAACCTTGATGTGATGTGCAGCTAAGATATTGGCAGATAATACCGCAAAATCGCGAGAGAAATGGCGGGTATCATAACCAATAACAATACTTAGCTCACCTTCATTGTTCTTTTGGATATAATCCGCCAGGCCACTTGTTGCGCGCGCGATCGTATAGAAGTTTAACCGTGACGTGCCGACGCCAAGTTTCGCGCGAATCCCACCTGTACCAAAACTCGCATAGCCACCAAAACGTTCTGCAAGTTCGGACGGTTCTTTAATAGAAACCAGTTCACGCTTCAACGTTTCGTCAAGTTCTGCATCATTTTGCCATTCTCTAAAATTATCTTGCCACATCATTATTTACTCCTATTTACAATTCGTGTTTTGCTAATTTATCTGTCAGTTCAGAAATCGAAAAACGACAAGCCGCCATCGAGGTATCAGAAACACCATAATACATCGTCAGCTGATCATCTTTTAGTGTATATCCACAACCAAAGACAACTTCACCGAAAAATCCTTTTTGTTCATAATCCGCATCTGGACTCAAAATCGGATTTTTAGAACGATAAATAATTTTGGTCGGATCATCTAAATCGAGCAACATTGCACCCATACAATATTTAGATGACTTGTCAGCGGCATGATAAATCTCTAGCCAACCTGCGTCGGTTTTAATGGGTGGCAAACCCGCACCAACCCGGCCATTATCCCAGCCATCTTTAGAACCACTAAACAACCAATGATGGTCGCCAAACGAATGTAGATCTGGTGAAGAACTGATCCAAACATCATTATGACCGGTTGATTTAACCGTCGGCCGATTCAGTGCATAGTAACGACCATGAATCTTTTCTGGGAACAACACCACATCTTTATTATCAGGATTGAAAATAATCGCTTCTTCATGATAGCTCGTGAAATCTGTTGTTGAAATCAACTCAACGCAAATCCCTCGAGAAGATACAGCACTGAAATTCAAATAGTACTTACCATCGATTTTTGTACAACGAGCATCTTCTATTCCGTATGTTTCATAATCATTATGTGGATAAACAAATGCTTGATCGTCAACGGTAAAATGAACACCATCTTGACTCCGAGCAATTCGTAAATACGAAATCGATGTTAAATAATCGAAATCATAGCCACCTTGTTGTGGCCCAATCGTACGACTATCACTGGTATTAAATCGAGTTGCATCATTATCCTTGGTGATGACCTTGGTCGTTTGCGATTCAACATCATAAATCGGAATCAATAATTTGCTTGGATCCGAGTTTAGTGGTCGTTCAGCAACACGCAAGACCATAATTGTTTCATTTGGTAATTGCGCGACCGCTGCATTAAAGGTACCGATCACTTCAAAACCTTCGTTAAGTGGTTTAACATCGGCAGGCGTAATTAATGGATTATCTTTAAATCTTTCAACATGAATCATTTTATAAAACCCCTATAGTGTATCCTGTGAAATCTCTAAGCATTGCTCCTCGCAATCACTCGTTCCACAAAATAGTAACAATTTTTCTTCATTTTTTACAATTCCGGATGTAAACACAACATCTGCTAAATCATCGCGCTTGCTAGGACCGGCAAGAAAATCCTGACGTTCTGCTAATAAATGTTCACCCAATATTTGTTGGCTGGCTAAATCGACATAGAATGCCAACGCATAATAATGACGTTCATCATTGACCATTGAAGCAATATGACCAGCAACAAAGACAACTTGATCAGAAACTTGGAAAATCTGATTAGCACCGCCCCAATTTTCATCCGCAAAATTATTTTTCAATAATGGTGCTGCCACAAGTTCAGACGGAGTGACCTTCTGCAAGTCATCAACAATCAACATGCCGATTTTTCCTAATCCAGCAGTATCACCTTGTGGGCGCGTCAAAATCAAGATTCGTCCATTATTTAGTTGGCAAAGGCGAATATCTTTCATCTTTTTAGGACCAGTCAAAATTAATTCAGTCGTTAAATCAGCTTTAAGCAGATAGAATTCAGTTCGCCAAATCGGGGACTGTGGATCTGTCCAATCTACTTTGACACCGCCTAAAATAACTTGACCATTAATTAACGTGATGAACGGATCTTGCAGTGGTAGTCCAAAGTCAGGAACTAACCTGAACTGTGAAGAACCGATTTGTTCGAATAGTTTGGTCTCAGATAGTTCACTATCCCTTTTTTCAGTACGTCCAGCAAGATAAGTTTTTTGGTTCAGTTCGAAAACAACTGACGTATTATAAACGTCGTCACCATCAACACCAATAAACGTTAACTTAGCCGCACGATCAGCAGACTGATTGAACCGACGATGTTCTTTGACTAATATTTCAGTAGATTTCATCATTTCCTCCATGACGCTTACTTCAATGTATATTGCATACCATCTTGGAAATTACGAGAGAACAGTAAGAACAAGATGATCAAAGGTAATGTTAACAAGACAGATGCGGCATACATTGGACCTGGATAAGTCCCATAAGGACCAAACATTTGTGAGATTAAGACGTTCAATGTTACCGTGCTATCACTCTTCGAAACGATCATATCCCATAACAAAGTCGTCCAACGTTCCGTGTAAAGGAACAAGAAAATAACTGTTGTGATCGACTTAGACATTGGCACGACAATCTTGAATAGAACTTGTAGATCCGTGGCGCCATCAAGCTTAGCAGATTCGATCAACGTATCTGGGATTGCCTTAAAGAAGTTTGTGTACATGAAGATCGCCCACAAACTCACCGCGGTTGGTAAAATCATCCCTTGATAGGAATCAATCCAGCCAATTTTTGTAACAAGCAAAAATTGAGGGATCAGCAAAATAATTGCTGGGAAGAACATTTGGAATAACAGAAAGTTATCAACAAACTTCTTGCCACGAAATTCGACTTTTGCTAGTGCATATGCAACCGTCACAGCAAAGACCATCATTAAAGCCACACTGATCGTACTGACAATAAAAGTATGAAGGAAAGCTGCAATCCATGGTGCTGGTGCAACCGTCACATTATTGCTAAAAAGCCACTGCCATGAACGTAAGGAATAACTTGTAGGAATCAATTTCTTATCAACTTGGTTCCAAGATGCAAACGAATTTAGTACTAAATAAATGAATGGAAAAATCATGATTAAAAGAAAAGCAATCGTGAAGGTATAATTCAAAGTTGTTTTTAATGATTTATGTTTAGTTCCAACCATAATGATGCCCCCACTTCTCAATTAAATTCCTCAATATACCAATCGATAGGAATGTAACAACTGCTGCAATTAAAGCAATTGCAGATGCATATCCAGAATTCAAGTTAACGAATGCCTGATTGTAGATCTCCATTTGCCATGTATTTGTTGCGCCGTTTGGTCCACCACCTGTCAACTGATAAACTTCGGTAAAAATACCAAAGCTAACACCAATTGCCAGAATTAAAACAGTGTACAAAGACGGATACAACATTGGAATCGTAATTTTCCAGAAACGTTGCCAAGGTGTAACGCCATCTAATGCGGCTGCTTCGTAAATCTCATCATTGATGCTATTCAATCCAGAAACCAGGATCAATCCATAATAACCGGACATCTTCCAGGCAATCATGACTGAAACAACAACCAAGGCAGAAGTTGGTGAACCTAGCCAGTCAACATCTAGACCAAGTGTTTCCCGCATCCAAGTACTGATTGGTCCGTTATATGACAAGATACCTTTAACAATCAGTGAAGTAACAACTCCGCTAGAAAGATATGGTAAGAAAAACGCCACCATGAAAAGGCCCTTGAATTTCGGCAAGCGATTGACCAAGACCGCTACCAACATTGACATTATCAACGCCAATGGAACGAAAACAATTAGAAACTTATAAGTGACAAAAAACGCTTGGTGAATTTTTGGATCCATGATTGCTTTGGTGAAGTTTTGCAATCCAACAAATTTGATGTCCGGAGAAATTAGATTCCAGTTGGTCAATGCTAGCCAAAACGACCAGAGCAATGGCAAAAGGAAGAAAATACAGGTGAAAATAATATAAGGACTGCTAAACAGCCAGCCCAATTTATTATTGGTTCGTTTCATGATTATAATGCTCCTTTAATAGCCTTCTCCATGTCATTCCATGCTTTCGTAGGTGTCTTTTTACCTGTTAATGCAGGAATCCAACCTTCATTACCTAACTTCTCTTGTAAATCGTTATATGAAGCATTGTCCATTGCTGGAATTGCGTTCGGTACATTCTCAGCATAAACTTTCATTTCTGGATTCTTATCGAAATAAGTCTTAAACGCTGCGTTAGTCGAAGCATCATCACGGGCTGGCAAGAGAGAAGTCGTATTCAATAATTTCACATCATTCTTGACGTTGCCCATTGTAAAGTTCATGAATTTCAATGCTGCTTTTTTCTGTGCCGTTGTTGCTTTAGCATACAGAACTACACCCTTAGCATCTGCATAAGTCTTGATATTTTTAGCATTCTTCATGCTATCAGGAACTGGAACGCTAGTAATCGTATAATTCTTATCGAATTCTAAGTCAGGATATTTTTCTGCCCAGTTAGGGAATGTCCATGGCCCGATAATATTCATTAATGAAAGCTTAGTTTCAAATGGATCCGTTGTTTTCTTAGTAATGAATTGGTTATCCTTGTATAGATTTTGAACAAATTCAAATACTTCCTCACCGGACTTTTTATCGCCAACAAACTTGCTCCCGTTGACAAAGCCAGCACCGTCACTTGCTGCATCATAGAATGGGAAGAAATCAAACCAGCGTTGATATGCAGTTGGATCCGTAGCAACTGGATTTGCATAAACAACTTCTTTTGAATTCTTAGCCTTTAATGCTTTAGCAACAGCCTCAACATCGCTATAAGTTTTTGGAACTGTATTGATCCCTAATTCTTTCAGTGAATCTAAACGCCAACCGACTAACATCGGGTTGGAATACAGCGGAATTACATATTGATTACCGTCAGAGAACTTCCAGCTTTTAATAGTTTTGGTCATATTCCGATTTTTAACCAAAGAACTCATCGTTGATTTGGTGGAAACGTCGCTGTTCAATGGCACAATAGCTTTACTTTTAGATAATTGTGCAGCAAAGCTTCTCGTAATATTCTCAGACATCGTTGGTGCGGTACCTGAAGCAATTGCTGATTGAATTGTCGCCTCAGATGTTGGGCTTTCCTTCATTTGAGTAACCTTAACGGTAATATCGGGATTCTTCTCATGGAAATCCTTTGCCATTTGTTCCCAATATTTAACTTGTGGTGGATTTGGTGCTGCCCAAAATGTAATTGTTGTTTTCTTGCTATCTGAAGATGAACTGTTATTACTATTGCCACACGCCGATAATGCTATTACTGACGTTGCTAGAATAGCAACTGTAGATAATACTTTTGTAAACTTCATTATTAAATCCCCTTCCGCCCTGAAAGCGTTCTTAATTACAAAATACATTATAGTTTCGTTATAGTAATTGTGTCAAGTAATTGTTTATAAATATTTATATACAGCCTTTAATTTAAACGATAACTTGAAAACACACAAACATTATTCTATAATTACAGTAATGTTAATAATTAAGTTGGGGCGCAAATATGAAAATTACAATGCAAACGGTCGCTGATCGATTAGGTGTTTCAAAAAATACCGTATCACAGGCTTTGAGAAACAAAAACACAGTCAGCTCTCAAACTAAAGACGCTGTTTTTCAAATGGCAGATAAATTAGGTTATCAATATCAAAAAGAAACCAAAAGTGAAGCAACCACTGGCAACCGGTTCGCAATTATTGCCAGTGAATATACTTTATCCTTCAATAGTTTCTTTGGAATAATTCTCAATAAAATTAAAGAATTAATCGTTGATCAAAAACAAACCATCGATGTTTTTATGATTTCAAAAGAAGACGAAACCCAAGGCAAACTCCCTGAAAAGTTAAATGCAGATAATTATGATGGATTATTCATACTTTCTTTTTTTTCTGATCAATATTTAGATTTATTGAACAGTGTGACAGATTTACCAAAAATATTAATTGATCATCATCGTCCCGGTTTAGAGATCGATAGTGTTCTGAGCGCCAACATCGACGGCGCATACGAAGCAATGTCTTACTTAGCAACCAAAGGTGTGAAAACAGTAGGTTTTATCGGCGAAATCGATCGTTCACCAAGTTATGCTGAACGAATGATCGGCTTCGAAAATGCATTGAGTTCATTGCATCTAGAAACTACTGATCAGTGGACTATTAACCACTTGCCTGAAAATCAAAATTCATTATTTGAAACAATAGCAGCCGTAAAAAAACAGCCCGATGCCTGGTTCTGCGTGAACAATGGGTATGCATTCTCGCTAATGAATTATTTTCAGAGTCACCAAATGAATGTTCCACAAGATATCAAAGTTCTTGCATTTGATGATACCGATCTTTCCCGCATGACTCAGCCAAGAATGACAGTAATGGCAACAGATTTAAACGAAATGGGCAAATCTTCTTATGACTTACTACAGTATAGGATGACCCATCCGGATTCGGTGTTGCGACAAGTTTGTCTCAAGCCAAATCTAATCATTGGCGGTACTGTCTAACTTAATTTCATTCAATCGTTATTGCCTCTGTATTCTCACGCCTAACTTGTGTAAAATATAAATAAGCATATTTGACACTTATTTGCGGTGAAGTCGTTGCCATTTCCCGCACACACACATTAGGAGTTTATACTTTGAAAAAAATCTACGTCTTACGTGGCGTTCCCGGTTGTGGCAAGTCTACCTTTATTCGCCACTTTCATCTGGAACCCTACACCGTTTCTACCGACAATCTGCGTTTGCTTTATAGCAATCTCAAGACGATTTACGACGAGAAACAGGGTCGCATTCGCCAAGTGATCCCACAGGATTATAATGAACAAACTTTTTCACTACTCGATAATCTGATCCGCAATAAAATGGCGCGCGGCGAAACTGTCGTCGTGGATGGCACCCATCTTTATCCCAACGCTTTCGATCCTTATCAAGAATACGCGCAGACCTATCATTATGAGGTGATTTGCATTGACTTTACGCAAGAAGGTAATCTCAACGAGTTATTGAAGCGGAACGTTGCGCGCATCGATTATCGTTGGATCGATCCAGAAATCGTCACCCGTATTTATAAGTTTGCCAAAAGTCATCCCCGCCTGCCGCGCTGGGTTCATCAAATCACCCCTAGCCAATTTCCCAATTCTCTTTTTCAAGGCGAAGTTGACCTCTCAACTTATCGCAGTATCGCAATTATTGGTGAAGATGCCAATTTCCGTGGCACATTAAAACCCCACGAATTTTATATTAGTTTCAATCACACATTCGCTCAGAAACATCGCCATTCGAAGGATGTTATTTTTATCAACCGTAATTTATCTACCATTAAGGATCAAAATGCCTATACCGTTTTTCCGTTTAGTTTCAAAGGGCAGCATTATCTGGCAACGAGTCGCACTCTGCGTAGCGACTTCATTGGTGAAGTTAAAAACATCAACGGCCGCCATTACTACAACTTTGGTTTATATAACTTGCAAGACTTCATGCAGGAATTTCCGCTCGACAAAAGTCACATCAAGCAAATATCGTTGAATAGTTTCAACCAAAGTAGTATTAATAGATTAGCGTAACAATTAGAAGGGGAGTTAATAATGTCTCAACCTATAAAAATGGCTTACTTATATGAAGACTTGATGAACACATATGGTGATAGTGGCGATGTCAAAATACTCCGCTACCTACTTAATAACCAGGGTTACCAAGTTCAAGTCGATAATATTAGCTTAAATGATGAATTCGATACAAATGAATACGACTTTGTTTTCTTCGGTGGCGGTCAGGATTTCGAACAATCGATCGTTGCTAAAGATTTACAACGACATCGCGAAACCTTACAAGATTATATTGAAGCTGGCAAACCGATGCTAGCGATCTGTGGCGGCTACCAATTATTAGGCGATTATTATCGCATGAGTGATGGCACAACCATCGACGGATTGGGCATTCTTCCCCTGCACACCATCTTTAAAGCGGATAGTCGCATGATCGGTAACACGCACGTTAAAACGCCCTGGGGCGATATTAGAGCCTTTGAGAACCATAGTGGACGAACGTATTTCGATGAAGGTTCTGATCTGAAGCCACTCGGTGAAGTGATCGAAGGTTACGGCAATAATCCCGAGGATAAGCAAGAAGGACTTCATTACAAAAATACGATCGGCAGTTATTCGCACGGCCCGATTCTGCGTAACGATAATATTGCCGAAGCAATTGCCAAGATGATCATTGAGAATCACCAAGCACGCGTGCAGGCTTTGGAGAAATAAACTGGGTTGCACGATGATGGTAAAGCATGTAAGTTTTGAACGCTTTATTTACGTGAGGTAGGATTTAGTTTGGTTCCGTCAGAACGCTGCAGAAAAATGTTGCACCTCGCTGTGGGGATGACTTCAAGCCTTTTGAAGCCCACAAAAGTCTTGAAGATCACCCTTGTTCTAGCGGGACTTGGGTTTAGCTGGTAACTGAATTCTTGCTCAACTTATCCGAGACTATTTAGGAAATTATTTGGTCCCGCAAGAACAATTTCACTGCGAGGCGCAACTTTTTCTTCCGCGTTCTGACTCATCTCGGCGACTTTATAGTGGTGAATTCTGATTAACGTCTAGTCCTGTGCGACTGACTTGTGCCGCAACTTTAATTTGTAGAGGACGAAATGCGGACTTGATCATCACACAAACTCTTAAGCTGAACTATTCTGAGTAATGGCGACAATGTCAATCAAATTCAAGGAACCTTGTTATTCAGATCCCAGCCTAAACGAAATAAGTTTAGGCAGAAGTTGCGGAAGAAAATAGTGGGATTGCAGTGGTATTTCTGTTAATGAGCGTACTTTGCGAATTTACAGAAAGGGAAAATGTGAGATCTTCCCGGTTTTGGAAGATCTTACATTTTAGGCGGAAGAATTTCCGTACTTTGGAAATCCTGCAGCCGTCCCCACAGCAATTTCCCACTATTTTCTGGAGCAACTTCTGCCGCAGGTAGTCAAATTTATTAATATCTCCGAGAAACTAGTCAAATCGACTAGTTTCTTTTTATTTTTAACCACAAAACCACCAAAAAAATCTAATTCTCCCAATTTGAATCACACGAAAAAAGCACAACTCATCTTTTTCGAGGCCAAAAATCATGCATATTTTAAAAAAATGACGTTTTTTATTCATTTTTACCAAAAAAGGCCCACTTTCCATTACAAAAAAAAGTCATTTCTTACAAAGACCGCTGAAACTGTAACTTAACTGAAACTCCACACGCATACTCATATGATATTCTATAAACATTGATAAATTGATAAGCGAGTGATTGCTTAACAGTTTAATTCTATAATCCTAAGATTGTTAGATGATTCATTGCTAACAATTCAATTCTGAAAAGGTAGGTTATTCTCTCTATGAAATTAACTAACACACTCAAGCGCAACTTTGCATTAGGTTTAGGCGCAACAGTTCTAGCAACTAGCATGGCCATTTTAAACCCGGGTCAAATTCACGCAGCGACAGTTACCGTTAAAGCAGGAGATACCGTCTCTGAACTCGCATCAACATACAAAACAAGTATTGCTGCAATCGAAAAAGCAAATGGTATCGGCGCAAATCACTTGATCCTTGTCGGCCAACAATTAAACATCGGCGCAACTTCAGGTACTAGCAAACAAGTTACTGTTAAAGCTGGCGATACGGTCAGTGGATTAGCTTCAGAATACGGCTCAAGTATTTCAGCTATTGAAACAACAAATAATATTGTTGGCCACTTGATCTTAGTTGGCCAAGTGATCACAATTCCAACAGCTAACACAACTGTTGCTCCAGCACAAACAGCTACAACAACACAATCAGCAAGTACTTCAACAGCTTCAACACAATCAAGTACTGCATCAGTTGCTAAAGCTGCACCTGCAACAGCAACGAAATCAACAACTTCAACGGCAACTTCTACAGTAGTTAGTGGTTCAGAAGCAAGTGCCAAAGCTACCATCGCTCAACGCGAATCAGGCGGCAGCTACACAGCTCGTAACGGTCAATATATTGGTAAATATCAATTAACATCAAGCTACCTTGGTGGTGACTACTCAGCTGCTAACCAAGAACGTGTTGCTAACAACTATGTTGCTTCTCGTTACGGTTCATGGACTAAAGCATTAGCATTCTGGAATGCTAACGGCTGGTACTAAGATTCGACTTTAAATAATTAAATAGTTAAAAAAGCGCTTGAGGAATTTGAAGTGCAACATAAAAGTTAGACAAAAATAAATAGTTTTACGCAGCTAAGGTATGTTCTCGGTATT
>NZ_RHOW01000034.1 GCF_003946215.1 Lapidilactobacillus mulanensis
AAGACTTCGTGACTGGTTTGAAACATGCCGTTGCAGCTAAGTCAGAAACTTTATATGTTGTTCAAGATAGTATCAAAGGCTTGGATGATTATGTAAATGGTAAGACTAAAGATTTCAGCACGGTTGGGATCAAGGCTGTTAATGATCACACCTTGCAATACACATTGAATGCGCCTGAAAGTTATTGGAATTCTAAATTAACTTATGGGGTTATGTATCCTGTTAAGGCGTCGTTCTTGAAGTCAGAAGGCAGCAACTTCGGTAAAGCTGCAACTGATGGTATTCTCTACAATGGTCCTTATATTTTATCGAACTTTACTGCTAAGTCAGTAATCGAATATAAAGAAAACGAAAATTACTGGGATAAGAAGAACGTTCACGTTAAAACTGTTAAGTTAACTTATAACGACGGTTCTAATCCGGATGAATTGTACAAGTCATTCATCAAGGGTGATTACTCAAGCGCTCGGGTTTATCCAACGTCTGCCGATTACAAGACAGTTGTTAAACAAAGTAAGAATAATATTGTCTGGTCGCCACAAGATTCATCCATTTATAACTTCACTTGGAACTTGAATCGTGGTTCATACAACGCAACCTCTAAGACCACTAACAAGCAAAAAGAAGATACAAAGAAAGCAGTTCTGAACCGCAATTTCCGTTTAGCCGTTCAATTTGCTTTTAACAAGTCATCTTATAATGCTCAGGCAACTGGTGAAGCTGGTTCAACTAAGTCATTGCGTAATGAAATGACTAAGCCTGACTTCGTTTCGATCGATGGTGAGAACTACAGCAAGCAAGTTGAAAAAGATCTCGTTGCATTAGATCCAGAAGCTTGGAAAGACATTAACTTAGACGATGCACAAGATGGTACTTACAACACTGCAAAAGCTAAGGAATATATGGCTAAGGCTAAGACTGAATTACAAGCAGAGGGTGTTTCCTTCCCAATTCATTTAGACTTGGCCGCTGATCAAAAACGTGTTTTAACTTTGAACCAATCTAAGTCATTCAAGAGTACCGTTGAGAAGACTTTGGGTTCAGATGTTAAAGTTGATATCCAATTGTTGTCAGAAGACAAATATTTAGTTGCTACTTACCAAGCAACATCTGGTGCAGCTAGCGACTTCGATATCAGCAATGCTTCTGGTTGGACACCTGATTATGACGATCCTTCATCATACTTGGAGATCTACAGCCCAACTACTGGTTCAATGTTACAAACGCTCGGCTTAGATGCTAGCGCAACAGTTCAAGGCACAGACAAGTCAGCAGCAACTAAGAAAGCTATTGACATGAGTGAGTATGAAGATCTTTTGAACAAGGCTGCCGCAATTACTAATGATAACAATGCCCGTTATGCAGCTTATGCAAAAGCTGAAGCATGGTTATTGAATAGTGGTATCCAAATTCCAGTTAGTTCAACTGGTGGGACACCTTCTGTAACGAAGTCAGTTCCATTCCAGATTCCATATGCACAATCAGGTTTGGCTTCAACTTACAAGGGTATGAAGCTTCAAGCTAAGCCAGTAACAGTTGCTCAGTACAACAAGGCTTTGAAAGCTTGGCAAGCAAAACGTGCAGAAATTGCCGAAAAAGAATCATCTGAGAACTAATCATTGATAAGCACCATTGAGTACCAGGACTGAAGGCTAGCAGGATTACTAGTCTTTTTTCCGTAAATAAGAGTGTAAATAAGATAAGGAGGACTAATTAGTATGAAAAAATATATATTCTTTCGTATAATTCGTTCGCTTGTCAGTATCTTTTTGGTAACGACTTTGACCTACATCATCATTTACTCATTGGTGCCAAGGCGCGATGTGTTCAAGGATGACACCATGGTTCAGAAGCTGAAATCAGAGCCTGATAAGTTGACGGACTATGAGAACAATGCCTATAGCAAGATGAACTATATCGAATATATGGATACGAAGTCTTTACTTGCTAAAGCAAGTAAAGGCGGTCAAGAAGTAACTGCTGCCCACACAGATGAGAACAAGAAATTGCTTGAGGCTTGGGCGAAGAAGAATGGTTATCAGCTGAAACGTTATCAGATCAGCAAAGACTATTATGTTACGCGTGAATTGCCGATCTGGGAGCGGTTAGGTCGTTTCTACGGAAATCTGATCGAAGTCGACAATCCTTGGGCCGTTCATGACGCCAAGAATCCAAATATGAAACGGTACTTACGTTTCGAAAACGATAAGTTAGCTGGCTTCGCATTGGTTGGATCAGGAACGAAGTATAAGTATCAACTTTACTTCAATAGTTCATTCCCATGGATCCACCAGAATATTATTCATATTAATTTAGGAACTTCTTATCCTACTTTTGCCGGTCTACCCGTTTCGCAAGTTATGGGTGATCGTCAAGGACAAACTGTTTCTGAGAAATTTACGTTCCCGAATGGTCGTACTTTGAACACGTCGGACAACATTTATACACGTCAATATCAACCAACGGCTAATCAAGATGAAGATGCCAAGGAACGTTATGGCGATCATTACACGGCGACTGCACAAACGCAATCTGATCCGTCAATGATCGGAACGTCCTTCAAGGCTGGATTCTTCGCCTTGATCATTACCTACGCTATTTCCATTCCAATGGCGATCTTGATGGCTCGTTTCAAGGGCCGTTTCTTCGACCGTGTTGGTACAGGTATCGTCACAATTTTGATCTCTGTTCCTAGTTTGGCATTTATCTATGCCTTTCGTTATGCAGGTAGTGCCTTGTTCGGCTTGCCAGATTCATTTCCAACTTTAGGGGCTGAGAGTTTCAGCTCATGGGTCTTACCTACAGTTGTTTTAGGGTTGCTTTCTGTTTCTGGTTTGGTCATTTGGTTCCGGCGTTACATGATCGATCAACAATCTTCTGACTATGTTAAATTTGCGAAAGCAAAGGGACTTGAAGAAGGCGAGATCTATCGTAAACATATCTTCAAAAACGCGTCGATTCCAATTGTGCAAGGTATTCCTGGTCAAATCATCGGATTGATCGGTGGGGCGACAATGACTGAAACGATTTTCGCAATGCCTGGTATGGGTAAGATGTTACCTGATGCCATCATTGCTCATAATAATCCGTTAGTTATTTCTATCGTCTTTATTTTCACAACGATCTCTGTCTTCTCCGTTCTTTTGGGTGACATTTTGATGACTATCGTCGATCCTCGGATCAAACTTTCAACGTCAGGAGATGATTAATCGTGGCAGATACAACAAATAACTTAGATCATAATGATGATTTCACTTTAGTTGAAGTCGACAATCGAATCACCGAAAAAATCGACACCCCTAAATATTCGTATTGGGGTTCTGTCGCGAAACAATTCTTCTCCAAAAAAGTGACAATTGCAATGTTGATCCTGATCGTCGGGATTCTCTTACTTTCGTTCATTCAGCCATTATTTAGTGGCTATAATTTAATGGATGTGGCGAATGTCAACGATTTCGGTGCTCGATATAATTGGCCTAGTGCAAAATATTGGTTCGGTACTGATGCCGATGGTAAGTCATTGTTTGATGCCATCTGGGCTGGTGCAAGAACTTCCATCTCGATCGGCTTTATCGCAACCTTGATCACGACCGTTATCGGGGTTACGATCGGTGCTATTTGGGGTAATTCTAAAAAAATTGACCGTTTCATGTTGGAACTTTATAACATTATTTCAAACGTCCCAATGCTTTTGATCATCATCGTTTTGTCATATACATTTGGTAATGGTTTCTGGAACTTGATCTTTGCCATGACAGTTACGAGTTGGTTGGGGACGGCTTACTTCATCCGTGTGCAGGTCATGATCATGCGTGATCGTGAGTATAATATTGCTTCACGGACTTTAGGAACACCAACTGGTCGTATGATCACGCGCAACATCTTGCCTTACTTGACGTCCGTTATTGTGACTCAGGTTTCACAATTGTTGCCTTCATTCATCGGCTACGAAGTCTTCCTGTCATTCTTAGGTGTCGGCTTGAGCCCAGATGTCCCTTCATTAGGTCGTCTGATTTCTCAATATGCGCCTTACATGACAAGCTACCCTTACTTGTTCTGGTTACCAGTTATTGTCTTAGCGATGATTACCGTTTCGCTGTACATTGTTGGTCAGAACTTAGCTGATGCTTCAGATCCTCGGACTCATATGTAGAAAGGAGAACATTTATGACTGAGACAGTAAAAAATGTATTAGATGTTAAAGATCTTTCGGTCGGATTTAGCGTCCGTGGCCGTGAGTTAAAAGCCATTCGTAATGTTTCTCTGCAACTACACGATCAGGAAATTCTAGCGATCGTTGGGGAATCTGGTTCTGGGAAATCAGTTTTGACGAAGACTTTTACGGGTATGTTGGAATCTAACGGTTCGATCACACACGGCACCATCGATTATGAAGGCAAACGCCTGAGTGATCTTAAGAAAGATAAAGAATGGATCGGAATTCGTGGTAACGAAATTGCCACAATTTTCCAGGATCCTATGACAAGTTTGGATCCAATCAAGACGATCGGTTCACAGATCGCTGAAGTTGTGGTCAAACATCAGAAGAAATCAAAGTCTGAGGCTAAAAAAATTGCCATCGACTTAATGGATCGTACTGGTATTCCGAATGCGGCTGCACGTTACAATGAATATCCTTTCGAATATTCAGGTGGGATGCGTCAGCGGATCGTTATTGCCATTGCCTTGGCATGTCATCCTAAAGTTTTGATTTGTGATGAGCCTACAACTGCCTTGGATGTGACCATTCAGGCACAGATCTTGGAACTGATCAAAGAATTACAGAAGGAATATAAATTCACGACGATTTTCATCACCCATGACTTGGGTGTTGTTGCATCGATTGCGGACCGAATTGCAGTTATGTATTCTGGTGAAATCGTTGAAGTGGGAACTTGCGACGAAATCTTCTACAATCCACGCCATCCATACACATGGAGCTTGCTGTCATCATTACCACAGTTAGCTGCACGTGGTGGCGAATTATATTCGATTCCAGGCACACCGCCTTCTTTATACAAAGATATTAAAGGCGACGCATTTGCACCACGGAATCCATACGCCATGAAGATCGATTTCGAAGAAGAACCACCAATGTTCAAAGTTTCGGACACACATTATGCGAAGACTTGGTTGCTCGATCCACGTGCACCTAAAGTTGAAAAGCCTAGTTTGATCCAAGACTTACACAAACGCTTCTTAGCGATGCAAGATAATCCAAGCACGTTGGACTTTGAAATGGGAGGTGACGCCGTTGTCCTCAAATAAAGATGTTTTGTTGTCATTGAAAGATTTGGAAATTTCTTTCGGTGAAGGCAAAGATAAATTTGTTGCCGTCAAAGACGTTAACTTCGATATTTATCGGGGCGAGACTTTTGCCTTAGTTGGCGAATCTGGTTCTGGTAAAACAACGATCGGTCGTTCGATTCTCGGCATCACACCGACGAGCAAAGGCGATATTATTTTCAACGGACACAAAATTAACTCGAATAAGTTAAATTCCGAAGAGAAGCGGGATGTCAGCCGGAAGATCCAAATGATTTTCCAAGATCCACAAGCTTCTTTGAACGAACGTGCAACCGTTGATTATATTATTTCCGAAGGTTTGATCAATTTCCACTTATTCAAGAATGAAAAAGATCGCTTGGATAAAGTGACTAACATGATCGAATCCGTTGGGCTGTTGCCTGAACATTTATATCGTTATCCACATGAATTCTCCGGTGGCCAGCGTCAGCGTATCGGGATCGCCCGCGCGTTGATCATGGAACCAGAATTGATCGTGGCCGACGAACCGATTTCTGCCTTGGACGTTTCCATTCGTGCTCAGGTCTTGAACTTGCTGAAGAAATTCCAGCGTGATGATAATTTAACTTATCTGTTCATCGCCCATGATTTATCTGTTGTTCGTTTCATTTCAGATCGAATTGCCGTTATTCATAATGGTCAGATTCTGGAATTAGCCGAAACAGAAGAATTGTTCACGAATCCGTTGCATCCATACACAAAGGCTTTATTATCCGCCGTTCCGATTCCTGATCCAGAATTAGCTCGTCAGAAGAAATTGCTCGTTTATGATATGTCCGCACATCATTACGAGACAGACAAGCCTAAATTTGTCGAGATCAAGCCTGGGCATTTCGTTTGGGCAAATGGCGAAGAAGAAGCTTATTACCATGATATTTTGCAAGAGATGCACAAGAAAGAAACTGAACAAAAATAAGAACGTGAGCAGCTACGGGTTGAACTTGAGGATTAATGGTACTCAATTTCAGTAGCTGTGAACGCGTTTCGTATTTCGTACAAGATGGTCGATTCGAAAGAGTCGGCTTTTTTGTTGCCTTGAAAATGGACTGGCTTGGGGGCGGGTATACCTGCGGCAGAAGTTGCTCCAGAAAATAGTGGAAAATTGCTGTGGGGACGGCTGCAGAATTTCCAAAAACCGGAAATTCTTTCGCCTAAAATGTGAGCTCCGGAAAAGCGCCGGATCTCACATTTTCCCATTTTGTACTGGCGCCCATGGCTCTAACGATGTCATTATCCGTAACTCACGATGTTCGAACGGCTAAAGCAAATTCGCAAAGACCGCTCATTAACAAAATTACCACTGCAATCCCACTATTTTCTTCCGCAACTTCTGCCTAAACTTATTTTGGTTAGGCTAGTATCTGAATAACAAAGTCTCTGAAGTTTAATAGGCGGGGAATCCTTTCATTTGGAATTGTTCGCAAATATATTTTCACATAGCCATTTTCAATAGACTCAGTTATGATGAAATTAAATTATTTGTAACCTTTTGATCATTCAGACGTTTATTAGGCGAAGGAGGCGTGGCGATGGCGGAATCACAGATCGAGCGGATATATGTTGCTTATGCTGATGAATTATTGTGGTACGCGTTGTCGCTGACGCAGAATAAAACTGCAGCGGAAGGTTTAGTTAGCGACGCTTTTTTTCAGTTGATGTTACAAAAGGAGTTGCCGTCAAATCTAAAGTTTTGGTTGTTTCGCGTGGCTAAGAATAAATTTATTGATGCTACTCGGCGTCAGAAACGTTGGGAGTGGTTGCAGATCGATCGGCTGTCCTTGAAAAATGTGACGGATGTTGAGAATGATTTTCTAAATCAGGAAAAATATCAACGATTGCATGCAGCTGTTGCTCAGTTGCCTTCGTCTTTGTTGGAAGTGGTGGTTTTATATTATTTCTGTGATTGGACGACGGTGGAAATCGGTGAATATTTACAGGTGACGACGGTGAATGTGCGTGTGCGGCTCACTCGTGGTCGGCAGAAGTTGAGGGAGGTATTGCAGGATGAGTGATCGAGATGACTTACAGAGGTTACTGGCAAAATATGAAGCGGGTACGGCAACAGATGCTGAAATAAAGCAAGTGCACGAAAAGTTGAAAGATTTTGAAACGTTTCAGGATGATTTGACAAAGGATAACGAGTTTTCTGTAAAAGGTGCCGCTGAATTGTCTGTACCGGAATTAGACCCGCATAAATTTAAGAGGCAAGCTCGGCGGCGCTGGCTCAAATTAGGTGGGCTAATTTTGGTGAGTTTACTGGTTATTTTGAGCTTGATAAATTGGCTGATTTTGCCATTGGCGGACCGATTCTATTATGATCCACGCAAGACGGCTGAAAATTCGCCGCTCAGTGAGTATCAACTTTATGCGAGTGTCTATACGAAGCTGACTGACCCTGTATATCGCCTGAATAGCGTCATGGTAGCCGATACTGGCGTGGGTAGCTATCGGATCGAGTCAACAGACAGTGCCGCTTCAAAAGTGCTCACAACGCAAACTAGGACGGTCACCACCGAGATAACCCGCAATCAAATTAACAATTTTTCAACGACCGAATCTGATCCTAGTCAAGATTTAACTGCCGCATTGCGACTGCCAACGGCTAAGGAAGTGAAGGCCAGAGAAACGTGGACGCAACAGACGAAAGAAAAAGTCGCCGATTTGCCCGCAAGCTCGGTCGTCAGTGGCAAGTTGACGTTTAAAAAGGCGCTCACCATCAAGCAAGTTTTTCAAATGTTTGGTGTCGAAGATGAGCTCGCTGCGACTGATATTAAAGTTTATTGGAGCGTGGTAGACACGGGCAAGATAAACAATGACTTTGGGTTCGATTGGTATGGTTCAGCGACAACGCTTGGCTCTGCCGTTGGTCAGAGCAATTCTTATTTAAGAAAGCTGGATCAGAAGTACCCTGAATTGTTTTTTGCAATTAATCAAAGCCGAGAAATTTATAATCCGGCTAAAGTGCAGGCGGCCCATTTCAAGTCGGGGCTTAAATACTTGATCGACCAGCAGAAGACGGTGGGTAAATATACGATTAAAAACCGTAATCCGCAGGAATTTGCGCGGGCACTCAAGTATGTGGAGCAGCACGGTGTGAAAATCCGCGGTGTTTATCTGGACGCGACCGCGAAAAAATTTACGGCGTTGGCAGATAACGCGAATGTTGCGGCAGTCGAAGTTATCGGGGCGGAATTATATAATGAATCATTTAATAATCCTGAGAAATAGGCAACGATAAAATTAATTTGTGCCTGTTCCGATTTTTGAAACAAATCTACCGTGTGAGCAGACATGTCTCAAGCCGCCGACAATGATTTTTCTCTCACAAGTCTTAGAAGTAGTCACTGGTTTTCGACTGTTGTTTTCCCAGCATTAACGTTATAATTTAGAGGTAGTTAATTACGGTTTGAGGTGAGAATATGGTTATTGTGGCTCCTTCATTATTGAGTTCAGATTTATTTGCGCTATCCGATCAATTGAAGACGATCAAGGCTAGTCCTGCGCAATATTTACACGTGGATATTATGGACGGTCATTATGTACCCAATATTAATTTCGGCGACAAATTTGTGAGCGAAGTGCGTGCACACACCGATTTAACGCTGGATTGTCATATTATGGTGCAGGATCCCGAGCAGGTTGTTTTCGATGTGGCCAAAGCTGGCGGCGATATTTTAACATTCCATCCAGAAACGACACAGCATGCTTATCGACTGATCGAAGAAATCCACAAGCTGGGCAAAAAGGCTGGGATTGCCTTCGATCCTGCGCTTGGAATCGCCGCGTATGAAGATCTTTTTCCAATTGTCGACCAAGTTTTAGTGATGACAGTCAGCCCGGGTTTCGGTGGGCAAACGTTTATCGAAAATATGCTGGGGAAAATTGCGGCGGTTAAAAAGTTGCAACAAGAAAATAACTATCATTTCGACATCGAAGTTGATGGCGGCATCAATGCTCAGACCGGTCAACAATGTGTGACTAGTGGGGCCAACGTTTTAGTTGCGGGTTCGTTTGTGTTCAAGAATGATATTCAGACGGCAATCGCGCAATTGAGTCAGTTACAATAAAAAAGTCGTCTGGCGCAGAATCGGTTTTCGACAATCGAAACTGATTCGCCAGACGACTTTTTGTTGCGTTTATTTTGAGCTTTCTCTTAAAATTAATTCGGTACCAATATTAAGATTGACGGGGATCGCGCGTTGCGATTCGAGTTGATCCAATAGGAGCTCGACGCTTTTCTGGCCCATGAGTTCAGTGTCGACCTTGACCGAGCTAAGTTGAGGTGAGAAATATTTGGCAACGGTGCTGTCGTTGAAACCAATGATGCTGACGCGTGCGGGCACCGGAATATTTTGCTCTTTCAAGGCGTGGAGTGCACCGATTGCCAGTGCATCGTTAGCCGCAAAAAAGGCGTGCGGTAATTTGTCACCGAGTTTTTCAATCAGATCGAGCATCATCGTGTGGCCAGAATCGACGCTGAAATTGCCCTTGCGAATAAACTGCGGGTCGAGTAAATGTTGATCGCGCATAATATTTCGGAAAGTAAGATAGCGCTGATCATTCAAGTGCAACTTTTGGTCGCTAGTCAATTCTTGCCCGGCAATCATGCCAATGTCAGTGATGCCAGCAGCTTGAAAATGATCGATGATCTGTTTAACTGGAAAATGGAAATTGGTGGTGACACTATCAAAGCCATCGTCCAGGGTATTGAAATCGACGAAAACGGTAGGCAGTTTGACTGCCGCAATCAGGTTAAGTTGTTGCGGGCTAAACTTGCCGATTGCGACCATACCGACAAACTCTGGCGCAGTTGGCAAAGCTTGTTGACTGCTGAATTGTCGAGGATCATAACCGATTTCTTGGATTTTTTTCTCGGCGCCCAAACGGATCGACAGATAATAAATATCGTCTAATTCTTCTTGCTCGTTATACCAAGTCAGGATGGCAATTTTTTGCGTTGATTTTTGTGATTTCTTTTTGCGTTGATAATTTAAGGTCTCGGCTGCTTCGAAAACGCGCTTTTTTGTTTTGTCGGTGACGGCAAGGTCTTGATCGTAATTGAGTACGCGTGACACGGTGGCCGGCGAAACGCCGGCTTTTGCGGCAATATCTTTAATTGTGGCCATGACTCGATCCTCCGGTGTTTTTCGCTATGTGACAACAAATGTGTCGTGTTAGATTTAAGATGACTTATCCAGTATAGATTTATTTAGTAAACTTTTCAATTAATTTCATTTTTATTTTAGTAAGTGTTTGACTTTGACCTGTATTACGTGGTATAACAAATACGAAAAGATTTAGTAAACGAAAACAATTTTACTAAAAGTGAGGTATTCAAATGACAATTTTAGTGACAGGCGGTGCCGGTTATATCGGCTCGCATACAACAGATCGATTGATTCAACAGGGTAATGATGTGATCGTTGTCGATAATTTACTGACGGGACACCGTGCGGCCATCAATCCCAAGGCGAGATTCTACGAAGGCGATGTGCGCGATCGGGAATTTCTCGAAGGTGTCTTTACGAAAGAAAAAATTGACGGCGTGGTTCATTTCGCAGCCAATTCGCTTGTGGCCGAATCGATGAAAGATCCATTGAAATATTTCGACAACAACGATTACGGCTTCATTGTTTTACTCGAGACAATGGTTAAATTCGACGTTAAAAAATTAGTCTTCTCTTCAACGGCCGCAACTTATGGCGAGGCAAAAGAAATTCCGATCACCGAAACAACACCACAAATTCCAACCAACCCCTATGGCGAAAGCAAATTGACGATGGAAAAATTTGCGCGTTGGACCGATGTTGCCCACGGCTTGAAGTGGGTTGCACTCCGTTACTTTAATGTTGCCGGTGCCAAAGCCGATGGTTCGATCGGTGAAGATCATCATCCAGAAACGCATTTAATTCCGATCGTCTTGCAAGTGGCCAGTGGTAAACGTGACACGCTACAAATTTTCGGTGGCGATTATCCAACTAAAGATGGCACCAATGTTCGCGACTATGTTCACGTTGTTGACTTAGCGGATGCGCATATTGAAGCTTTGAATTATTTAGCTGAGGGCAATGATTCCAACGCCTTCAATCTCGGTTCAGCAACTGGTTTTTCCAATCTAGAAATTGTCGAAGCTGCGCGTAAGGTGACTGGTCAACCCATTCCCTACGAAATTGCAGACCGCCGTCCTGGCGACCCAAGCACGTTGATTGCCTCATCGCAAAAAGCGCGTGAAATTTTAGGCTGGAAACCAAATTATGACGATATGGAAAAAATTATTGCAACCGCTTGGACTTGGACGCAAAGCCATCCTGATGGTTACGAAAAGTAGAGGGACACAAAGATGCAATTAGCAGAAATCAATCAAGGCTTTGAGCAGGTATTTGGGAGCGCACCGACCGCCAATTTCTTCGCGCCAGGCCGGATCAATTTAATTGGTGAACATACAGATTATAATGGCGGCCACGTTTTTCCGGCAGCAATCAGCTTGGGAACTTATGCGGCAATCAGTTCGACGACGGATCAGAAGTTACACCTATTTTCGGCCAACTTCGAAAAGGAAGGCGTGCGCGAAATCGACTTGTCTGAATTGGCTTTTGCCAAGGCTGACGGCTGGACGAATTTTGTCAAAGGTGAATTTGCGCTGTTGCAAAAGAGTGGTGTGGCGTTTGCTCATGGTTTAAATATTTATTTCTATGGCAACTTACCGGCTGCCTCTGGACTCTCTTCGTCGAGTTCGATTGAATTACTGACGGGTACGATTATCAATGATGTTTATGGCCTGAATAAATCGGCGTTGGATCTAATCAAGTTAGGCAAGCAGGTCGAAAATGACTATATTGGCGTCAACTCTGGCATCATGGATCAGTTTGCGATCGGTATGGGCAAAAAAGATCAGGCTATTTTCCTAGATACGAACACCCTTGAGTATCAATATTATCCGATCGCGTTAGGTGATTACGAAATTGTGATCATGAATACGAAAAAGCCACGTGCACTCAGTGATAGTAAATATAATGAGCGTCGTTCTGAATGTGAAGAGGCCTTGTCGCGTTTGCAAAAAGTTGTCGATATTCAGACGTTAGGTGATTTAAGTATTGTCGATTTCGACGAATATTGTTACGCGATCGGCGACGAAACGTTGCTGAAGCGCGCGCGTCATGCCGTTTTTGAAAACCAACGAACGATTAGTGCGGCTAAAGCATTAACAGATGGCGACCTGGCTAAATTTGGACGTTTAATCAATGCTTCACACATTTCTCTAGAGTATGACTATGAAGTCACCGGCCTCGAGTTAGACACGCTTGTACACGCTGCCTGGGCTCAAAATGGGGTGCTAGGTGCACGGATGACCGGTGCTGGATTCGGTGGCTGCGCAATTGCAGTGGTCAAAGTTGCAGAAATTCCGGATTTCATTGCCAATGTCGGCAAAGTTTATCAAGACACGGTTGGCTACGACGCAGGATTTTATCGGGCGAAAATTGCCGACGGTCCACATAAAATCGTTGATGCAACAAACTTAGTGATCGAATAAAAAAACGTTCAAATGTGTTAGAAAATGAATCATAGGAGTAATAAAATGGTCGAAACAAACTTAGTCGTTCCGTTTATCACGGAAATTTTAAAAAACAATTCGCAATTCCAAGATTTAGATCGCATGTTTTTACAAAATCAAATTTTGGCGATGATCGGGGTGCAGGATGTGGCTGCAGTTAATGGTACAGTCGAAACTGAACCGATCGCGATGGCGAACCGGCTCGTCGATTTTGCCGTCAATTCTGGCACGATCGTCGATAATCAGGCGGCTCGCGAAATCTTGGAAGCACAATTGTTGAGTTTGATGACACCATTGCCAAGTATGGTCAATCAGCATTTCTGGCATTTGTATCAAGAGTCGCCACAGGCTGCCACAGCGTATTTTTATCACTTGTCGACGGCTAATGATTATGTCAAAACTGCGCAAATTGCTAAAAATATTAAATACAGTGCGCCAACGGATTACGGTGATCTCGAAATCACGATCAATTTGTCGAAGCCGGAAAAAGATCCGAAGGACATCGCGGCAGCCGCAAAAGTAGCGCAGTCCAGTTATCCCGCGTGCCAATTATGTATGAGTAATGAGGGTTATCTGGGGCGGATGAACTATCCTGCGCGCAGCAACCACCGAATTGTTCGCTTTGATTTGAATGGTAAAACTTGGGGCTTTCAGTATTCACCCTATGCTTATTTCAACGAGCATTGTATCTTTTTAGACGCGATTCACGAGCCGATGCATATTGACCGTCAAACTTTTGCGAATCTTTTTGCGATCATCGCCCAATTTCCACATTATTTTGTCGGGAGTAACGCCGATTTGCCAATCGTTGGCGGGTCGATGTTGAGCCACGAACATTATCAAGGTGGCCGCCATCAATTTCCAATGAACAAGGCACAAGTTGAGCGCCAGTTTACTTGGGCAAAATATCCGAATATTAGAATGGGCGTGGTCAAATGGCCGATGTCGGTTCTACGTTTGGAAGGTCGTAGCCAGGCTGATTTGATCAATGCCGCCACAGAAGTTTTGAATTCTTGGCAGAGCTATTCTGATCCGAGCCAATCGATTTTGGCGAAGGATGCCGATGGAACTTTGCATCACACCATCACACCGATCGCCAATCTCAATGAGTTAGGTGAATATCGCCTCGATTTGGTTTTGCGTGACAATCAAACTTCCGCGCAATATCCAGACGGTATTTTCCACCCGCATCAAGATGTTCAGCATATTAAAAAAGAAAATATCGGCTTGATCGAAGTAATGGGCTTGGCGATTTTACCAGGACGTTTGCTAAAAGAGCTCCAAGAAGTTGAGCATTACTTGTTGGAGCAGCCCAATCAAATTGCCACGATGCACCAGCCTTGGGCGGATGAATTGAAGTCTGAATATCAAGGGCAACTTAATCAAGATAACGTTGAAACGATCGTTCGCCAATCCGTTGGTCAAATATTTGCCCGAGTTCTCGAAGATGCCGGGGTGTTTAAACAGACGGCAGAAGGACAGGCTGCGTTTGATCGGTTTATTGGGAACGTGATTGAATAATTGAATAGGATTTTCAAAAAGCACTCAATCAACTTTATAAATCTGATTGAGTGTTTTTTGACGTCATCTTTTTGCTCGATCATTGTGCTATGATAGTCCCATCAGATTCTGTGGAGGTGTGGCATGTTTATTTTTGTAGGTTGCGCGGGTGGCGGGACTTCTAGTATGTTCTGTCAGCGAATCGCGAAGGCAATCAATGCTACCGACCCGAATTTAACTGCTACTTTTGGCGGTGTCAATGAGGTTTTAGCCGATCCGATTGCTTGCATCGGAGATCATGATCTGATGTTTGCTTATGGGAGTATCGATGTGGTTCGTGGTTATAGTGCCTTTGATTTCGGCCAGCTGTTCGATGCGATCTTGGTTGCGCCGCAAGTTAAATATTTAACCGTTACGAAGCAGAAAATCATGGCGAATTATCCGACGATTGTTGAAGATATTCCCAGTGAAATTTTCGGTAAAATGAATGGGGAGGTCGCTTTCGAGGAGTTGCGTGGCGAACTGATTATGCTAGATTTGTTGCGTGGGTACCAGTCCAGTCTTCAGACCGCTTCAAAAAATGCTGATAAGGATATTGAAATTCTAGTTCTCAATGCCGATCATCGTAATCAGCAACTTGCCAAAGTGTTTGCAAATTGGCAGCGTTACGGAATTCGGGTGCTGACTGAAACTTATACGTTGGAGGGCTTGTATCAATTTGATCCGCCAGCGGATTTTGAGTTGCGCCTATTATTCGGAGCGACGATGCAGCTGAATCAACAAGATTTTGTGCGGATCAGTCGCCGAATCGATGGTTTGATCGTTTTTAGTGAGACACCTAAGACGGCATTTAGAGATTGGCGACAACAGCTAGACGACGCCGATATTCCCACAGCCATTCTTGATGCACGCATGCTCGAAAAGCGTGCTGATGTAACTCAGCTCTCCGCAAAGTTAACAGACTTTATTCAGACGGTCGAATTCCAAGCGGAAGCAACGGCAGGGCAGATTCGTTTGCCGAAATTACAGACTAAAAAAGCCAAAAAGCAACATACACTTTTTGGCATTATTTCTTGGAATAGTACAATTAAATAAGTTGATTTAAAATCGTTGCTTCTTGCAACGATTTTTTATTTTGTCCCAGCTTGGGCAACGGCAGCACCTGCTAGCGCGTTGACGTAATTGACGGGCTGGTCGAAGTTGGGCTGGAAGAACATGTCGACCATCGATAAATCATCGATCGTTATCTTGGTTTGGATCGCCAGCGAAATCACATTGGCAGATTGTGCGCAATCATAAGTACTGAAGAATGCGCCACCTTTAACTTGGCGTGTTTCTGGATCCCAAGTCAATTCCATCAAGATCGGTTCAGTGCTGACCATGAATGCCGGACGATAATCTTGTTCCAAGGTCACGCTGTCGACCTTCACATTGCGAGCTTGGGCACCTTCAACGGTCAGACCGGATGAAGCAAGGGTCTTACCGAAAAGTGCAACGGCAGAAGACGCTTGTGTGCCTAAATATTTTTCAGTTGGGTGTTCGATATTTTTGCCGACTAAAATACCTTGGCGCACAGCGTTAGTTGCCAATGGAATGTAATCGTCTTTGCCAGTTGGATTGTAATGAACGACAGAAGAATCCCCAGCGGCAAAAATATCTGGGTTGCTACTTTGCATATATTCGTCGGTGATGATGGCGCCATTGCCAAGCATCTCAACCTTGCCTTTCAGCAATTCGGTCCGTGGACGGAAACCAACGGCCAAGACGGCGATGTCGGCAGTGTAACTATTTTTGTCGGTCGTGACTGTAATTTCATTGTCGCCTGAAAATCCGGTGACTTTCTCGTTGAGCGCCAGAGTGACGCCGTTATCACGATAATCTTGTTCGACACGGTCGGTGATCGTCTGGTCGAAGTTTTTAGCCAAGACACGTGGTAAGGCATCGATCAAAGTGACTTGCTTGCCAGTTAGCGCGAATTGTTCTGCTAACTCGGCACCAATATAGCCGGCACCGATCACGATGACAGATTTCAACGATGGCGCCACTTCTTTCAAAGTTTTAGCGTCATTCCAGTTTTTACAGAATTTCAAATTAGTATTATCAATACCAGCGATCGGTGGAATAACCGGTGCTGAACCAGTAGTCATGACTAATTTGTCATAAGATTCGGTGGTCTCTTCGTTAGTGGTCAAATCTTTAACGCGGACGGTTTTGGCATCCGTGTCGATTGATAAAACATCGTGGCGCATCTTCATGGTTGCGCCGAGTTCAGTCAGTGCTTCCGGGCTTGAGTAGAACATCTTGTTGGGATCGGAAACGTGATCGCCGATCCAAAGCGCGATGCCGCAAGATAGGAATGACAAATTATCATTGCGTTCATAAACAACGACTTGCCAATCTGGGTGTTCCGTGAGAATTTGTTGTGTTGCAAAAGTTCCGGCGTGCGTACAGCCAATAACGATAACTTTCATAATAGTCCCTCCAATATCAGTCAAAAAAATCAAAGCACAGATTAATTCTAACGTATTTGTAGCTAATGTCAACGCTTACACTTGTGAAAAACCGCTTTGCAAAATTTATTTATCTAGCTGAGTTTACGGCGATTTGAAAAGGACAGTTGCAATCGATCGTCGGGCTTTTTTCGGCATAAAATTCGAACAGGTCTGCTCAAAAATGGTATAGTATTCATTAATTACTTTTTTCGAAAGGAACGTTCTCGTGAATTTAACTGTCACCACTCCTGAAATTTTAATTCGCTTATTGGCAACCGTGTTGATTGCCGGCTTGATTGGCTATGATCGCGAACATAAAAACCGCCCAGCTGGCATTCGCACGCATATTTTAGTCTGTGTTGGCGCCTGTGTGATTGCCATGATTCAACAAGAAATCGGCTTTCAGGCGATTTTATTTGCCAAAGAATATCCGCAGTTTTCTGGCGTTGTTCGTTCAGATGAGGCGCGTTTGATTGCCCAAGTTGTCAGCGGGATCGGGTTTTTAGGCGCCGGAACGATCGTCATCACGCGCCACGCAGTCACCGGTTTAACAACGGCGGCCTCTTTATGGGCGACCGCCGGCTTGGGCCTGGCGATTGGTATGGGCTATTATCGCATCGCCTTCTTAAGCGCAGTAGTCGTTTTATTGGTGCTGACGCTATTGCAAAAAGTAATTAAAGTGCACACTTATAAACGGATCGAAATTAAATATTCGCACAAAAAAGATTCAAAAGATATTATCGATGCTTATTTTAAAGCCAAACATATTCACGTTGCAGGTGTCAGCTTTAAGGCCGAAACTGTCGAAGACCAGAAAATCTACACCAATATTTACGCCATCGAAATTCCCAAAAATTTAGAATATACCGAGATCGTTGAAGAGCTTTCGCAGTATGATCACATGTATCAAGTTAGACTGATCAATTTATAATTCAGAAAAATGATGTATTAGGAGAGTTGTGGATCAATCGCAACTCTCTTTTATTTTGAATAAAAGTAGTGTCGAATTTCTGTTGTGATCGAATCCGAAAAGTCGCTAGTTTGCAATCGTGTTTTACCAGTCTGCAAAATAAATCCTAGCAACTTTTCATCACTCCAGACCCCAAATAAGTTGGGGTAGGACGCGGCTTTGACTTGTACTTCAAAGGCTTGCAGTCCGGGGATAGAAGGGATTGATATGTATTGCTGATATGAGTCAATAAATTTGGCTAACGCGCCACGAGAATAAAGCCGTAGACTTTCACCAAGATAAATTTGAGTATAGGCAAAGATTAATAATGATTCTTCTCCAGAGTAGGGTTTGATCACAGAAAGCGCTCCTTCTTGAAAATGTAATCGATTACAATACTAGCTTATCATTATCTAGGAATCTGTCAAACAAGGAATAAATCTCACAGTTTGTCTACGGATTATGCTAAACTTTGCTTTAAAGTTGTCGTTAACGAGGTGAGTCTATGAGCCGTGAAAATGAAACTGGTATTCAAGAATATGATCGTTTATTTGGTCAGGCAACCCACGATGAGCAAATTTTATTTGAGTTTCTAGTGATCGCCGTTTTTCAGGCCGGTCTCAGTTGGAAGGTCGCTGCGAGTAAAATTCCCATTTTTCGGCAAGTATTTGCAGATTTCGATTATCATCAAGTTGCCGGCTTTGACGAACCTGAATTGGAAACGATCATGAAAACAGACGGGATGATTCGCAATCCTAGAAAAGTGCAAGCCATCATCACGAATGCGCGCGCAATTATGCAATTGGCGCCGGAATTTCCCGATTTCAACAGTTATTTATGGCATTTCACGGAGAACAACGCGTGGACCATGCAAATAGAACCGGGCACACCGCCGAATCAGCAATCGAGTTTAGGAACGATCGTGGCGAAAGATATGAAAAAACGAGGCTTCAAGTTTGTAGGGCCGACGACTGTCCAACTATTACTAATTGCGAGTGGCATCATTAAACGTACCGACTAAATAAAGGAGAGATTGATTTGCAAACATTGATTATTGTGGCCCATCCAGAGATCGAGAATTCACCTACGCAACAATTTCTGAAGGCGAGTTTGCCAGCTGATCAAGTGACTTGGCATGAATTACAAGCGAACGGCAAGTTTGATCGACAAAAAGAATTGGCCTTGTTGGAACAAACGGATCGCGTGATATTCCAATTTCCATTTTATTGGTATAGTGCGCCATATATTCTCAAAAAGTGGCAGGAAGAAGTTTTCAGTGGCGAACAAAAACAATATCGTTATTTGGCGGGTAAGGAATTGGGGCTGGTCGTTTCTCTAGGGCAAAGTCTGCGCCATTATCAGGCTGGTGGTAGCGCACAGTATTCGATGAGCGAATTGCTGCGACCTTATCAAGCATTTGCGGCTGAATTAGATTGGCGTTATTGTCCGCCATTATTGATCAGCAATTTTTCTTATTTAGACGAGCGTGAGAAGCAGGATTTATTAATTCGTTATCAACAATTTTTGACGATGAAAAATCCGGCTGATTTTTCTGAGCAGGGTGACTGGTTATTGGCACAGCTTGCTACGATGGGTGAGCAGAATTCTGCTCAGAATGGCAATTTAAAGCTGGTTTCCGAGCAGTTGGAGGCACAGTTGACTGAATACCAGAAGCTGACTTGGGAGGTCGCACAGATCAAATTAGGGGAGGTTGACTGATGGCGGATGATTGGTTCGAACAAACAATAACCGAGCTGCAAAAAAGTGGTGATTATCGCGAGCAAGCTTTGCTGGCAGCTGTCTTGAAATATCAACGAGAATTAAAACAGCGGACGGTGAATGCGCAGGGTGAATTGGATGGGCGTATTTGGAATCATGAGCAGTGGTGATGTTCGAGTTTGTGTGGTTCCGGCTAAATTTGTGGTGGAAACTGGGAAACTGCTGTGGGGACGGCTGCAGGATTTCCATAGACCGGAAATTCTTCCGCCTAAAATGTGAGCTCCGAAAAACCGCCGGATCTCCCATTTTCCCATTTTGTAAATTCGCACAAATCGCTCATTAACAAAATTACCACTGCAGTCCCAGTTCCCACCACAAATTTCGCCTAGTCTATTCAGAAGAGCTCGATATGTTTAGCGTTAAATATTTAATTTGCGTTTCTATTTCAATCAATATTTTTTAAACGCGTAAAACGAAAATTGGTAATCTAGGTACACGACAAATTTTAAAATAGGCGCAATCTTCTGCTTAAAACGCCATCCCATCGGCCTTTCTAGCTAATTTGCACCTATTTTAAAATTTGTCGTGTGTCAATATGCTCAGATTTGAAATTCATCACTTTTTTTCTTTAGTTATTCTGAGCAAAGGCGACATTGAGAATCAACTTCAAGGAACCCAGTTATTCATTTCCTACACTGAATAAAATCAAGTTTAGATCGAAAGTGCTGGGGCAGGCAGTCGTGGCAGTGACAACCATGTTGGCGGGCCGTTTTTACCCGCCTTACATGGTGGATCGATTCGAGACTCGGCGTTTTTCCGAGGCTCAAATCGAAGCTCGGAACTTTTCCCGTCCTTGGAAAAGTGGAGAGCGGTCCCACAGCCACAGTCTGCCTGCCCCAGCGCTTTCGACCGCAGGTAGATTATTTTTCTTGACCCTGACGCAACGTCATCCTTTATGCTAATGAAGTTAGGAGTGAAGCAGATGAATTATCAAACGAGTGCGTTGGCCAAGTTGGCTGGTGTGAGCCAGCGGACGATTCGATATTACGAAAATGAAGGCTTGCTGATAGCCAAACGCGATCCGCAAAACCAATATCGTTATTTCGATGAAAGCCAAGTTGATCGACTGCAACAAATTTTATTTTATCGACAACTAGACTTGCCACTTGCGCAAATCAAAAAAATTATGCTAGCTTCTAACTACGAAATTGTGGCGACCTTGCAGCAACAACAGCGGGCTCTAAAAGAACAGCGCGCGCATCTAGACCGGCTGTTAGCCAGCATCGACGCCACAATTCGTCATCAGAAAGGGGAACTCGACATGACAGATCTAGAAAAATTCCAAGCATTTAAAGAAGAACAACTTAATCAAAATGAAACTAAATTTGGCGCCGAAATTCGTGAAAAGTATGGGGAGGCGACCGTAAAAAAAGCCAATGAAAATTGGCTCGGTCGAAATCAAAGCGATTTTCAAAAATTACAGGCGTTGGAAGCAGATCTTTTCAAACAGTTACAACTCGTTGCTGAAAACCATGATCTTTATTCTGAAGCGGCGCAGCAAGCCTTTCAGGATCATCGGTCTTGGTTGGAACTGGCGTGGGGTGATGCCCATGCATACAGTCCAGAGGCGCATCGGGGGATTGCGGACATGTATGTTGCAGATCCGCGCTTTACCAAGTATTATGATGATAGGGGCGGTCTTGGAACTGCAACTTTATTGAGAGATATTATTAATTTATACGCGAAATAAGTGAGGTGGATCATGCAGATTTATTTTTTATGTACGGGCAATTCTTGTCGTAGTCAAATGGCGGAAGGTTTCGCACAGGAAATTCTCGGCGATCAGTGGCAAATTGCTAGCGCAGGTTTAGAAACGCACGGATTGAATCCCATGGCGGTCAAAGTGATGGCGGAGAAAGGCATCGATATTTCTGATCATCGATCGAAATTGATCGATCCAGATTATCTCAACCACTCTGATTATGTGGTGACACTGTGCGGGGATGCCCGTGATCGTTGTCCGGTTGTGTCTGCCGATGTTGTGAAAATTCACTGGCCGCTGATCGATCCGGCACAAGCAACGGGCACCGACGCTGAAAAGTTGGCGGTTTTTCGTGCGGTTCGTGATGAAATCGAACAGAGAATGATCGACTTTAAGAATCAAACCGTTTAAATTGTCCTCAACTGGTCACGACAAATTTGTCGTGGCTATTTTTGCAGCTTGATTTGATAAATTTCCATAAAAAAATCCCGGCAAATTAGAAATACTGGGTCTACACTTTCTGGTGTTGGTGAAAACTAATACCAGTTTTTATTTGCCAAAATAAATAGGAC
>NZ_RHOW01000035.1 GCF_003946215.1 Lapidilactobacillus mulanensis
ATGTCCTATTTATTTTGGCAAATAAAAACTGGTATTAGTTTTACCAACACCAGAAAGTGTAGACCCGCTTAAACTTCAAGTAAAAAGAAAATCTGAAGTGAATTTGATTCACGATGTTTTGAATAAATTGAATTTTACTTCACTCTGAATTTCGTTTATGATATGAGTAGTGTGAAGGGATGTGAACGGTATGATTTATGGTAACGGAGTCGATTTGACAGATATTCCTAGAATCAGAAAAGCATATGAACGTAATCCGCGCTTTGCGGTTAAAGTTTTGACGGATAAAGAGTTTCAACTCTTTGAAAAAATTACTAACGTGAAATTTAAAATTGAATTTTTAGCCGGTCGTTTTTCTGCTAAAGAATCTTATTCGAAAGCATTTGGAACCGGCTTGGGTAAAATAGGGTTGCACGACATTGAAATTTTAGATGATCCCTTAGGCAAACCAGTCGTGACTAAACAGCCGTATTCTGGAAATGCGTTCGTTTCAATTTCGCACACCGACGCGTTGGTCATGACCGAAGTAATTTTAGAAATTTCAGAAAAGAGTTAAATTCAAAATGCAAAAATCATATTTGCGTCCTACTTATATCGAAGTTGATCAACAAGCAATTTACCATAATGTGCATGAAACTAAAAATCGGTTGCATGATGACACAGAATTATTTGCTGTCGTTAAAGCAGATGCTTATGGACATGGGTTGATTCCAGTCGCTCGGGTTTGTCGAGAGGCAGGAGCGACTGGTTTTTGTGTGGCGACTATGGATGAGGCAATCGCGTTGAGAAATGCCCAGATCACGGAGCCTATCTTGGTGCTGGGTATTACCAGCCCACAAACGGCTGCTATTGCGGCTGTTCAGCATATTTCGCTAACTGTCGGTGATTTAGATTGGTTGGCAGAAGCGACAACTTATTTGCAGGCCGACACGAATCTACCGGTGTTGAACCTTCACTTGGCGTTGGATACAGGCATGGGGCGAATCGGCTTCACTGAAAAAAATAATTTGGCAGCAGCTATCCAACAAATTAATGAGTCGTTGACTTTTAATTTTGAAGGGATCTTCACGCATTTCGCGACCGCTGATGAAATTGACCAGCATTATTTTGATCAGCAACTGGCCAAGTTCAATGATATGATGTCTGTTGTCAGCCAACGTCCACGTTATGTGCATGTCGCTAATTCGGCGACGAGTTTGTGGCATCAAGTTTGTCACGCAAATATGATTCGTTTCGGTATTGGCATCTATGGATTGAATCCATCTGGATCGGCGATCGAATTGCCTTATGAATTGCAGCCAGCCCTGTCATTATATAGCGAGTTAGTGTTCGTCAAACAAATTCCTGCTGGTGCAGCTGTCAGCTATGGTGCAACTTATCACGCCAGTACAGCCGAGTGGATCGGGACGATTCCGATCGGTTATGCGGATGGTTGGCTACGTCGCTTATCTGGAATGACCGTATTGATCAATGGGGTTCGTTGCCCAATCGTCGGCCGTGTATGTATGGATCAGATCATGGTCAGACTTCCAGAAAAATTTGCTGTTGGTGCGAAAGTGACCTTGATCGGTCGAGATGGTGATGATGAAATCAGTGCTCAAGAAGTGGCTGAGTATTCAAACACGATCCATTACGAAATCATTTGCGGTTTGCATGATCGAATTCCTCGCCATTATTTACCGCGACGAGAGGATTAACGAACGATGAAAATTAAATGAACCAGGTCTATGATGACCTGGTTTCTTAATATGTACTATTTTATGATCACATTTTGAGTAATTGGTAATGTTGGGTTTCGCAACTACCCTGGCTTGATTTTCTGCGAGAAAATGTTATGATTCAGAAGTAGGAAAGACGTTGGATTTGTTGGGATACATGGAGGTTTCAAAATGACGCTTATGACTGATGACAAAATAACACCTGTTACCGACCGAATTTTGAAAGATGCCTTATTACAATATTGCGAGTTTTATCAGATCGATCCGCAAACGGTCGTTGATCAAGCGGTCAGTGATTTTTTGGGTCACCACGATCAGACGGTTATTAGTCTGGTTCATGGTTATGCCGAAATGGCCACGTTAAATTCGGAGATTTGTCGAGAATATTCTGGCTGCGAAGCAAAAATTGATTAAGATGTGAGTTGATTAAATGGAATTAAATGAAATTAAACGCGGCGATATTTTTTTCGCCGATTTATCACCGGTCGTGGGCTCTGAACAGGGTGGCATGCGACCGGTTTTGATTGTTCAAAATGATGTGGGTAATCACTATAGCCCAACGGTGATCGTCGCGGCGATCACTGCCAAAATATCCAAGCCTAAGATGCCAACGCACGTTGGTATTCTGCCGAGCCAGGATGGTATCGAACGTGACTCGGTAATTTTGACTGAACAGGTGCGAACAATCGATAAACAACGCTTGAAAGAAAAAGTGACCCACTTAACCGATGATAAAATGAAGGCCGTTGATCATGCTTTGAAAATTAGTCTTGGATTAGTGGAATCTGATTAATACATATTTCCAGTGAAAAGTTTACGCGTATCGGCGCAATTGCGTGAGCATAAAAAAGCATCCATATGATCAGAAGTTCTCGCGTTAATAGTCGCGAAAGCCTCGATGATGTGGATGCTGTTTTATTAATCGTAATTCCTAATTTAGACAAGCCAATTAGCGGTTTGGAAAGTTAATTTTCATTGCGTAATGTGTTTCCTGACTGTAAATCATCGATTTCTGAAACGTGATACTGTTTCTTCTCTAAACGGTCGACGATCGCGTCTAAAGTCTTACGATCAACGCCGGCAGGTAACGTCATCAAAGTTCGACGCACAATGGCATCTTTCTTAGCATCGAGCGTTAAGCAGCCAGCAATTGAAGAATATTTCGTGATGATCTTAGACATTTCTTCTAATTCGCCACGTTCACCAGTCGACATGATGGTTAAAACGTAACTGCCAATATCTAAGTTCCAAGCTTCAGACAACATTCCCAGCAATTTCGCATGAGTTAAGATACCATAGAAGTTGTGGTTTTCGTCTAGGACAGCAATGTATGGAAGATCCTTGATATTGAAGAAGACTTTGAAAAATGGTGAATCGATGTCGATCGTTTTTGTCGCGTTTTTAAGCAAATAAGTGACGGGCAGCTTCATGTTGCCACCTTGAGCGATGTGACGGTAAATATGCATTTTGTAAATATTGCCGCGGAAAATCTTGCCAGATTCATCACTGATCGGCACACAACGATATCCAGAATTTTCTAGGATTTCAAGGGCCTCTTCAAGCGTGGCGGTCTCTTTCACGGTAGTCAAGTTCTCTTTTTTCAAAACCAGTGACTTAATAAGCATGTCGTTCCCTCCAGATACATTAACTTTCGTTGCTATCATAACATAAAATGCGAGTCTTTGAAATATATGAGAGCCTAATAAGAGAATTTAATCTAAAATAATGTGAGGTAGATGAGAATTGCGCAACGAAATGATGTCACGACCAGTGATCAATGAAAAAGTGCTTCAATATTTACGCCAACAACCCGTCCCGTTAAGCCCAAAGTTGCGGGGAATAGAAGAATTCGCAAACGAGAAGCGAATTCCCATAATCCCTCATGAAACTGTCAGCTATCTTTATCAACTGGTCAATCAGCTGCGGCCAACCAAGATTTTAGAAGTGGGGACTGCGATCGGTTTTTCGGCGGCGTTATTTGTGGAAGCCAGTCAACAACAGACGCGCGTCACCACAATCGACCGGTTTGAAGAAATGTACCAGCGCGCGCAGACTAACTGGCAAAGCCTTGGCTATCAATCGCAAATTCAATTGTTAACCGGAGATGCTGCCGATATTTTACCAATGTTGACTGGACAATACGAATTAATTTTTCTAGATGCGGCCAAAGCACAGTATATTAATTTCTTGCCTGAAGCATTACGCTTGTTGGCCCCAGAAGGGGTGCTGTTGATCGATGACGTCTTACAAGGCGGAACGATCTTCGAACCGATCGAATCGATCAGGCATCGCGACAAGGGCATTCACCGGCATCTGAACCAATTACTTGATACTGTATATGCCGACGACGAGTTATTGACCACCTTATTGCCATTAGGGGATGGCTTATTAAAAATCACCAGGCGTGAAATACAAAAATAATACGAGCGGAAAATAAAAACAGGCTATCCGAACATTTTGTCGGATAGCCTGCTTTAGTGAATACTTTAGAATACAACTACGGGAATTCCTGTGGAAACTAGATCAAAAATCTTTGCGACCGTTGCAGGTGGCGTATTGATACACCCATGAGAACCGTGTGTTTTATACCAGTCACCACCATATTGAGGTTGCCAGGATGAATCGTGAATACCAACACCGGTTTCATCGATCGGCATCCAGTAACCAACTTTCGTGGCGTAATTCGAACCATCACCATTTTCGCCTTTTAAGACGGAATTACGTTCTTTTTTCCAAATTGACCAAACGCCAACTGGAGTATCGTGACCAGGTTTACCAGTGACGACATCGGTATCAATTTTCATTTGCCCATCGATGTAAACCCACATGTGTTGGTTTTGAATATCGACTTCGATATAAGTGTTACCGATATCGTTGCCAGTGCCATAACCAGTCTTGGAATAGCCAGTACCAACGATCACGGGTTCGCGAGTGAAGTCTTTACCAGCCATAATGGCTTCTGTGAGCTTCGGCAATTCACTTGCGGTGCTGATACTCCAGCCATAAATGCCTGCTGGTACGGTAACTGTGCCTCGTTTGGTGGACTTGAAGCTACGTGACTTGTTATAAGTGGCGTACTTATCATTCAGTGAACTTAAGTAGGCCTTCATTGCGGCTTGATCGAGTGAAATCTTACCATTATCATCACTTAACCACTGATGGATCATCGTCGGTGTAACTGTTTCGGTGTGCCCTGCGATGGTGTAGGTACCTGTAATTTGATCAAGCTTTTTAATTCTTTCGAGTTCTGCAGTTAACTTTGAATTAGTTTTAGTAATTTTTGGTTGTTCGTAGGCAGTTGAAAGTTGAATCTTTTGATTACCATTTGCAATGCTTTGCTTAATGGTCTTGATGACCGCACTTTTTGAAAAAACATTGCCTTGAACTTGATCTTTAATTTGATAACTGTCAGAAGCCTTGATGATTTTCGCGTCTTCTGATTCACGACGATCCTTATTGAGTGTTTTCAATGTGGCATCAACATATTGATCCAAGGTGGTCTGATTGATATTAATGAGTGCAACAGACTCAACACTCTCAGCCTTAACTAATGTTGCCAATGACCAAGAATTTTGTTTATTCATCAGTGAGTCAAGATATTGGCTGGAATTCTGAGTAACACCCAGTTCTTTGCCGGACACCTGTGTGAGTTGTTCTTTCTTGTCATAGAGCTGGTATTTGCTGTTGACAAGCTGGTCCTCTAGCTTGGTTTTAGCCTGAGTAGGGGTTAGCTTTGCCAGATCTACACCTTCGACACTCGTGCCTGGTAAGAAATGGGACTGGTAGTAGACGCCGCGATAAACATAGAAAGCACCAACCACAGCTACTAGTGAACCGAGTACTGCGGTCAACACCTTTGTTTTCTTTTTCATTTCGAATCCACCTAACATATTTGATCATAATTCTAAGTTCATTATACCAATTATTGTGACCGATTGAAACGAAGTCGTTTCAGCATTAGAAACCTTTAAATAACATCGGCACAAAAAAAGAACGGGAAGGTCCCGTTCTTCAAAATATAATCAAATTAAGATTATTGGCGAGTCTTAATGTCGTTTGCAGCAAAAGCATCGTCAAGAACTTTCTTTAATTGATCAGCAGATGCATGCATCGATTGTGATTCGTGATCTGTTAAAGGAATTTCCATAATGTTTGAAATACCTTCTCGACCAATAACGGCAGGAGTACCGATATAAATATCGTTCAAACCATATTGGCCATCCATGTATACAGATAATGGCAATACAGCATGTTCGTCATCAAGAATAGCACGAGTGATACGAGCCAATGCAGTAGCGATACCATAGAAAGTAGCGCCCTTTAAGTTAATGATCGTGTAAGCTGCATCACGAACATCTTCAAACATTTGAACTAACTTGCTTTCGTCGATCTCTGGATGTTGTTTAACCCATTCAGCAATCTTGATACCACCAATGTTAGCGTGTGACCAAACGGCAAATTCAGTATCGCCATGTTCGCCCATGATGTAAGCGTGGACCGAACGAGCATCAACGTTAACCAATTCAGCGATTGATTGACGAAGACGTGAAGTATCTAGTGAAGTACCTGAACCAATAACACGTTCCTTAGGGAAGCCTGAAAGTTTCCAAGTTGCGTAAGTTAAGATATCAACTGGGTTAGCAGCAATCACGAAAATACCCTTGAAACCTGATTCAACAATTGGATCAACGATTGACTTCAAGATCTTTAAGTTCTTGTTAACTAAGTCTAAGCGAGTTTCACCTGGTTTTTGTGGTGCACCAGCAGTGATAACAACAACATCTGCATCAGTTGCATCTGAATATTCTGCAGAATAGATTTTCTTAGGAGAAGTGTATGGTAACGCATTTGAAAGATCGATTGCATCGCCTTTAGTTTTATCTTTAGCGATATCAACGATTCCGATTTCCTGAGCGATTCCTTGGAGTACTAATGCATATGCAAAACTAGAACCAACAGCACCGTCGCCGACAAGTAATACTTTCTGGCGATCATGACTTTTAGTATTTGACATTAAGAGACATCCTTTCTGATTTCCATAATTAAGACCTTTGTTAGTATAACACATTCATGAATTATTGGCAGTTAAAATCGCTCGTTTTCATGAAAAAGGGTTTAAAAATTATTAGTTTTTCAAATCACAATCAGCAATCACGCAAGAAAGCGGTTTTACAACCGCTTTCATATTTATGCTTTAATTATTTGGTTAGATTCTACTAATGCGGAATTAAAGTTTGTTATTTGAATCTCAAATCATCTGACCAACTTTTAGCTTTTGCAATCGTCATTTCAAGTAGGAACATTTATTTTAAAGGCCAAGATGTGCTATAATTTGTCGCTGATGCGATGTTCATTAATTTGGGCAGATCGAGGTTTCTTGATAAACATAATACGTAGATGAACGAGGTCGGTATTTTGAAGATGATCGTTGGGTTAGGTAACCCAGGTAATAAATATGATAATACAAAACATAATGTTGGTTTTAACACAGTTGAACGTCTAGCTTCAGAATTAAAATTAAACATTGCCAAAAATGAATTTTCCGCGCTGACAGCCAGTACAAAAATCAACGGTGAAAAAGTTTTGTTGGTCAAGCCTTTAACTTTCATGAATGATTCAGGACGCGCAGTGGGAGATTTGATGCGCTATTATCAAGTCTCACCAGCAGAAATTGCGGTGATTCAGGATGATTTAGATATGCCATTAGGAAAATTACGGTTAAGAACACACGGTGCCTCTGGTGGTCATAACGGAATTAAAAGTATCATCAAGGCGGTCGGCAACGAAGAATTTAATCGTGTTAAAATTGGGATCCAACATCCGCAACGTTCCAAAGTCGTGGATTGGGTGCTAACACCATTCAGTAAAGACGATCAACCTGTGATCGAATTGGCAATGGATCACGCGGTTGCCGCCTTAAACGAGTGGATCACTGAGGATACTAAGTTTACAAATTTGATGAATCAATATAATGGGTAGGATTCGCAACACGGGACGTGTTTTGAAAGATTGAAACCAAGTATCTAAGCAAGAATAACTAGAAATCTTCAAACCAAGATTTTAGTTATTCTCACTTAGCCATTGTTTTCAACCCATCTTTCTACACAACATAAACGTGTTCATGACCAATGAAATTTCCGGTTAACTGATCCAAAACTGAAATCCAAAAGCAGGATTTTAGTTTTGGATAAAGTTAATCCTCAATTTCAACCCTTGGTCATTCACAACATAAACGTGCTCCGAAAGATTGAAACCAAGTGTCTAAGCAAGAATAACTAGAAATCTTTAAACCAAGATTTTAGTTATTCTCACTTAGCCATTAGTTTCAACCATCTTTCTACACAACTTGCTTTTTTGGAGGTTTGCATGGATTTGATTGATTTTTATAGTCAGGCGGTGGATCTGCCTGCTATTCTGAAGGACTGGGAGGCTCCTCAGCGGCGATTGGTCACTGGGCTGAATGGTTCTGCTGAGTCGCTTTATCTGGCTGGGTTGGTGCGGCATTCGTCGCAACCGATCCTTTTTGTCGTGGACAGTGGTTTTCATGCAAGTAAATTTGTGGACGACTTGAATCATTTATTACCTGCTGATCAGGTCTTTTATTTTCCTGTTGAAGAAGTGGTGGCTGCTCAAGGTGCAACGAGTTCTCCTGAATCTCGGAATTTGCGGATTCAAGCACTCAACTTTCTGCAAAGTCAGCAGCCAGGCATAGTTGTCACTTCTGCTGCCGGATTTAGTTATGAGCTCACGGATGCAGACAAATTTCAGCAGTCGGTCATCGATGTTCACAGTGACGGTCAATTAGATCTTGCTCGCTTACCTGATCGATTGGTGGAAATGGGTTATGAGCGGCAAAAGTTGGTTGCCAAGCCCGGCGAATTTGCGATTCGTGGTGACATTGCGGATATCTTTCCACTCGATTTTGAAGATCCAATTCGAATTGAATTATTTGACGATGAAATCGATAGTATTCGGCGTTTTGATTTAGCCACGCAACGTAGTATTGAAAATTTGACGGCGCTCAAAATTCTTCCTGCCCGTGATCGTTTGATCTCGATCGATGACCGTAAATCAGCGGCTGTGAAAATTCAGAAGAGTCTCACTAAAGAGTTAAAACGCATCCATGATAAAGAAAAGCAGGATGAAGTCGCCAAGAGTAAAAATAGTCGCAAACAAGAGGAGACTCGTGTTACTTCTTTAAAGGAATATTTTCAAAATGCGATCAGTGAGTTAGGTGAAGGCATTCTCGGTGATCAGGCCAGCTTGTTGATTGATTTTCTGACGGAAAAGCCTTCGTCGTTAACGGATTATTTATCTGATCAGGGTCTAGTGGTGTTCGATGATTTTGGCCGGTTGTTAGATAAAGTCGATGACATGGCGCAAGAATTAGCCGGTTGGCAAACCGATCAGTTGGAGCTTGGTCATTTATTACCAGAGCAGAAAATACGATTGGATTTTCGACAGGTTCACCGTGATATTTCGCAACGTCAATTGCATATTGCACTATTTCAACGTGGGTTGGGAAACTTGCGCTTCGATCAACTGATCAATGTGACGATGCGTACCGTTCAACAGTTCTTTAGTCAAATGCCTTTGATCAAGACAGAAATGGATCGTTGGCACAAGCAGAATCGAACCGTGTTGGTTTTAATTCCCGAAGAAGGTCGTCGAAAACATTTGCAACAAACTTTTCGTGACTTTGAAGTGAATGTGGCACTCGCCGCTGACGACGATATTCAAGTGGATCAATTACAATTAATTGCCGGTAATTTGCATAACGGGTTTGAAATTCCGGAAGCTAAGTTAGTTGTGTTAACGGAATGGGAATTATTTAATCGAGTCAAAAAACAAACGCCGGCTCGTCGGCAAACGATGGCTAACACGGAGCGGTTGCGTAGTTATAATGAATTAAAACCTGGAGATTATGTTGTTCACGTTAATCATGGGATCGGCCGTTACGAAGGCATGCAAACCATCGAAGTGGATGGAGTTCATCGCGATTATTTAACGATCACTTATCAAGACAGTGCGCAACTTTTTATTCCAGTCGATCAATTGAACATGGTCAGCAAGTACGTTTCTGCAGAAGGCAAGTCGCCACACATTAATCGTCTTGGTGGCAGCGAGTGGCAGAAAACAAAGAAAAAAGTTGCCAGTCGTATTGAAGACATTGCAGATGACCTAATTGACTTGTATGCTAAACGACAAGCAGAAAAAGGCCATGCGTTTGGGCCAGATGATGATTTGCAGAAACAATTTGAAAATGAATTTCCATATACTGAAACACCGGATCAATTGCGTAGTACTGAGGAAGTTAAACATGATATGGAGCAACCACGACCAATGGATCGCTTATTGGTCGGTGATGTGGGCTTTGGTAAAACGGAAGTGGCCTTGCGAGCAGCTTTTAAAGCCATCGAAGAAAATAAACAGGTGGCGTTTTTAGTTCCGACCACGATTCTTGCGCAACAGCATCTGGAAACGATGCAAGATCGTTTCAGTGATTTTCCCATTAATATTGCGATCATGTCACGTTTTCAAACTTCGGCCGAGAATAAGAAAACCATCAACGGTTTGAAAAAAGGGACGATCGATATTGTCGTCGGCACGCACCGGTTATTGTCTAAAGATGTGGGCTTTCAAGATCTAGGTCTGTTGATCATCGATGAAGAGCAGCGTTTCGGTGTGAAACACAAAGAACGAATGAAACAGTTGCGCTCGCAAGTGGATGTTTTGACATTGACTGCTACACCAATTCCGCGGACCTTGCACATGTCCATGATCGGCGTCCGCGACCTATCCGTAATCGAGACGCCACCGACGAATCGTTATCCCATCCAAACCTATGTGATGGAACAAAATGCCGGTGCAATCAAGTCATCAATTGAACGTGAGATCGAGCGGCATGGACAGGTCTTTTATTTGCATAATCGTGTGGAAGACATTGAGCGGACTGTCGATCAAATTCAGGCCTTGGTTCCGGAAGCCACGGTCGGCTTTGCTCATGGACAAATGACTGAGAATCAGCTTGAAAATGTCATCTATAATTTCGTCAATGGTGAATTCGATGTTCTTGTGACCACGACCATTATTGAAACCGGCGTGGATATGCCCAATGCGAATACGTTGATCGTTGAAAATGCAGATCGATACGGTCTATCACAATTGTATCAATTGCGTGGCCGGGTCGGTCGCTCGAGTCGAATTGCATATGCCTATTTAATGTACTCGCCTGCTAAAGTTTTGACGGAAGTGAGTGAGAAGCGGCTGCAAGCAATCAAAGATTTCACCGAATTAGGTTCTGGTTTCAAAATTGCGATGCGTGATTTGTCGATTCGTGGGGCAGGTAACTTATTAGGCAAGCAGCAGCATGGTTTCATTAACTCGGTCGGTTTTGATTTGTATTCGCAGATGTTAAATGACGCTGTTAAAAAGAAACAACACGAAAAAGTGGTGCCCGTTTCTAATGCGGAGCTGAAATTAGCAATCGATGCGTATTTACCTTCGAATTATGTGGATGACAGTCGCCAGAAAATTGAAATTTATAAACGCGTTCGTCAAATCGAAAATGTCCCTCAACTCGAAGAAATTCAAGCTGACTTGATCGATCGTTTCGGTGATTATCCTCATGAAGTTGAAAACCTTTTGTCGGTCGGTCAATTGAAATTACTCGCCGATCAAATTCAATTGGAACAAATCAAACAGGAACCGGGATCAATTCAAATTATATTTAGCAAAGCGGGCACCAAGTTGTTAGATGGTGAAGCTTTATTTTCAGCATTAAGTACCATTGATTACCATGCAGATGTTAAGATAGAACAGGAACGGTATCAAATTAAATTTCAGATCCCTAAAAAAGAGGTCAGCGATCAAGACTGGCTGAAGAAGTTAATGACTTTTTTGCAGGCGGTCGAAAAAATCGAATCTTAGGAGTTGAGCGCATGCGCTTAGACAAATATTTAAAAGTTTCTCGCTTGATCAAACGGCGAACAGTTGCTAAAGAAATCGCCGATAAAGGGCGGATCAGTATTAACGGTAAAGTTGCTAAGTCATCAACTGACGTGAAATTAGACGATGAGTTAACTTTATTATTTGGGAACAAAACATTGGTCGTTAAGATCACAGCTATCAAAGAAACTACCAAAAAAGATGACGCCGAGGAAATGTACGAAGTTGTCAGCGACACGAAAGCGTAGTCGACCAACTGATTTTGGTGATCATTCATTGCCGATTGAATTCACACGGGAATCAACGTACTAAGATAGACGGGCCACTGCAAATCCATCACTGACAAGTATTATTTGTGAGTGAAAGGTGTTTTTGCAAGGGTTCGTTTATTTTTTTGACTTAAGAATTCTGTTGCCCGATTATTGAATTCTTAAGTAATGTGACAAATCGATTAAAGATTTGCGAAATGAGTTAAATTTATTTCTGCATATGATATACTCAAACTAGTTAACTAAAACGGGAGTAAGCCTATGCAACAGCAAATTCAGTCAAATGGAAAAGTGACCAGTATTGGAAATCGTTTTGTGCGTGAAGCCGAGCAGCATCAAGAAGATGAACAGCATCATCAATTCTTGAAGCGTGTGCATTATCGGCGTATTTTTGGGCTGCTTTTAATTCTGGCAATCGTTGCAATCGGTTTTGGTAGCCAGATTGTTCACGCACGACAAAACAACGAGCGGTTGCAAGCACAAGTTCAAGTGCAAAACAAGAAATTGACTGCGGTTCAGCAAACGCGCTCCGATTTAAAAATCCAAGTGAAACAGTTGAATAATAATACTTACTTAGAAAAATTGATCCGTTACAAGTATGATTACTCGAAAAATGGCGAGATCGTTTTTACATTACCTGAGGCGAATAGCTCAATTAATGCGAAAAACTAGCTTGAAATGAACTTGTTCGGTGGTATACTAAACTAATAAAGTGTATCCAAGGAGGATTTTTTGGTTTATGGCAGTTGAGATTGGGTCGAAGGTTACAGGTAAGGTAACCGGAATTACCAACTTCGGAGCATTTGTTGATTTAGGTGCTGGTCAGAGTGGTTTAGTCCACATCAGTGAAATTTCGAATCAATATGTGAAGGACATTCATGATGTATTAAGTGTTGGTGATACCGTTACAGTTAAGGTAGTTTCAAATCAAAATGGCAAGATTGGGTTGTCGATCAAGCAAGCAACCGAGCCACAACCAACTGCGGCAGTCCACCGAGCTCCTCGTGAGCACCAACCACATGAACACCGTGAGAATTATTCAAGCAATAATCATCACAGTGCCAGCAATCACGGCTCGAGCAATTATAATTCTAGCCGCAATAATAACAGTAATAATTATGGCCATCAGGATTTTGATGGCATGCTTTCAGGTTTCTTGAAGGAAAGCGAAGATCGATTAACATCGATCAAGCGCAATACTGAAGGTAAACGTGGCGGCCGTGGCGGTCGTAGGGGTTAAGCGTCGATTAAGAAGCATTCGTAAGAGTTGAATCTAGTTTTCTGGTTCAGCTCTTTTTTTACAATATAATCCTTAGATCGGAGGTCAATGTTGGAGCTTTCAGCTGAAGATTTTTGTACGCACTGGCGAAATCTTGTCGGTAATGCTAATCAGCAAGTCAAAGTTGTTTTAGCTTTTTCTGGTGGCGTCGATTCGATGAGTTTGCTCGATTTGTTGTCGCGTCTACCACTGGATGCGCGGCCACAACTTCATTTGGCCTATTTCAATCATCAATTACGAGAAGATAGTCCGGCCGAAGAAACTTTTGTGCGTCAGCAGGCACAAAGATACGAAGTCGGGCTCACGGTCGGTCATTGGACGACGGACCATACCGCGAGAACCGAAGCAGCGGCGCGCCAGGCCCGTTATAATTTTTTAGGGACAGTGTTAGCTGATCAGTCTGCTGAATATTTACTGACCGCGCACCACGCCGATGATTTACTTGAAACAATCATCATGAAATTGATTCGGAGCGGCGCAATTGGCGAATTGCCCGGTCTTAAAGAAAAAACGGCCTTCAACGGCGCACAGCTTTTAAGGCCCTTATTATCTTATGATAAGCAACAATTGTATGCATACGCCAAGTCACATCAATTAGCATTTGTTGAAGATCAGACGAATCAAACAGATTTTACGATGCGCAATCGTTTACGGCACCATTTCGTTCCTGATCTGAAAGCGGAGAACGATCAATTATTAGCTCATTCTCAGCGGTTTGCAAATGAATTAGTTGCAACGCAAAAACTGGCGAGCATGCAAATCCAATCTTTTTTTAAAGAGATGGCAGTTCAGCAATCATCGGAGCACATCATGGGCGCATTACCTCAACTTTCGCTAAGTAATCATGAGTGGCAATTGTTATGGTCCACTTTCTGGCAAACTTATTTACCAGATCAGCCACTTCTGAACCTTGGGCAGCTGGCACAAATTGCGCAACTGTCGCGGCAACCGACTGGACATCATCAAATAGATTTAGCCGATCAATGGCAGTTCACCCAAAGCTATGGTCGATTTGAGATCAGTCGGCAATCACAAGATTCGAAACAGAATGTGGAAATAGCGAAAAAATCGATTGCTTTAGAACTTGATCAGTGGTGCCAAGTGTCAGATTTTCGAATCGGGGTATTTCGTCAATTACCCGCGGATTATCACGGAGAAATTGTCGCGACGTTTCAGACGGTTCAAGACCCAGAACGATTGATTTTACGACATCCGGTGACAGGCGATCGTGTGGTCTTGGCAAATGGTCAGCAACAAAAATTACGACGACGAATGATCGATTCAAAAGTGCCCGTGACCAGACGAAATTCACTCTGGCTTTTGCAAGTGGAGGATTTAATTGTCTGGGTGGAAAATATCTACAATTATAAATTGTCGAATGGCCCAGAAACTGCTAAAATCATTTATGTATTAGTTGATCATTAATAATTGCTAATTAAGGAGATAGATATGCGCGAAGATATTGAAAAAGTCATTGTCTCAACAGAGCAGATCGATGAGATCGTTCAACGTTTAGGCCGGCAATTACATCAAGAATATCAGGGTAAAAATCCGATTTTTATCTGTATTCTTAAGGGTGCCGTGATTTTTATGACCGATTTGATCAGAGCCTATGATGATTTGTCGGAAATCGAGTTCATGGATGTATCTAGTTATGGCGATGCACTCGAGTCGAGTGGTGAGGTAAGGATCATCAAAGATCTTGATGTTCCTGTGAATGGTCGTAATGTCGTGATCGTTGAAGACATTATCGATACCGGACGCACGCTTGCTGCATTGATCAAGCTTTTGCAAACTCGTGGTGCGGCTTCAATCAAGATTTGCTCGTTATTGAGTAAAGAGGCGCATCGCTTGATCAATGTCCACGTCGATTATATCGGTGTTGGGGTTCCAGATGAATTTTTGGTTGGCTATGGATTGGACTATAAGAATCAATATCGTAATCTTCCGTTTATCGGCGTTTTAAAGCCAGAAATTTATGAGTAAACTATTAGTCAAATATGGTCAAATATGATATGATAACACCATTCGATTATTGAGATAATAATGATAATCGTTTGACTTCAGGAGGTTGTAAATGAAAAATAACCGAAATCGACTGTTAAATAGCGGTTTGTTTTATATTATTGTTTTTGTTGCCATCGTCGGTGGTATAAGTTTCTTCTTTAATCGTGGAAATAGTGGGACAACGGAGAGCTTGAGTCAGAGCCAATTTGTTAGCCAACTAGAAGCCAAAAAAATTAAAGAAATCAGCTTACAGCCTGCCAATGGTGTTTACCAGATCACTGGTGAATACAAGAAGGCACAAAAAAAGGAAACATCTTCTAACTCACTTGGGTTAATGGGTGGTTCTTCAACAACTGAAGTGACTGGCTTCACGACATCATTATTACCTAATGACGCTTCCTTAGCTCAGATCACGAAGATTGCTCAAAACAATAACGTTAAAGTAAATGCACGCCAAGAATCACAGTCAGGTGTATGGATCAGCTTATTGACCATGCTGTTGCCAACTGTCCTATTGTTTGTGTTCTTCTACTTCATGATGAACCAATCAGGACAAGGCGGCGGTGGTGGCGGTGGCCGTGGCGTTATGAGCTTCGGTAAAACACACACTAAGCCAGAAGATTCAAAGAAAAACAAAGTTCGTTTCTCCGATGTTGCAGGTGCAGAGGAAGAGAAACAAGAATTAGTCGAAGTTGTTGAATTCTTGAAGAATCCTAAGAAGTTCAATGCTTTAGGCGCACGAATTCCTAAGGGTGTCTTGCTTGAAGGCCCTCCTGGTACTGGTAAGACTTTACTTGCGCGAGCAGTTGCAGGTGAAGCAGATGTGCCATTCTTCTCGATTTCTGGTTCAGATTTCGTCGAGATGTTTGTCGGTGTTGGTGCTTCACGTGTTCGTGATTTATTCGAGAATGCCAAGAAGAGTGCACCTGCGATTATCTTTATCGATGAAATTGATGCCGTTGGTCGTCAACGTGGCGCCGGCATGGGTGGCGGTCACGATGAACGTGAGCAAACCTTGAACCAATTATTGGTCGAAATGGATGGGTTCCAAGGCAACGAAGGTGTTATCGTCATTGCTGCAACGAACCGCTCAGATGTGTTAGATCCAGCCTTACTTCGTCCTGGTCGTTTTGACCGTAAGATTTTGGTTGGTCACCCAGATGTTAAGGGCCGTGAAGCTATTTTGAAAGTTCACGCTAAGAATAAACCCTTCGCTGATGATGTTGATTTGAAAGTTGTTGCACAACAAACACCAGGTTTCGTCGGTGCCGATTTGGAGAACTTGTTAAACGAAGCCGCTTTAGTTGCAGCTCGTCGTAACAAAACCAAGATCGATGCTAAAGATATTGACGAAGCTGAAGATCGTGTCATTGCCGGACCAGCTAAACGTGATCGTGTGATCAATCCTAAGGAACGAAACACGGTTGCTTATCATGAAGCCGGTCATGCATTGATCGGTTTGGTTCTAAGCGATTCTCGTACTGTCCGTAAAGTCACCATTGTTCCGCGTGGACGCGCTGGTGGTTATGCCATCATGTTGCCACGTGACGATCAATTCCTTTTGACTAAGAAGGAAATGGATGAACAAATCGTTGGTTTGATGGGTGGTCGTACCGCCGAAGAAATCATCTTCAACGTTGAATCATCTGGTGCATCGAATGACTTCGAACAAGCCACTCAGATTGCACGTAGCATGGTCACTCAATATGGGATGTCGAAACGTCTTGGAACAGTGACACTCGAAAGCGATTCACAACCATTCTTAGGCGCGTCTTATGGCCAACAACCCCCATATTCACAGGCGACTGCTGCGGCCATTGATGATGAAGTACGTCGGATCATCGACGAAGCTCATAAACGTGCTTACGAAATTTTGCAAGCTCATCGTGAACAACACAAGCTCATTGCCGAAGCATTGTTGAAGTATGAAACCTTGGATGAAAAAGAAATTCTCAGTCTGTTCAACGAAGGCAAAATGCCTGAAAGAAAAACTGATGAGTTCCCAAGTGAGCATGCAGCAACATTTGCAGAGTCTAAGCGAGCATTAGAACAAAAAGATGCTCAGCAACAAGAAGCTAGCTCAGATGGTGAAGCTCAGCAAGATGCAAGTTCAGAAGAAACGACAGATCCTAGTGTCCAATCCTCTGAAAATGCGGAGACAACCTCTGATTCAAATGAAACAAGTTCAACTACTGAGGTAAATGATTCTGAATCTTCAGAGAATCCAACGACTCAACAGTCCGACGATTCTGATGAGAATCATCCCGAAGTCTAATATGATTTGAATATGAAAGCCCTGAGATTAAATTTCTCGGGGCTTTTTATGTGGCTTGTTAGGTTATGCGGATGTGAACCCGAGTTAACGGCACATTCGTTTTGTTGCATTAGATCTGGTTGTATAAAGATTCTGGGTGTGTATTTTCATACAGTGTATCGGTAACTGGAGTTTGGTGTTTGAGAAGACAAAATTCGTTTTTACTGGTTTGTCTTTGGAGTTTTTTAAGCGTATATTTGCATATTTAACTTGCAAAATACGTTGTTTTAGTAAGTAATCATTATTCTAATCTGGAAATTTGTGTTACATTAGACTATGATTATTTATTGACGGATTTTTCAGTAAGGAGAATTAATTTGACGGATTATTTAGTTAGAGCAGTGATTGAAGATGGCGCTTTTAGAATGTTGGCAGTCAACGGCTCAGAAATTGTGCAGACAGCGCAGCAAGATCATGCAACCTTACCAGCGTCTTCTGCGGCATTAGGGCGAACATTGATCGGCACGCTGCTATTGAGTAGCGCCTTATTAAAAGACGAAGAGAAACTAACTGTGCGCATTCTCGGCGATGGTCCAGTCGGTGGTATTATTGCGGATGGCAATGCCAAAGGTGAGGTCAAAGGTTATATTCAAAATCCACAAGTCAATCTACCACTAAATCCATTAGGCAAGATCGATGTGCGTCGCGCCGTCGGAACTAAGGGTATGGTTAGTGTGACCAAGGATCTTGGCTTGAAACAACCATTTACGGGACAAGTGCCGATCACTTCTGGAGAAATTGCTGAAGACCTGACCTATTATTTGGCTAAGTCGGAGCAAATTCCTTCTGCAATGGGACTTTCTGTATTTGTCAATCAAGACAATTCGATCGGTGTTGCTGGTGGATTCTTGATTCAAACGCTGCCCGGCGCAACTGATGAACAATTAACTGGGTTGGAAAAACGGCTTAAAGAAATCCCGTTGGTGTCGAATTTACTACGTGAAGGTCAGACGCCAGAAGCTATTTTGAAAACCATTTTTGCCGATCAACCGATTAAGTTTTTGGGACAAACGCCTGTACAATTCAAGTGTGATTGTTCAAAAGAACGTTTTGGTAATGCATTAGCGACACTGCCACGGCATGAATTACAAGCGATGATCGACGAAGACCATGGCGCAGACGCGGTATGCAAGTTTTGTAATACCCACTATCAGTTTGACGTGGACGAATTGAAAAATATTCTTAAGTCTGCTGACTAAGTTGCAAAACACGCGTTATTTTTGATAAGATTAAGCAATTGAGAAATAGGAGCGATGAAGTCGTGGAATGGCAAATTGGTAATGTGACGATCCCTAATCAAGTTGTTGTGGCCCCAATGGCGGGGATCACAAACTCAGCTTTTCGGATGGTTGCAAAAGAGTTCGGAGCCGGATTGGTTGTCTGTGAAATGATCAGTGACCGCGGTATTATGTATCACAATCAAAAAACGTTAGACATGATGTTCGTGGATTCTAATGAACATCCAATTAGTATTCAAATTTTTGGTGGCACCAAAGAGACCCTAGTAAATGCGGCAAAATTTGTTGACCAACACACTAAAGCGGATATTATCGATATTAATATGGGTTGTCCAGTGAACAAAGTCGTCAAGACCGATGCCGGTGCCAAATGGTTGCTGGATCCCGATAAAGTTTATGAGATGGTTGCGGCAGTCGTGGATGCGGTGGAGAAACCCGTCACGGTTAAAATGCGGACTGGCTGGGATGAAGACCATATTTTTGCAGTCGAAAACGCTAAGGCAGCGCAACGTGCAGGTGCTTCGGCCTTGGCAATGCATGGTCGTACTCGTAAGCAAATGTATACCGGACATGCAGACTGGAATATTTTGAAAGATGTCCGTCAAGTTTTGACGATTCCATTCATGGGCAATGGGGATGTGCGCACACCTCAGGATGCCAAACGGATGTTGACTGATGTCGGAGCCGATGCCGTCATGATCGGTCGTGCAGTTTTAGGCAACCCATGGATCTTGCGGGCAGTGAATCATTATATTGATACCGGTGAATTGATCGAAGAACCAACACCACGTGAAAAAATTGCCACGGCAGAAGAGCAACTACAGCGCTTAGTCACGTTAAAGGGCGAGCATGTTGCTGTACCTGAATTTCGTCAGCAGGCAGCCTATTATCTTAAAGGTATTCCTCGCGCAGCTCGCACTAAGGCGGCAGTCAACGAAGTTTTAACACAAGCAGAAGTTAATCAGATCCTGGACGATTTTGTGGATGTTTATGAAGCAAGAACGAACACAGAAGAACATACGAGTCATATTGCATAAAGGGAGTTGTCATTGTGGCAAATAAGGAAAAAAACGAGCAGGCAGAAATGAATGATCAGTTGGTCGTCCGGCGTGAAAAAATGGAGGCATTGCGTGCAGAAGGTATCGATCCATTCGGTACTAAGTTTGAGCGCACTCATTTAGCACAGCAACTACATGACAAATTTGACCAAATAGACAAAGAAACGCTCGAGTCACAATTGTCAGAGGTCACGGTTGCTGGCCGCATGATTTCTAAGCGAGGAAAGGGTAAAGTTGGCTTCGCGGATCTTCGTGATCGCAGTGGCAAGATCCAACTTTACGTTCGTAAAGATGTCGTTGGTGAGGATAATTATCAGATTTTTAAGAAGGCAGACTTAGGTGATTTCCTTGGTATTACTGGAGAAGTCATGAAGACGGACACTGGTGAATTAACGGTCAAGGCGACTCATGTGACTTTCTTGACTAAGGCGTTGCGTCCATTGCCAGATAAGTTTCACGGGTTAAACAATGTTGAACAGATTTATCGTCAACGTTATCTTGATTTGATTGCAAATGAAGATAGCTTCGATCGGTTTATTAAACGTAGTCAAATTGTTAAAGCTGTTCGTGAATATCTTGATAATGAAGGCTTTACCGAGGTTGAAACATCTTCGCTGCATGCACAGCCAGGTGGTGCAACTGCCAAACCATTTACCACGCATCACAATGCACTCAATATCGATCTTTATTTACGGATCGCGCTCGAATTGCAATTGAAACGTCTGATTGTCGGTGGAATGGAACGCGTATACGAAATTGGACGCGTCTATCGTAATGAAGGAATCGATACGCGTCATAATCCTGAATTTACGATGCTTGAATCTTATGCAGCCTATTTTGATTTTAAAGACGTCATGGATGAAACTGAAGGTATTTTCCGTCACGCTGCCCAAAAAGTTTTGCATACGGGTAAGTTCCAGTATCAGGGACAGGATGTCGATCTCGATCAACCATTCCAACGAATTCACATGGTTGACGCGATCAAGAAAGAAACTGGTGTTGATTTCTGGCCAGAAATGTCACTTGATCAAGCACGTCAGTTGGCCGATGAGCACCATGTTCATTATGAATCTTATTGGCAAGTGGGACATATCATCAATGAATTCTTCGAACAGTTTGTTGAAGAGACACTTCAACAGCCAACGTTTGTGTATGGTCATCCAATCGAAGTTTCGCCATTAGCTAAGAAAAACGCTGATGATCCACGATTCACGGATCGATTTGAATTGTTTATTCTTGGCGCCGAATATGCCAATGCGTTTTCTGAATTGAATGACCCAATCGATCAGAAGGTTCGTTTTGAAGAGCAAGATGCAGAACGCACAGCTGGTAATGACGAAGCTCATGGTGTTGATTATGATTATATCGAAGCACTAGAATACGGAATGCCGCCAACGGGTGGTTTAGGTATTGGTATCGATCGCTTAGTGATGTTATTGACTGATGCGCCATCGATTCGAGATGTGTTACTTTTCCCAACAATGCGTCCAGAACAAGAATAGTTTTTAGCGGCTAGAATCCTATGAAGGATCCTAGCTTTTTTTATTATCAAGGAATCCTGGTGTAAAGGCAATCGTTCGTTCATCAGAAAAATAAATCAGAATAATTTGCAATTTCTTATTGACGTAATAAATTGAAGTTGATAAGATAGTTGTTGTTGCAAAAAACAACGACGACT
>NZ_RHOW01000036.1 GCF_003946215.1 Lapidilactobacillus mulanensis
CAAAGAAAAGTGGTGAATCATAATTCCGTCGAATTATGATTCACCACTAATGTTAGTCAGTTTTATTGGGTTTTATAATATTCTGTTTAAGGATCGCGGGCTTGACTAGTCGCTGATCTAGATAAGTGATAAACTATTTTTATTCATGTTGATCGTTCATTGAAGTTGTTGAAATACGGATGAATGATCAGTCATTACGATCTGTAAACAGATTTGCGTCATCAGGGCCAGAGAAGTATGGGTGGCTGGCTGATAAAAATAGACATTGATGGGGATTTTATGCTGAGTCTACTGATAATTATTATTTTTGCTTATAACTTTTATGTGAGTGCGCGTCGCGGATTACCACTGCAATTATTTTATACGGTGGGTTATTTGTTGACCGTACTGGTTGCTCGCTTGTTATATAAGCCATTTGGTGAGAGCTTAGATTTATTGATTCCGTATCCTTCGGCATCATTGGATAGTCACTTTGTGTTCTTCACGACGACGGTGGGATTAGGATTAGATCATGCATTTTACGCTGGGTGTGCTTTCCTAATTATTTTAGTTGTTGGTTGGGGGATCACTCATTTACTGGCGTTATTCTTGCACAGCCTGGTTTTTAATCGATTGGATCCTGTCGTCAATTTAGGTGGGAGTTTGTTTTTATCATTTTTCGTGACTTATGTGGCGTTATTCTTTATGCTTTATTTATTGGCGCTGATTCCGATCGATGGCATTCAAAACATGCTGGATAAATCGTGGTTGGCGACGTTGATCGTGCGCTATTCGCCGTTCTTGACGAACTGGGTGACACAATTGTGGATCGTTCAATAATCAGTGGTGAGATGCTTTTGGAATTGGCAATCTGATCTAATTGAAACAATGGAATTCGGAAATATTGAGGTGAAAAATTAAGATGAATCCTAAAGTATTAAAAATACTCGAATTTAAAAAAATTAAACAAAAGATGCATCCGTTCTTGCACACAGATATGGGGCAACAACTGCTGAATGAATTAGAACCTGTTTCTGATGCGAGTCAGGTTCAGCTGTGGTTGGATCAGACGAAAGACGGCGTGGATCTATTGCGCGTTAAGGGTGGCTTACCAATTGCCCAGCTGCAAACGATCGGACCAGCCTTGAAGCGCTTGGAAATTGGGGCAAGTTTAAACGGCATCGAATTAGCCGCGATCAGTCGCAATTTACAGGCGACTAGTGCGTTGATCCGTTTTTTCCGTGATTTAGAATTGCCGTTTGAGTTACGCAACTTGCCAGATCTCGTTGCGCAATTAGTGGCTTTGCCTGAACAAGCACAAGATTTACGGCGGAGTATCGATTCTGACGGCACGGTTTTGGATGAGGCTTCTAGTAAGCTGGCGGCGATCCGCAAAACGATTCATGCTAGTGAGGCCCAGATTCGTAGCAAGATGGATGAATACACGCATGGCAATAGTGCCAAGTATTTATCTGAGCCTTTGGTGACGATTCGCGATGATCGTTATGTGATTCCTGTTCGTGCCGAATATAAGAATCAATTTGGCGGGATCATTCATGATCAAAGTGCTAGTGGTCAAACGGTTTACGTGGAGCCACAGAGCGTTTTGAATCTGAATAATAAATTGCGCCAAGATCAATTGGCTGAGAATCAAGAAATCGAACGGATTTTTGCAGAGCTGTCAGAAATGATTGCGCCGTACACGAATGAGCTACAACAGAATCAGTATTTAGTCGGTCAGCTTGATTTTATCAATGCTAAGGCGCATTATGCTGCACAAATTAAAGCAACCGAACCGTTAATCGATGCAGATAATCACGTCAATCTGTTGCAAGCACGTCATCCGTTGATCGATCCGAAAAGAGTTGTCAGCAACGATATTCCGATCGGCAAAGATTATCAGACTATCGTCGTCACCGGACCAAATACTGGTGGGAAAACGATCACGCTTAAAACGCTGGGATTGATTCAATTAATGGCGCAAGCGGGGCTGTTTATTCCTGCGCGCGAAGAAAGTCGGATCGGGATTTTCCGTGAAGTGTTTGCCGACATTGGCGATGAACAGTCGATTGAACAAAACTTAAGTACTTTTTCCGCGCATATGGAAAACATTATTCATATCCTTGCAGACGTGAATGATCATGACCTTGTCCTACTCGATGAGTTGGGTGCGGGGACTGATCCACAAGAGGGTGCAAGTTTAGCAATCGCGATTCTCGATTATCTTGGTGGTGTGGGTGCGGATGTGGTTGCTTCGACCCATTACCCAGAGTTGAAACTCTACGGCTACGAACGTCCGGGCACAATCAATGCCAGCATGGAATTCGATGTGCAATCGTTGCAGCCGACTTACCGACTATTGATCGGTGTGCCTGGCCGCTCGAATGCCTTCGATATTTCGCGGCGTTTAGGCATGCCGGAAGCAATCGTGGCCGCTGCTAAGGAATTGATGAATGATTCTAGTCAAGATCTGAATAATATGATCACTGATTTGGAAAAGCAACGCAAACAGACTGAAGATACCGGCGCTGACTTGCAGAAGCAATTGAGTGAGGCGACGCAGTTACATCAGGAACTCGCGGCAGCTTGGCAAACGTTTAACGACCAACGCGATCAGCAAATGGCCAAGGCGCGCGACAAGGCCGACGAATTAGTGACCGATGCGCAGAAAAAGGCCGACGATATTATCGATGAGTTGCGCCAATTGCGGTTAACTGGACGTACCGATGTTAAAGAGAATCAATTGATCGATGCTAAAGGTGAGTTGAATGCTTTGCACCCAGACCGTCCATTGGCCCATAATCGCGTCTTACAGCGTGCTAAAAAGAAACAAGCTCTCGGTATTGGCGACGACGTCAAAGTGCTCACATACGGCCAAAACGGCGTAATTACGCAAAAATTAAACGAGCATGAGTTCGAAGTACAAGTCGGCATTATTAAAATGAAATTACGCGATCGTGATTTAGAAAAGATCAAGCCCGAGCGTGAAGAGAATCAGCGCCAAATTGTCACCGTTCGTGGTAGCAGCTCACACGTTTCAACGCAACTCGATTTGCGCGGACAACGTTATGATGAAGCCATGGCCAATTTAGATCAATATATCGATTCTGCATTATTGGCCGGACATGAATCAGTCACCATCGTTCACGGCAAAGGAACCGGCGCGATCCGCAACGGTGTCCAAGAATATCTTAAAGGCAATCGCCGTGTCAAAAAGTACGAATATGCACCTGCATCCGCAGGTGGCAACGGCGCAACCATCGTCTATTTCTAACAAGTTGTGAGAAACGACGGTTGGCTGCGTAGAATAAATTTTAAAAATAAATGCGATTAGTTATTTTTAGTAAGCAAAATGATTGTAATTGGGTTTTATTATGCGATAATATATTAAGTAAGATGGATGGAGGTCGTTTGAATGGTTAAAGAAATTACAGATAAATCTTTTGCACAAGAAACCGATCATGGTGTTGTTTTGACCGACTTCTGGGCAACTTGGTGTGGTCCATGTCGGATGCAATCACCAGTTATTGAAAAACTTGCCGAAGAGCTAGATGATGTTAAATTTACGAAGATGGATGTGGATGCAAATCCAGATACACCTAAGTCATTCGGCATCATGGCAATTCCAACGCTGCTCGTCAAAAAAGACGGCGAAGTTGTTGAAAAGATTGTTGGCTATCACAGCAAGGAACAATTGCAAGAGACACTGGCTAAATATACAGCTTAATGAGTTAAGTCGAAATTGACGACCCGAAGATTTATTTCGGGTCGTTTTTTGGTGTCAATTGCTGCCGAAACTTATTTTATTTCGATGAATGATCAGAATTAAAGGAGTGGCAGGGACACTGGTAATTTTGCTTGAACTTGGAAAAAACGAACCATTTACTGCCACTTATATTTTGATCGATCTATTTCTAAGAAGATTGACTTCTCTTTAATCTTAATCTAATATTAGCTCATAAACATATGCTTGTTTATTTAGAGGTGGAAATTATGGGCGCAAAAATAAAAGGCATTTTCACGCCAAAAGGGCTTATTCGTGGTTATTTATTGCCAGTTTATGGTGTCGTGGTGCTGATCAATTATTTCTTTCTGTTTAAAAATCATTTTCATGTGGTTGAGTACGATTCTTTGAGTGCTGCTTCTCGTGCGGCTAGTAATATTTCTGAGTGGGGTTCGATGCGGCTTTCTGGTAATATCACTCGTATTAATGATCCGTTGACGCGCTGGTTGCTTTTGGGCGGGATCGTTGTTGGCTTGTTGGTGTTCATTTATTCAAGTGTTCAGCGCCACCCGGCTTTTATTGCCTTGCTATTTATCTTTGGCTGCTGGATGCCATTCATGTCCACGATGAGCGATAGTGCCGGCGGCGGGGCCAATGTGCTGAGTCGTGTGTTGATCGGTATCTTGATGATTATTGGTTCGGTTTTTGCCTATTATTATTTTATTACTAGAAATTTAGAATTAGACCGTTAAAAAGGGTGCCGCAATTTGCGACACCCTTTTGTTGAGCTATTCTTTTGGCAAATCTTTTACAGGAGCCGTGAATTGGATAAATTGAGGCGCTTGGTTGGTGAGGGGGTCTTTCAGATCTGATTGAAGTGTGATCACCACTTGGTTTTGTTTCTGATCGACTGTGTAAGTGGCTTCGGTCAAATAACCGTTCTGTTGCTGAAAAGTCTCGGCAAGGAAACCCGTTTCCAGATTGAAGCCGCCGTGATCGACGAGTGCCAGCCGCGCAGACACAATCTTGCCATCGAGAAACAAGGTGGTCGTTCCTTTTTTATGTTCGCCGATGGTCAAGTCGCCCCAACGAACCGTTTGGAAAAATTGGGTCGTGTCCGCAAATGTCGCCAACGGGAATTGACGCGCGATGCGTTTGCCCAGCCAATAGGTCAGGTCTTCTGTATCATCGCCTAAAAGTTCGGGCAAAAGAATTTCGCGACTGAATAAAGCGTGGAATGTTTCAGGCGATTCGGTCAAATCGTGTTGCAACTGGGTTAAGTTCATTGTTTTCCTCTACTTCACAATGTGGATCGAGTTTTCGATCGACGTATTTATTGACAAGCTACTCAATATTATAACGGTTTGTATCACGGCTTACAAAAGAAAATTTGTGGTTTTAACCAACTTTGCGCCCAATGAGTTGATTTCAAGAGAACTGGCGGAAAAAATTCTGGTTACATTTCTGATAACATTGTGGTTTCTGCGAGCTGTGACTTGAATAATTGACGAAAAAAAGCGACAATTAAGTTTAATTCAAGATCGGAAGGATACAGAAAAAATGGTAAATCAACCCATTGGTTTTTTGGATTCAGGTGTGGGTGGATTGACCGTCGTTAAAGAAGCGATGCGCCAATTACCCCACGAAGACATTGTATTTATAGGCGATCAAGCGCGCTTACCTTATGGCCCGCGTCCAGCGGAGCAGGTGCAGGAATTTACCTGGCAAATGACCAACTTTCTTTTGCAAAAGAATATTAAAATGCTCGTCTTTGCTTGTAACACCGCTACCGCAGAAGCCTTGTCGGTGATCAAACCGCATTTGTCGATCCCCGTTGTTGGCGTGATCTTGCCCGGAACACGCGCGGCGATCAAGGCGACGCACAATAATCACATCGGCGTTATTTCGACAGAAGGTACTTATAAGTCGCAAGCGTATGTTCAGGCCATTCATGAACGCAATCCGGATTTAGAAGTGACCAGCATGGCGGCACCGAAATTTGTCCCACTCGTCGAAAGCAACCAGTTCGATACCCCTTTGGCGAAAAAAGTCGTCGAAGAAACTTTAGCGCCATTTAAAAAAACGAATATTGATACGTTGATTCTGGGCTGTACACATTATCCATTGTTGCGCCCACTGATCCAAGATTTTCTCGGAGATTCAGTGGAATTGATCGACTCTGGCGCAGAAGCAGTTTCTGAAGTGTCGGTTTTGTTAGATTACTTTGATCTGACGAATGCGAACAATACGCATCAAGGTTCGAGAAAATTTTATACGACCGCGGCGCCAGAAATGTTCGACTTGATCGCGACACAATGGCTAGGATTAACCGACTTACGCGCCCAGGAAGTCAATATTAGCGAGGAGAAATAATGGAAAAGAAATTAGTGATCGCCACGCAAAATAACGGTAAGGCTCGCGAATTTAAGGCCGTATTCGAACCTGCAGGCTGGCAGGTGCAAACTTTAAACGACTTCGATAATTTGGCTCAAGTTAATGAAACAGGTCGTAGTTTTGAAGAGAATGCGCGTTTGAAGGCCGATCATTTTGCTGCCGCGTTAAATTGTCCTGTTTTAGCGGATGACTCTGGATTACAAGTCGATTATTTACATGGCCAACCTGGCATCTATTCTGCCCGTTATGCTGGCGTGGCTCACGACGATGCCGCCAATAATGCTCGGTTGCTCGCCAATCTTGGTGGCATCGCGCCAGAGCAACGTCAGGCTAATTTTCACACGACCTTGGTCTTGGCTTGGCCTAATCGCCCTGACCAGGATTTGGTGGTCGGTGGCGATGTTCCCGGCGAAATATTAGCCGTGCCGCGTGGTGATGATGGTTTCGGTTATGATCCGCTGTTTTACTTAGCAGAATTAGACAAGACTTTCGCAGAAATGAGTGCCGCCGAGAAAAATAAATATAGCCATCGTGGTGCGGCCATTCAGAATTTATTGCCCGTTTGGCAACAATGGTGGCAAGAACAGGAGCAGCAAGTATGAAAGTATTAGTTGTGAGTGATAGCCATGGTGACGATGGCATCTTAGAAACACTTGTCGATCATTATGAGGGGCAAGTGGACGCGCTGATTCATTGTGGCGATTCGGAATTAAGTTACGATGATCCCTTGCGCGCACATTTTTTAATTGTTCAAGGCAATATGGATTTCGATCAACAGTTTCCACTGCTGGTGACTGAAACGATCGCTGGTGAGAAAATCTTAATCGTCCATGGACATCGTTATGGCGTTAATTTTGGCTTGGATAAGTTAGCGTTATTGGCACAGGAAAAAGCTGCAGATTTGGTTTTTTACGGCCATACGCATCAGCTTGCCTGTGAATTTGAGCAGGGGAGTTTGTTCTTAAATCCCGGTTCGATCAGCGAGCCGCGTGGTGAATATTTTAATCTTCACGGCACTTATGCGATTGTGGAAACGAGCGCTGATCAGATCGATGTTCAGTATTACCAGCGGAATTTGAAGCCGGTTAAGAACTTGAAGTTTAAATTTAAGAGGTCATAAAAACGTCCGCGGTAATTTCCTTGGAAATTATCTGCGGGCTTTTTTGTTTGGTTCCGGCGAAATTTGTGGTGGGAACTGGGAAACTGCTGTGGGGACGGCTCCAAGCTTTTGGAAGTACGCCAAAAGTTTTCCGCCTGAAATGTGAGATCTTCCAAAATCGGGAAGATCTCATATTTCTCCATTTTGTAAATTCGCAAAAATCACTCATTAACAAAATTACTACTGCAGTCCCAGTTCCCACCACAAATTTCGCCTAGTCTATTCGAACGAGCTCGACATTTTAACGTCGTGCATTTAATTTATCCTTCTAAATTTTTAACGCGAAAACGAGAATTATCAATTGAGACACACGACAAATTTAAAAATAGGTGCAATCTGCTTCCTGAAACGCCATGTTGTCAGCTTTTTCAAGCTGTTCTGCGCCTATTTTAAAATTTGTCGTGTGCTAATTTGGTCATATTTTAAATTCATCGCTTTTTTCTTTAGTTAATCAGAATAAAGGCTACCTTGATAATCCACCTCCAGGAACTCTGTTATTCATTTCCTACACTAAACCAAATAAGTTTAGGCCGAAAGTGCTGGGGCAGGCAGTCGTGGCAGTGACAACCATGTTGGCGGGCCGTTTTTGCCCGCCTTACATGGTGGATCGATTCGAGATTTTGCCGGTTTTGCAAAAGCTCAAATCGAAGCTCGGAACTTTTCCCGAACTTGGAAAAGTGGAGAGCGGTCCCACAGCCACAGACCTGCCAGCCCCAGCACTTTCGACCGAAGGTAGACCGCATCTTTAATCTCACAAAATTTTAAAGTAAAAAAATAAACCTTAAAGCTGCCCACATCCAACAGGCCAGCTCCAACATTTATTTTTTCAGTCTTTCGTCTCATTGTACATTTTTTCAAGCAATGTTACTTTAGACATGGCGAGCAATTTGCTATGATAGTAAATGTACCCGATTACATGAACACATGTTTATATAAGAATACCGCCGCAATGCCGGCAGTGATCGGTGCAACAATCGGCACCCAAGCATAGCCCCAATTGGAGTTACCTTTGTTTTTCAAAGGTAAGAGGAAGTGGAGCAACCGTGGTGAAAAGTCACGCGCGGGATTCAATGCTGGGCCAGTGGGGCCGCCTAGTGAAGCAACCAAGGTCATGACTAGGAAGCCGAGCGCAAGATGCGCGGTTCCCAAGTCATTGTGATCATGGAAAAACGGCGCCTTTGTGATACCCAGTGCCGAAAAGATCAAAATGAAGCTACCGACAAATTCATTAACGAATCCGTTGAAACGACTCGAAGTCGCATCAATGGTCGCAAAAGTTCCGAGAATTTTTTGTGGATCGGTGGTCATGTTGTAATGTGGCTTGTAGGCCAACACGACAACTGCTTGTCCACAGAACGCACCCAATAATTGCACGGTGATGTAAGGCAAGACTTCGTTCCACGGAAATAATCCGGAGAAGGCCAGTCCCAAAGTAAAGGCGGGATTAATATGGTTGCCCGAAATCCCACCGAAAATCAAGGCAGGGATCATGACACCGGCACCATAACCGAGTGAAATTAAAATCCAACCGCCATGCTCGCCCTTAGTTCCCGTCAAATCGACGTTAGCAACGGCACCATTCCCTAGAATTACCATGATGGCAGTCCCAATGAATTCCGCTGCTAATTTTGTTGCAAAAGAATATTCCATTGTCATCCTCCAAAAAATACACACTTCCTGAAATTATACAGATTTTTAGTGGGTTCGACAATGGGCAATGTTTAAGATTCGTTAAGAAAACCAGAAAGGATCTATTGTAAATGATTGCAAAATCGATCGAAGAAATGTTAATGGCCAAACAAAGTGGCTTTTTGATCCCAGGAGATAAAGTTGCCTCAGTGCAGGAAGATAATCCCTTAACACATGCGTTTCTATTATTAACAAAGGTCCGCTATTCGAAAATTCCAGTTTTAGATGGGCAGTCGCACTTGTTAGGCTTGCTGACGATGCCGATGATCACCGACACGATGATCGAACTCGACGACTTGAGTTTCGAACCCTTACAGAAATTAACCGTCAAAGACGTGATGCAAACGGAATTCGACACGATCAAGACCTCTGCGGATATGGACCTCGCCTTACATTTATTGGTCGATAATCCATTCATTCCAGTCGTCGATGATGATCATGTCTTCTGTGGCATCCTAACTCGTCGCGAAATGATGAAGGCGTTCAATTATGTCGCGCATAATATTGAAAATGAATATGATATCATTGAAAAACCACACCAAATCGCTAAACACGCTTAAAAAAAGCATGTGACTCCCAATTTTTGGGAAGCCACATGCTTTTTTGCGTTAGCCTTGTAAGTTCAACGTATTCGAAGGTAACGTGATGCCGATTTTTTTCAATTCTGACAAATAGTGACCGACTAATAATCGTTGCATGGCGATTTCTGAGCCTTGTTTGGGGATGACTTTGACTTGGTAGACTAAATTTCCATTGGCGAGAACATTAACGCCGAGTAATTCAGGCTCTGATAAAAGTTCGTCTGTCTGGTTGAATAACTTTTCGTTTACGGTGCGCAGAACTTCCTCGAGTTTAGGTAGGTTAGTGTCTGTATCAACGCGTAAATTCACGACTTGTTGGCGATGACCGCGAGAGAAATTGGCAACGATGGAAATATTGCGGTTAGGAATATAATGCAAAGTACCATCGGCTGAACGCACTTGAGTTGTCCGCAACCCTAACGCGACGACAGTGCCGTTGATATTGCTGACAGTGACGACATCGCCAACTTCGAATTGCTGTTCGACTAGAATGAAGAATCCAGTGACGATATCGTTGACGAATCCCTGCGCACCAAGGCCAATTGCCAAGCTGGCGATCCCAGCACTAGCAACCAGAGTACCCACCGGCACACCAAGCACGGTTAAAATTGTGTAGATGTAAAAAATCAGTAGGGTGTATAGCAGCAAGTTTTTCAATAACGACCGAATTGTCGACACCCGATTATTCTTATTCGAGGTGCTTTCTTTATTTAAATAGTGGGTGGTGGTCTTGTTGATCAGCTTCTGGCCGAAAACATTTAACAAGTAGAACATAATGCTGAGCAGCAGAATCTGAATGATGTGCGTCAGGATATCTGCGCCGATTTGGTTCCAATCGAATTTTTCAAGAATATTTAGCTTAGACAAGGTCAAATCTCCTTTAACATGGTGTCTTATCCATAGTGTAACAAATTTTATGGTTTTCAGGCCATAAAAATCGGTTAAAATATTTTGGTTAGTTCCGGCCGTTGCTGGTTGGTGGCAGGGGCAACTCGGAGTGGGGACGCCTGTAGGCAATTAAAAATCAAATTGTCTTCCGGCTCGCTTTGAAGCTTTTTCCTAAAAGCGTGGAAAAATCTTCAAAGACGCCCATGTTGTAAATTCGCACAAACCGCTCATTAACAACATTAGCACTGTGAGTGCCCCTGCCACCAACCAGCAACGGCCTCAACTTGAATTAGTTTAGGGATTAACTGGAAATAACTGGGATTGGTTTTAAATCTCAAATAGATGATCGAAAATAAAAAAGTAACGTTCAAATTTTCTTGTCTGATTCTCACATCTGCCTTTCGTCACCAAAAAATATAGTTCCACTACAAAACCAGTTGCACCGCATCAAATCCGACTCAAACCTGCAGTAGAATAGGCAGAATGCGGAAGAAAACAGCGGCTGTTACTGTGAAAATGGTGTTGGTGGCCCGCTTTTGGTCACCTTACAGCATGGGCGATTTCGAGATTTTTCCAAGGGCTTGGGAAAAAGCTCGAAATCGAGCTTCAAGACAATTCGATTTTCAATTGGCTTGAAGCGTCCCCACAGTCTAACAGCCGCTGTTTTCTGGAGCATTCCGCCGAAGGTGGATCGAATTTTACCACTTGTCAGCATTTCTTAGCTTACGTCGCAGCTTTAACTAAAGAAGCGCTTTTTTTACCTGTATATATCAATTGCGATAGGTTCGCCATGGTGTTATGCTTAAGAGGAAAGTTTAGAAATTAGAGGAGGTTGTTTATGTCAGGCGGAGAAGTCGCTGGTCTGATCGCTGCAGTAGCTTTTTTGATATTGGTCATTTTCCTTTCCATTTTCCTAATTCGGATCACGAAAGTTATGAAGAATGTTGAAAAAACTGTTGATAGTGCCGATCAATCATTGCAAACAATTACCAAAGATGTTAATGCGTTATCAAACGAAGTAGAAGGTCTATTGGTCAAGAGCAACACGTTATTGAACGATGTGAATGGCAAAGTCGCTGCTTTAGATCCCGTGTTCCAGGCGATGGGCGATTTGGGAGAGTCAGTTTCTGATTTGAACAATTCATCTCGTAACTTGGCGTCGAAGTTGACGAGCTCAAAGACTAGCAAGGCAGGAATTGCCGCACAGATCGTTCGTGGCTTTTTCCAGAGAAACAAATAAATTAAAAAAATACGATTGGAGCGATTTAAATGGCAAAAGGACATTTCTTCTTAGGATTAGTGATCGGTAGTGCCGCTGCAATTGGCGCCGCGTTACTTTTAACACCAGAAACAGCTGAAGATATCAAGAAGCGCGCGTCATTAAACAGCAACAAGTTGAAGAATCGTGCGTCAGAATTGTATCAAATTGCCGACGATGCGACGGCTGACTGGCGCGAAGATGCTGCCGAAAAAGTCAACCAGGTTTTAAGTGAACATGAGAGTTTACATTATGCGGTAGACACGTCTAGCAAAGCCGTTCAACAATTCAAGGATACTTTCCAAGATGCGACTGAACAAATGAAGTCACAATTCGGCGATGTTTCTGAACAATTGAAGAGCAGCTTCGAGCAAACTAAAGACGCAGCCGATAATGTGGATAGCGATGATTTCGACGATATCGTCTTAGACAGCCAGTCTGCATTCCAAGAAGCTCAGGATGAAGTCGCTGATTCTGCGGATGATGTCAAAGACGATGCTGCTAAAACAGTCGAAGACGTCAAAGATACCGCTGCAGAGGTGAAGTCAACGGTTAGCAAGGGTGCCTCAGAAGTGAAAGAGGACGCTAAAGATGTCGTTGCCGACAGCAAGTCAGTTGCTAAAGACTCAAAAGATGCCGTCGTTGATACTGCGAGGACAGCTAAGAAATCAGCTGCTAAAAAAGTAGCCGACAAAAAAGATAAGTAGATCCAGTTTATAAGTTAGTAGAACGTCTCGACAAATAGGTTGTCGAGGCGTTTTTTGGTGGCCTGAAATTGGAGGTAAGTCATTTTATTTGCGTAAGCAAATAAAATGGCGCATGATGCTTTTAAAGAAATAGTAATGCTAGATCAGTTATTTTTGTCAGCGATAATGGCGAGGAGGAAAATTAAAATGACGCAGTTAGAGGAGTTGGACACCTACATCAGTGCAATCAATACGGTGTCTCATAAAGTCAAACAATATTTAAATGAGCAGTTAAAGGATTTGGGCGTCACCTCCAGCACTTACTTTTACCTGATGAAGGTGGGGGATAAGGGGCAGCTGTCACAAGATGACTTATTTCAATTAATTCACTTAAATCCGAGCAATATTACGCGTGGTGTGGCGCGTCTGATTAAATTAGGATACTTGTCGAAAGAACAGTCGCCAACCGATCGTCGCGTTAAAATCATCAAGTTGACCAAGTTGGGTGAGCAAAAGTATCGCCAACTCGTGATCCGCCTGCCCACCATTAATGATTCGCTGGTTCAAACGTTGACGCCAGAACAAGTCATTATTTTTAAACAGATATTGACAAGTGTGGACGTCGAGTTGAACCAGTTGTTGGCATGAAGTTCGGTGCTTGGATGTCGATTGTTAAGGACGCAAAGGAGTGTATCGTCATGACTGAATATGTAAAAATTAAAGGTAAGACCGATCAGGATCTGCTCATTCCAGACGGGTTCGTACGAATTGCTACGGATTTACGAGAACGGAATGATGAGCAAGTTCGCGTTGAACGTTATCAACTTGGGGAAAATATCATTGCAAACAACGCGCACGTCACCTTAGTGTTTGGGGCAGATGAGCGGTTGATCAGTTATAACAATTTTGTAGGCGATCTAAATGCCACACTGCCGTCCAAAAGTGAATTGGTTCAACGGGCAATGGAAGTCTGGCAACACTTAGATCCGCAGTATGCTAGTGGGTTACAATTTATGAGGATCGACACCTTGAAACGTTTTTATGTTGATGATCAGGGTCAATCGAACCACTTCAAAGTTTTGTGGGTCAAGTTTGCACATCGCAATGGTTCTTATAACTGGGTTACTTTTGGGCCTGGTGGTCAGGTCTTGGAAGTGGAACGCGAATCTCGTTGGGATTATATGCGCTCAAGGCGAGCGACTGAGGAATGGAACTATGATAATTGGGTTCTTGCCAGAGAAGGAAAGGGGTCACAACTCGCTGCTCCAGAAGCATTGGCATAGAAAATTGTGAGGTCGTTGGATGAATGAACGTGAATATGAACAGGTCATCGCTAAATTAGGCAGCTTGCGCGAACATTTACGGCGGTTAGAAGAAGACGATTACGCGACGGCGATGTATAAAGGATACAGTTCCGATGGCTTAACTTTAACGGAAATCATGGCAGAAATTACTACGGTAAGTGAATCGGTTGAGTTGCTGGAAGAAAGATTGGCCAGTGATCCGGAACAATATCTATAGGCTGATCGTACAAAAAAAGAGATAACGGAAATTTTCCCGTTATCTCTGCAAAGCTATTTTCAATGATTGAAAGCAGTGTGAATTCACTGCTTTTTTTGTTGGCGCAAATAACTGCCAAGCTTGCCTGAACGTTCGGGCTCGAGGAAACGATAGCTGCGCCGATGTTGATTGCCGACAAAGTAGATCGGATCAAAGTTCTCGTTGACTAACCGATCGTTTTCGATTAAGTCATCGCGAACCAAGCGCTTTTCCACGTGGGCGGTAAAATTCGTATTGTTCAGAAAAGTTTCGACGCGTGCTATCTTTAACTCGATCGTTAATAAGGCGTCGGTCAGAATCGGCACGTCATCTTGAATGATGTGGGGAATATCCGGCGTCAGTTTCGGACGCTTGTGTAAGAAACCCGCTTTTTCGATCGTGGCTAAACTTTCGGCACTCATGACATTGAGCGAGCAACGTTTGAAATGAGCGATTTGTTCAGCGGTATTGGAATCACTGCCTAATCCGAAGACGACCATCGATCCCAATGAGTAGGAAGAACTGCAAGCCGTAATGTTGTAGCCGGATTCGGCATCGGGATAACCTAGGATAAAAATGGGAAAGCCATAGTAAAGCTTGGCCGTGTCAAATTCTTTCATCGCGCGAACTCCTTTGTTGTTTTAAAAAAGCTGAAAATAAATGACTGTCACAACAAAGTGTTTTGACGGTGAATGCGTCAAATTTTCAGGCGCATGAAATTAAAAATTCAGTGGTTAGTGTAGGGGAATATGATTTAATTCTTTAGAAGTATGCGTGAAGGCTTGCGCGCCGGTTTCGGTGACGTGGATGCAATCTTCGATGCGCACGCCGGCGAATCCAGGAATATAAATGCCGGGTTCGATCGAGAAGCACATGCCAGGCTGTAGTGCCATGTCATTGCCTTCCATGATCGATGGGAATTCATGGGTGGACGTACCGATACCATGACCGAGGCGATGAATGAAGTATTCGCCATAACCAGCCTTCGTAATAATATCACGGGCAACTTTGTCTAATTCAGCAGCAGTCAGACCAGGTTTAACCGCGTCTTGAGCAGCGAGTTGTGCTTCGAGCGTGACATTATAAATATCACGTTGTTTGTCACTCAATTGGCCAAAAGCAACGGTTCTGCTGGCATCACTCATATAACCGTGATGAGCTGTACCCAAGTCGAATAAAATCATTTCATTAGGTTTGATGGCATTCTTTTCAGGACCACCATGAGGATTTGCGGCATTCGCACCAGCTTGGACGATGGTATCGAAACTCATTTCCATGATGCCTTGTTTCATTAAGCCATATTCGATTTCGGCAACGATTTCTTGCTCGGTGCGTCCTTCTTGAATGGCGTTGAAACCAATTGAAAATGCCAAATCGGCTTCTTCACCGGCTTCTTCCATCAAGGCAATTTCGCCGGGCGTCTTGAATAACTTGAGATGTTCCACGAAGCGTGAAACGTTACCAGGGAAAGTTGCAGCCGGAAATTCTGCGCGTACTAATTCGAAACGCTGAACGGGCAGACTGTCTTTTTCCAGTCCCCATTTTGCATAGTGCGTCGTTCTTGCCTTGATTTGTTCAGCAATCATGGCAAAAGGATGTTGGTGGTCAAGATAGCCATAGATGTCACCAGTCCAGCCGGCTTTTTTAGCAGAGCCAACCGATAATTCTGGGGCGAACATGAATGGTTCTGCATCCGCAAAGGCAAATAAACCAAGGATCCGTTCGTGGGGGTCAGAAATGAAATTAGTGAAGTAAGCGACACTATTCGGATCACTAATGTAAACGACATCCAAGTTTTGTTCTTGGATCCAATTTTGTAATGACTCAAGTTTTGTCATGGTAAGGCTTCCTTTCGTTGTAGGACTCAATGCCAGTATAACATAGTTCAATAAAAAAATTATGAAAGTTCAGTGAAAGTATGATATACTGAAAACGATTTATTTTCAGTAGAAAGTGATAAAACGCTTGCATTTGTTGCTAAATAATGATAAATTAATCTAGAAATCTATGAAAACCGTAGGGGGATTTAAGCAGTGGAAAAACAAACGATTACAATTTATGACGTTGCACGCGAGGCCAGTGTCTCAATGGCAACCGTTTCTCGTGTTGTCAACGGGAATCCAAACGTCCGTCCAGATACACGCGAAAAAGTTTTGAAAGTGATTGAAAAGTTGGATTATCGTCCCAATGCAGTTGCACGTGGCTTAGCAAGTCACCGCACGACAACTGTCGGGGTTTTGATTCCAGATATCACCAATATTTTCTACGCATCATTAGCACGTGGTATCAATGACGTGGCCACGATGTACAAGTACAACATTATTTTGGCCAGTGCAGATGAAGGCAAACATAAGACGGATGCCGTTTTGCAAAGTATCATGGCTAAACAGGTCGATGGCTTGATCTACATGGGTCAGCACGTCGATGATTCAACTCGTAAGGAATTGGATCGCGGCAAAACACCGGTCGTCTTAGCTGGCACAGTCGATCCACAAGATAAGTTCGGCAGCGTCAATATTGATTATGTCGCGGCGATTAAAGAAGCCACTTCACGTTTGATTGCTTCTGGTAACCAACGCATCGCATTTGTCACTGGTCCATTAAGTGACCCGATCAACGGCCAGTTCCGTTTAAAGGGCTATCAAGAGGCACTCAGCGACGCTAAAATTGCTTATGATGAAAGTTACGTCTTTGAAACAGAATACAGCTATCGCGCTGGTGAGGCTGTTTGGGATGCGGTTAAACGTGCCGGTGTCACAGCCGCTGTTGTCACTGACGATGAGTTAGCAGTCGGCTTCTTGAATGGTGCCCGTGATGCCAAGGTCAAAATTCCAGAAGACTTTGAAATTATCACGAGCAACAATACGATGTTAACAGAAATCGTGCGGCCAAAATTAACGTCGATCGCACAACCGCTGTATGATATTGGTGCAGTTGCCATGCGTTTGTTGACGAAGATGATGAATAAAGAAGAGATCGATCAAAAGACGATCTTATTACCACATAGTATCATTACACGGAACTCAACGAAGTAAATATGCTCTTTTTAGAGATGAGTTAGATTGGCGGCAATAGCGATATTGCTGCCTTTTTTCGTGCTCTGGAAAGCGGGTTGTGGGTGATGGCAGTTTGAATTTGCTCCAGAGAATGAACAGCTCACTCGTGGGGACGGCTGCAGGATTTTGAAAGCCCACCAAAATTCTTCCGCCTAAATTTGGAGCTCTTGCCAAAACCGCAAGATCTCCGAATTTCCCATGCTCTAAGCGACGATGGTTCTGTCGCTAAGAGCATTATCACAGTGTGCTGTTCATTCTCTTCCGCAAATTCTGTGGGTCTATTCTAGTGAGTGGATTGAGATTATAAGCTGTGTTCTGACTTGAAAAAAACATGTAGTTTGTGCGTAACTGCTGTTTGAATTTGCTGCAGAGAATGAACAGCTCACTTGTGGGGACGGCTGCAGGATTTCCAAAGATTGGAAATTCTTCCGCCTAAATTTGGAGCTCTTGCAAAAACCGCAAGATCTCCGAATTTCCCATGCTCTAAGCGACGGTGAATCTGTCGCTAAGACCATTATCACAGTGTGCTGTTCATTCTCTTCCGCAAATTCTGTGGGTCTATTCTAGCAAACAGATTTGGATTCTGAACTGGGCTTTCTCCCGTACCAAGCTTTTATGACCAACTTGATTTTCTTGGTAGCAAAATATTAAACGTGATCATATTTCCAGCAACAAAGCAATCGGCGCAGAAATTAAACTACTTCAACTAGACCCTGTTCTTCTTAATACACCACTAAACCAATTCCAGTTTAGGTCGCGGCTGCGTGGGGCAAGTGACGACACTGTGAAACTGGTGTTGCGACATGGGTCATCGTCGCTTACAGCAGGGGCGTATTTCGAGATTTTTATCAGGAGCCGGTTTTGCGACTGAGAAAAAGCTCGAAATCGAGGTAGAAGACTTTCCCCCGAACTTAGGGGAAAGCCTGGAACTGTCCCCACAGTAGTCAGTCACTTGCCCCACGCAGCCGCGACCTAAGGTAAAGTAGCCTACTAAAACAAAACAAAAAATCGACGATCAAACTCAAATTACTGAGTCTTGAACGCCGATTTTTTCAAATGTTAATTCGTATTTTCAGTTGTCGTTGTTGCATTTGAATCTGTTGTTGCATCTGAATTCGTGGTTGTATCCGTATCATCATCGTCGTCTTTAACGATATTACCACTGGCATCAAGTACATTACCCTTGGCATCCATATTCACGCGAACACCATAGTTGTTACTTTTACCGGCGAAATTATCCCAGAATAGTTCGTAATTCTTGTCGGTACCACCGATCCCGAATTTCTCCGTGGCGGCCTTGGGTTCGCTGTCGTTGAAGAGTGCAGTGACCATATTACCCTTCAGATTGTAGGTGCTGCTGCCGACTGTGACCTTGCCATCCGCGGTGCCGGTCGAGGCGAGGACGGAATGAGTTTTCACGCCACTCGGTCTGGACATCGCGCTATTAAGTTTGAGGAGATTAGGTTGGCGCGAATAAACCGCGTTGGCCATTTGTGACCAGTAACTGAGATTGATCGAGCTGGCGTTGGAACTGAGACTATGTTGGTTACCGTAGAAATTGTCATAGCCCATCCAGCTGGCTAAAGTTATGCCGGGGGTTGAACCGACGAACCAAATATCTTTGTCATCATTGGTCGTTCCGGTTTTGCCCCAGACGTTATCTGTGCTGAAGTTTAGTCGCCAGTTGAGGGTTGAGGCGGTACCTTCACTCACAACGTTATGGAGCATGTTTTGCATGATGTAGGCGGTGTTGTCGCTGAACACGCTTGTTTTAGTTTCTTTGTGTTGATAAATGACGGTACCATTGGGCGCGGTGATCTTGCTCACGACGTATGGTTTCGTATTATTTCCGTTGTTTGCAAATGTTGAAAAAGCACTGGCATTTTGTTCGACGGAAATACCTTCTGAGGTCCCACCTAAAGCAATGCCTAATTCAGAACTTTCTTTAGCAGTTAAGGTGATCCCCATTTTTTTCATATAGGCAGATGGATCAACGGAGGTTTTATTCAGCAGGTAGTTGTATAAATTGACGGCTGGTAAATTGTAGGAGTGTTCCAACGCATAGCTGGCCGAAATGAACTTGTTGAGCGACGTTTGACCGAAGTCAGAGGGTTTGTAACCGTTGAAATCTTGAGGGAAATCTGCAATCTGTGATTCGGTATTGATGACGTTGTTTTCAATAGCTGGGCCATAAACCATGATCGGTTTCATCGTCGAACCTGGCGAACGCAATGTATCGAAGGCGTGGTTGACTTGGCTTTCATCGTAATCACGGCCACCAACAAACGCTAAGACTTTGCCCGAAGTGTTGTCCAGCAAAATACTGCCGACTTGAACGGGTTCTGTGATGGTCACCGTCTTTTGCAAGTTCGTATCATAGGCGGATTCGGTATAACTCTGACCGAAATTCGCACTCGCTTCAGACGTGGCGTCTTGCAGATCGTCGTAGAGCGTTTTGTTAATGGTGCTGTCGATTCGATAGCCTTTCTGACGGAGCAAGGTGTCTGCGGAAGTGTAATAAGTGGCGTATAGTTCGTCATCTTTCTTAACTTTTTCAACATCGCGACCATCCGCCTTGATCAATTGCTTGATCAGAATGGTGCGTGCTTGTCCGAGCAATAAGTTATAGACGTAGCCGTATTTGACATTTTGTTGAGTGGCAGTTCCTTGTTGCAAAAACTGTTTAGTGAGATCGACTTTTTTTGCAGCTTCGTATTCTTGGTCGGTAATGTCGCCATTACGCAACATCCGGAATAAGACGACCCGCTCACGCTTGATTCCCAGCGAGGTGTCTTTCTTGAGCTCGCCAGTTTGTGTGAACGGTGTATAGATCGACGGGCTTTGAGGGAGGCCGGCGATGAAAGCAGCCTGTGGTAAAGTCAGCTTGCTAGCGTCGACGCCAAAAATCCCTCTTGCTGCTGCTTGAACGCCGGCGATGTTTTGACCGGCATGATTACGTCCGAATGTTGCGGTGTTTAAATAGGATTCGAGAATTTGATCTTTGCTGAAATACTTGTTGACGCGTAAGGCCAACATAATTTCAATCGCCTTACGTTTCCAAGTTGTTTCTGAGGAAAGCAGCTGCATTTTAACCAGTTGTTGGGTTAGTGTGGAGCCACCAGTTTGGGTGCCCAATCCAGTGACGTCCGCAAGAACTGCGCGGATCAATGACTTGGGAACAACGCCATCATGTTCGTAGAAGTCGCTGTCTTCAGTTGCGACGATGGCGGATTTTAAGTAGGGCGAAATTTGATCTGAACTAACAGTGGTCCGGATCAAATCGCTTTTAACATCGCCTAATTTCACGTTGTCGGCGAAATAAAGCTCGGAAGATTGTTTAACGTCGCTGATTTGGCGCGCCATGCTCGCATAAGTTGGGACTTCTTCGTGACTTAATAAGCCACTAAAATAACCGAGGCCCATTCCCAGTCCTAGGCCGCCGAGAACGAATAGCAACGCGATCGCGTACAAGATCAACGAGCGGATGGTACTCATGGTTACGTTAAATTTGAATTGCCAATCGTGTGGATTTCTTGAGTCTTTTTTTTGTTGTCTCAGAAATGAACGTAATCGTCGAAATGTCTTTTGGAAAAAACGACTTAAGTTGCGGCCAAATTTTTTGAAAATAGCTTGCAACTGGATCCACCAATTTTGGGGCTCGTTCACAAATAACGCCACCTTTTTTCATAGTTACACTATAGAATTATATAACATTTTTAAAGAACGATGCTTATTTAGCCAAAACTGTTAACAGATTGTTAACTTTTCAAGAATTTCAGTGGGATTTCAAACGTGATCGATTCGGATCGCCAGTGAATTTGTTGCAGCAATTATTTGAGTTTCCAATGAAAATCGGATAGACTTGAGGGAATGAAAGGTTGTGTGATAATGACTGATTTGGCGGTGTCAACATATTGGGAGGCGTTTAAAAAAACGCATCCTCAGGCCGGCGATAAATATTTAGCTTGGTCGTTTGGCAATACCGCTGAACAGGCGGATGAATTATTGGCATTGGTGTTGGCTGGTAAAAAAACGGCGACGTCTTCACTCTATCAACTCTATCGGTGGACCAACGAACCTATTCCGCAAGTCGGCGATTTCAATATTATTTTAGACGGTCATCAACAGCCTAGTTGCATTATCCAAACCAGCCAAATCGACGTTGTTCCTTACGCCGAGGTAAGTGCAGAACACGCCACGCTGGAAGGTGAGGGGGATCTAAGCCTCGATTATTGGCACGAGAAGCACTGGCCATTTTTCAGTGAGGAAGCCAAGGCGGCTAATTTCCGGTTCTCCGAACGAGATCCGATCGTTTGCGAACGGTTTGTGTTGCTCGCTCGCTAAAAAAATTAGGTTAATGAAAAGTTTTCCAACTTAAATGAAAGTAGTCAAAAAGCAGATCAGGCTCGGCTCCTGTCAAGAGGACAATCAAATAATTAAAGTGTTTATGCACATTCTTGAACGGCATG
>NZ_RHOW01000037.1 GCF_003946215.1 Lapidilactobacillus mulanensis
AAAAGCGATATCTGTAAATTCAGATATCGCTCATAAATCTCCACCAACACTATTTGACAAAGACCCAGAATTTCTGTACTTTGGAAATCCTGCAGCCGTCCCCACAGCAACTTCCCACTATTTTCTGGAGCAACTTCTGCCGAAGGTAGATTATTTTTTACGCACTCCAAAGCTATTCCCAGAACACCCGCCGTAAAGGAAGATCAACCCATCGCAAACTTTTTGAGCAAAAAAAGACTAGAACAATTAAGTTCTAGTCCTGATAATTCATCGTTATTAACGAGAAATTAGTCTAAGATAACAGTTACTTGGCCGGCACCAACAGTACGTCCGCCTTCACGAACAGTAAACTTAGTACCTTTTTCAATAGCAACTGGTGCGATCAAATCTACTTCAAACGTAACGTTGTCACCAGGCATTACCATTTCAACGCCTTCTGGCAATTCAATGACACCCGTAACATCAGTTGTATGGAAGTAGAACTGAGGACGATAGTTTGAGAAGAATGGTGTATGACGTCCGCCTTCTTCTTTGCTCAAGATATAAACTTCACCCTTGAACTTGTTGTGAGTTTGGATTGAACCTGGCTTAGCTAAAACTTGGCCACGTTGTACTTGTTCACGGTTAATACCACGAAGAAGTGCACCGATGTTATCGCCGGCTTCACCAATATCCAAAGTCTTACGGAACATTTCCAAACCAGTAACAGTTGTCTTCAAGACTTCTGGCACTAAACCAATGATTTCAACTTCGTCACCGACTTTAACAGTACCACGGTCAATACGACCAGAAGCAACTGTACCACGTCCAGTGATTGTGAAGACATCTTCGATTGGTAATAAGAATGGCTTGTCAGTTTCACGAACAGGTGTTGGAATATATTCGTCGATTGTATCCATCAATTCTTCGATAACTTTTTCTTGTTCTGCGTCGCCTTGAAGAGCTTTCAATGCTGAACCACGGAGAACAGGAATATCGTCACCAGGATAATCGTATTCAGATAACAATTCGCGAACTTCCATTTCAACTAAGTCGATCAATTCTTCGTCATCAACTAAGTCGATCTTGTTCAAGAATACAACAAGATAATCAACACCAACCTGGCGAGCAAGCAAGATATGTTCACGCGTCTGTGGCATTGGACCATCAGTTGCAGCAACAACTAAGATTGCACCGTCCATTTGAGCGGCACCAGTGATCATGTTCTTGACGTAATCAGCATGTCCTGGGGCATCAATATGAGCATAGTGACGTTTCTCAGTTTCGTACTCAACGTGAGCAGTGTTGATAGTAATGCCACGTTCCTTTTCTTCTGGTGCGGCATCAATATCAGCATAGTCCTCAGCTTTTGCGAGGCCTTTCTTTGATAATACCTTTGTAATAGCGGCCGTTAATGTAGTCTTACCATGATCAACGTGGCCGATGGTCCCAATGTTTACATGGGGCTTAGTTCTTTCGTAATGCTCTTTTTCTGCCATTATAAAATGAACCTCCTGTAATTTTCACAAGAAAAATCAGTCCGACAATCATCTTCGCTGAAAATTCCTTTATGTTTAATTATACTACTTCCCGACCAGAAAACCAATGGTTATCCTTAGAGAAATATCCTTCTATGATTATACGGAGAGTTACCAGAATTGTAAACACCTTTATTCAAAAAAACGTGACTTTTTACAAAATTAACTTAATTTCGTTCAAGAATTTAATTGTTTGAGCATTTTTTGCTCTTCTTCTTGCCAAAATTGAATCTGATCACGCTGTTCGAAACTCGTATTTCCTGGTATCTGACCGCTGAATAAAAATTCACGCCAAATATCGATCGGCGTTAATTCTGTTTGGCAAAATGGATAAGTCAACCAAACATACGTCGTAATATTGCTGAAAACAAATTGCTGTTGTGCCTGATCTATTTTATGCGACTGCGCATATTGTTCGAGTGATTGAATTAATTCTTGAAATAATTCAACCGACTGGAGTGGCACCAATTCGTTTGCCACGACAGAGCGTAATTCTCCCCGCCACCAAATTTTCAATTCCGGAACCTGTGAAAATTGGCTAATTTCATTAAGTATCGTCACTCGCGCCGCAATATTTAAATTGGCACTCACCAAACTTGGCTCGACAACTTGCAGATAGGCAACAGGTGTCAAGAGCTTTAATGCTTGCAAAGCTTGATGCCAGTTACCATCTTCGGTCGTAGTTGCTAGCAAAAGATCAGCCGTCAATTTTGCTAATTTCTCTGATGTAAATTGCACCAGCATCATCTGTTGTTGCAGTTCAGTCCATTGAGCTTGTTCACTCTGATCCAGCCGATAATCTTGGCGTTTCAGCCAATCCAGTGACTGATCAAAGCCCAGATAATCGTCTACTTGCAACAACGCCTGCCAATAATAGATCAGCCGCCCATTGGCAATAAAGAGACCACCAAAATCTGCTAATAAACTACGCGCCTCATCCAAGTCCTTCACTTGCAGTAGAAGTTGCAAGTAATCCTGAACAACATCAAAAGGTGGATCCAGCTGTAATGTCCTTTGATAATAGCGCATTGCCTGATCAAAATCCTGCTTAGCAACAGCTTCTTTTGCCAAAGCAACCAAACTTTTGACTGTTTCTGGAAATTCTGCCACTTTTTTCACCTCAATCGATCAAAATCAACACCTTAACGATGGCGATTCTGATTAACTTCCATGATCACCGGCAAAATAACCGGATGCCGTTTAGTTTGGTCGAATAAATATTTACTCAGATCTTCGCGCACATCCTGTTTCAGATCATTCCAATCGAACTCTTTATGAGCCAGATTGTTCTCAATTGCTTTGACGACAATATCGGAACTCTCTGACATCAAATCGCGATTAGCTTTCACATAAACGAATCCACGTGAAGTCAACTTAGGCTTAGCCACAATCTTCTTCTTGCGACGATCGATAGTGACAACCGCGATGAAAATACCGTCATCGGCCAACAAACGCCGATCACGCAACACAATATTGCCAATATCACCAACACCGCTACCGTCGATCATGGTGTCACCAGCGGCAACCGCAGCGCCTAAATGGAACTTGCCCTGATCATACTTTAAAACATCACCCATTTTGGTAATGAAAATATGGTCAGATGCCATGCCAGTTTCCTCGGCGATATGTGCGTGAGCTTCTAGCAAACGATACTCGCCTTGAATTGGCATTAAATAATCAGGCTGGATCAAATTGATCATTAACTGCAAGTTAGTCTTGTTGGCATGACCCGATGAATGGAGATCATCGCTGATTGCCTTGACCGTACCATCCGCACGATAAATTAAATCGCGCATTTTTGCAACGGTAGTTTCCATGGCATGCGATGGTGTCGTGGTGATGAAGACCAAATCGCCTTCTTTAATGTGTAGCAAGCGGTGACGATGAGTCGCCATTTTTTCAAGTGATTTAATGGGCTCGCCCATTTTACCAGTTTCCAGAACAATAGTTTGTTCCGGCGCTAAATCATGTAACTCTTTCGTGGTTGCCAACAGGTTGGGATTAGGCAAGGTCAAATAATTAAGCTCCAAAGCGGTCTTAACAATTTTTTCTAAGTCTTGTCCAGTCAACACAATTCGGCGATTGGCCTTGTCGGCTGCGTCGAAAATCTGTTGGATCCGCTCAATATTGCTAGCAACGGAAGCGACAATGATCCGACCCGTATGATATTTAAAAGTTTCCTGAATATAACTAGCAATATCATGCTCGTTGCTGTTTTCATAAGGTGATTCTGCATTTGAAGAATCACTCAGTAACATCAGCGTGTGGTCACGGCCAATATCGGCTAGGCGACCGAAATCAGTTTGATAACCAGGCTTTGCAGCTTGATCAAACTTGAAATCACCGGTATAAACAATGTGACCTGCTTCTGTTTTCAGATCAATTCCTAAAGACCCTGGAATTGAATGTGTCGTCTTAAAGAACGAGACTGTGGCATGCTTGAAATCAATTGCGGTCTTCTCATCGATAACGTGAAAGTCGTCGAAGCCTCGCAACTTTTTCTCGCTTGCAACGGTTATTTTTGCCAGTTCAATCGTCATCTTTGAACCGAAAACAGGCACTTGATTCTCAGATAAGAAATATGGCAGCCCACCGATTGCATCGGCATGACCATGCGTAAGAAAAATACCAACAACTTTATCGATATTTTCTTTAAGATAAGCAAAATCAGGAATCACAACGTCAATTCCTAATAGCTCGTTTTCTGGATACATTAAGCCGCAATCGAGAATATAAATTTCATCCTCGACTTCGACGGCATACATATTTTTCCCATTTTCGCGGACACCGCCAAATGGGATCACTTTCAAATTCTGTAACATATTTACTCCTTAATTAATTATTCGAATCATCGGTCAACAGCATATGGCACTCTTGTTCGACCGCGATTCTGATTTAGTCTTCTGTTAATAATGCTTTACGTGAGGCATTGATACGACCTTTACCATCGATACTGACCACTTTGACAAGCAGTTGATCGCCGATTTTAACCGCATCTTCGACTTTTTCAATGCGCCCTGCTGTTAATTGAGAAATATGAACCAATGCATTCTTACCTTTAGCTAGCTCGACAAAGGCGCCAAATGGTTCGATCCGACTCACAGTTCCCATATAAACTTCGCCAACTTTAATTTCACGCGTTAAATCGGCAATCAGTTGTTTGGCCTGGTTAATTTCTTCCGCATCTTGGGAACTAATCGTCACTAATCCAGTCTGTGCTACATCAATTTTAACACCAGTCTGGTCAATAATCTCATTAATTGTCTCACCACCGCGACCGATCACATCTTTGATCTTCGATGGATCGATCTGGACTTCAATAATCTTAGGTGCATATTGACTTAGCGTCGGACGTGGTGCAACAATTGTTTCATCGATCTTATCCAGAATTTGTAGCCGTGCTTTTTTAGCCTGGTCAAGGGCTTGTGCTAGAATATCGCCGGTAACCCCGTCAGCTTTGATATCCATTTGCAAAGCGGTAATTCCTGCACGCGTGCCAGCAACCTTGAAATCCATATCTCCGAGATGATCTTCAATTCCTTGAATATCTGTCAAAATCGTGTAATTGTCGCCCTCTTTGACCAAACCCATCGCAATTCCGGCGACCGGTGCTTTGATCGGCACACCACCATCGAGTAAGGCCAGCGTACTGGCACAAATACTGGCCTGTGAGGAAGAACCATTCGATTCTAACACGGTCGAGACCAACCGAATCGCATAAGGAAACGCAGTGGCATCAGGAATAATCGGCTGTAAAGCCCGTTCCCCTAAAGCCCCGTGACCTAACTCGCGGCGTCCAGGTGCACCATAACGCCCCGTTTCACCAACAGAAAACTGTAGAAAATTATAATGATGTACAAATGTCTTATGAGCTTCCTCACCCAAGCCATCGATCACCTGTGCCTCTGAAATGGGGGCTAAGGTCAACGCAGAGAGCACTTGTGTCTGTCCACGAGTAAATAGGCCAGACCCATGCGTGCGTGGCAATAAGCCCACCTCAGCGTCCAAAGAACGGATCTCATCCAATTGTCGACCATCAGGACGGATTTTATCGACAGTAATCAACTCACGCAAAACTTGCCGTTCCAAGTCAGCCATGAACTGATCGACTTCTTGTAAAACAGTATAATCTGTTTCGCCACCGCTCAAAGAAGCATAGTGCTCATGCGCGAGATCTTTGACGGCTTCAATATTCTCATCACGAGCCATTTTATCTTCCGTTAACATGGCTTGACGCATAGTGTCATGATAATTAGCCTGAATTTCAGCCACTAAATCGGTCGGCACACTAGGCGTTGTGAATGCTATTTTAATTTTACCAATTGCAGCGATAATTTCTTGTTCGAAACGACATAACTCTTGAACTTTTTCATAGCCGAATTGTAAGGCCGCCAGCATTTCAGCTTCAGGAATCTCCTGCCCGCCTGCCTCGACCATATTGACCGCCGATTCAGTTCCAGCCACTGTTAAATCCAAATCAGAATCAGCTAATGCTTCTGATTCGGCGTTTAATTGTAGTTCACCATTAACTCGAGCAACTTTAACACCGGCAATCGGACCTTCAAATGGAATTTCAGAAATCCCCAGAGCTAAAGACGAACCCAACATCGCCATTAATTCTGGCCCAGCAGTTGGATCAGCACTGAAAACAATATTAGTAATCTGAACATCATCCACAAATCCCTCGGGGAAAAGTGGTCGAATCGGACGATCGATCAAGCGAGCCGTCAGTGTCGCATGCACACTTGGCTTACCCTCGCGCTTATTAAACCCACCAGGAATTTTACCAGCTGCAAACATTTTCTCATCATAATTGATCGTCAATGGGAAAAAGTCTTGATGCTCATGTGCCGGTTTTGCCACCACAGCGCTAAGCACAACAGAATCGCCATAACGAACTAACACTGCACCATTAGCCTGCTTAGCAACCTGACCAACTTCGACTTGCAATAATTTGCCCGCCCAATCTAGGCGGAAAACACGTTTATCCTGTGCCATCTTTGTTCATCCTTTTTCAAATTTTTGAATTTCTATGTAAAAAGAAAGCGAGATCGATTTGACCTCGCTTTGTTTGGATAAGCTTAACGACGCAAACCTAAGCTTTGGATAAGTTCACGATAGCGAACAACATCTTTTCCACGTAAATATGCTAATAAGTTACGACGATGACCGATCTTCTTCAAAAGGCCAACATAAGAATGATGATCCTTCTTATGAACCTTCAAGTGACCATTCAATGCATTAATATCAGCAGTTAAAACAGCGATTTGAACCTCTGGTGAACCAGTGTCCCCTTCGTGACGTGCATATTTCTTGATAATCTCGTTCTTCTCAACTTGAGAAATTGCCATGTTTCCACCTCATTATTTTATTATCTCCAAGAACTTAGTAAAACGTTGGTGAATCGTGAAACTAAGTAATTGGTGAACATCATTACTTTAGCGAATTTTTGCAAAAAAAGCAAGTCATAAAAAGTGGCGTGACATCGCCACGCCTAAATTAAAAATCCACAGCTCAATTTATAAAAGTAATTCTCAACTTTTTAAGCGCGATCTATCAAATAATCCATGTCGACAACCATGTCTAACGGATTCCACTCAAGACGAGCTCTTTGGCAGCAATTGCGTCTATCAGCACGCAGAACTAATTCTACAAACCGAATGAGCCGTTCATTCCAATCCCCACCAAGAAAACTACCGAGCCACAAAAAAAGATTCGGTTGCCCGAATCGTTAATTAGTCAGCTTGGTTTAATTTCGTTAAACGTGATTTATCACGTGCAGCTTTATTGGCATGGATCAAGCCTTTAGTAGCAGCCATATCGATTGAACGAATTGCTTCCGTATACAAAGCTTGTGCATCATCAGCTTTTGCAGTATTAGCTGTTTCAAATTTCTTAACAGCAGTACGCATTGCAGCTTTCTGACCAGCATTTAAATCGCGAGCTTTTTCATTTGTTTTAACACGTTTCATTGCAGATTTGATTTGTGGCATTAATAGTCACCTCCAGAGTAGCGTAATTCAAACTTAACAGAAAATATTATATCAAAATGAGCTAGATATGCAAGTCCCTTTCACAAAACATCGCATTTAAATCCCAACTTTTTCTGGCGTGGCAGAAAATTTAATAATCAACAACTCCAGTGACTGCGCCTTTTCTGCCTGCCCAGTTTTGATTTTATAGTCTAAATCAACTAATTCTTGAAACATATTTTTTAATTGTGTTAAACCAAATTTTTGCTCTTGTTGCAGTGCTAACTTCACACGATACGGATGAATTTTCATCTGGCTAGCAATATCACCTTGAGCATAACCGGCTTGTCGAAGAATTTTGGCCTGCAGTAATAAACGCACTTGAGTGGTGATCAAGGCTAAAAGCTGAATAGGTTCATTTCCGTTTAATAATAAATGTTGATAAAGTTGCAAAGCTTGTTGTTGCTTATTCCCTAACGTCTCCGCAACGAGTTGAAAAACATCATCCTCGATCACCTGCTCGACAGCTTGATCCACATCCGCCACCTTAATTGGCTGACCCGGTCCCACAAACAAAGCGAGCTGCTTCAGCTTGGCAACTGCCAATGTATAGTGTTCATCGACGCGATGCAACAGAAGCTCAAGTGCACGGGGTTCGATCGTCACCTGTAACTCCGCCGCCGCTTGATTAAGCATACTCGTCAAATGATAGCCTTTGAGCTCGGAAGCATCAATGATCAACGCCTCTTTTTTAAGCGCCTTAGTCACCTTTTTACGTTCATCGAGTTTCTCATAATTCGCCCAAAAAATTAACTTGGTACTTGGCTGAGGTTGCTTCAAATAATCGAGCAAAGCATCAAATTCGTGTTCAACTTTACCTTTTCTCGCCTCACCGGTCAGAAAAGTGGGCTGTGTCACGAGAAGAAGTCGCCAATCACCGAAAAAAGGAACCGATGCCGCATCGTCTAACGCCGCACCGATTGTGTCTTCACTTAAATCATAGCGGCCATAATTCATGTCACGTTCTTCAGGCGACAATAACTTTTCAAAATAATTTTTGATTTGATCCAATAAGGCTTGTTCTTTTCCCAAAACAAGGATCACTGCTGGCAATTGTTCAATTGTCATTTTTTCTAATTGGCTTACTGAAACTGAATTACTTTTTTGACTGGCCACTAATTTCTTCATCCCCCATCAGTTTAGTGCTGATCTGTACATGGTGTGTCAGGCGGCTTTCCTGCCATTCAATCATACCATAATCTGCAGTGTTTAAGTATGGCAATCCTTGTTGGGCAAACGTCGTTAATGTTTCTTCGTTGGGATGATGGTATCGATTGTTTCGACCCGCAGAAATAATGGCCAGTTTTGGTTGAATCGCCTCAATAAAAGCTGGATCACTCGCAGTCTTACTTCCGTGATGACCAACTTTCAAATAATCGACCGGTAAATTGGGATACCTATCTAAACTTTCGAGCTCATGTTCACGATCCAAATCGCCCGTAAATAACCAACGAGATGTTCCCACCTTGAGCAACACTGACAACGAATCTTCGTTATCACCAAGTCCCTCTTTTTGTGGGGCAATAAATTGGCCTTGCAAATGGCCATCGTCTAATTTTAGGCCAGCAAGTTTAGGCAGATAGCGATTGCGAGAACGACTCTTCTGCAATTTTTTGATAAAATTCGGATTCTGTTCCATTCCTTTCGTAAATAAAATATGAGTTACCGGCATTTCCGCTAACAAGGTCGACAAGTCGCCCAAATGATCCGCATCCTGGTGTGATAGCAAAACATAATCCAAGTGTGAAATACCTTGAGAACGCAAATATGGTAAGGTGATTTTTTCGACGCGGGTGGTTGTGTCCCGTCGTTGCCACCGGGCCTGCTTAAAGTGCAGTTGCCCACCAGTATCGATCAAAAGCGTCCGTTTTGGAAAGGCCGTTTGCACCAAAATACTATCGCCTTGTCCAATATCCAAGACAGTCACTTTATCTTGCCAACTCAATTGGTGAGCAGCATACGTGATCAAAAATGGCATTAAGGCAATAGCAAAATAACGTTTTGTAAATTTAAGCCGTTCACACCCAAATAAGCCAATCAAGACAATAGCCACCAAGATAAACACCGGCAAACTACCGAAGGTTAATTGCAAGGGCAGCTGCTGATTAAGGTCTTCTAGCGAATGATATAGAACCTGCCAAAGTGGTTCAATCAATAAACTTGAACGAGGAACCACTAAATTCAATAACGTCAAGGGCAAGATCAAAATCGAAAAAAGTGGCGCAAATAAAGCCCCCATAACCAGTGCAAACAAATTAAACGTATATGTCCAGAATAAAATAAATCCCATCGTCAAATAACCGAGTTTCAATTGTACTTGCCATTTATTTAGCAACCGCGGCATTAATCGCAATGCCAAGGCAAGTGTAAAACTTAATTGTGGCCCAAGTTCAAGCATGGCTGCTGGCTGGAACCAAAGACAAATCAATAAAACCAGTGTCAATTGATCTAAGCTTGCCAATCGAAGATGACACAGACGACTCAACTCACGAATAAAGTACGACAAAATAGCGCGCAAAATACCAACCTGTCCACCTACAAAAATCGCATAAATTGGCAGCACTACAAGCAGTAATCCGCGACTGATTTCATCAATGATATGCAATGAAGACCCTAGCTTACGAACTAACTTGATCAATAGATCAACATGCAAGCCTGATAAGGCAAACAAGTGAATGATCCCTAATGTACTTAATAACTGGCGAATTTCTAAATCGTCATTATTCGTATAACCGGCCACTAATGCACGCAAATGAAAGGCACAATACTTAGGCTGCGTCGCTGTCCGATTCAAAAATTGTTTGCGGAAATGTGCAATCCAGTCACTCAGACTAGCGGGTTTTAGTTGCTTGACCGTGGTTACGTCACCCTGCACTTGATAGCTTATTTGGCGATGTGCTGCCCAAGTTTTAAAATCAAATTCCGCCTGATTTGTTGGTGGTGATATCTTGGTCAGACCCGCATCCGCCACTTCAAATTGAATGTTATGATCATTTTTGCGTAACTGTATCTTCTGCTTTTGATTTGTCAACTTGATCAATGCGAAAACTTTTGTGCCACTCACCTTCGCCATTCCTGTGACTAAATCACCATTGAGTTTATACTGATCTGCTTTCATTGTTAGTATTTCGTAATCGGCGGGAACTGCTTTAGCCACTTCGATAAATTGGCGCTGCCGAAATGAAAAGATGCCCAAAATAAAAATCATTAGAACCGCGAGCCAAATAGAACGACTGCAATACAGTCGCCAAACAATTACGAGGCTCAATACTAGTACCAAGATCCAATTCGAATTTGTCCACAAATATCCCAGCAAAATAAGGACGCTCAGACCAATTAGCATTAATTTGCCATTGATCGAGTCATCCAAACCCATCTTTCGATTCAAACGCACAATTGATCTCTGATTTTAGCGAGTGTTTTATCACCAATTCCGCTTACCTTGGTCAAATCATCGACCGATTTAAACGGTCCTGACGATTCACGGTAAGCAATAATATCGGCCGCTTTTTTAGGTCCGACACCGTTGATTTGTTGTAATTGAACAATATCGGCTTGATTGATGTTGATTGTTGCGGGTGCCTGCGTATTTCCACTAGAATTATTAGGTTCACTGGTTGCTGGTGCCCCACTGGATTGCTCGTTACCATTTTGTGGTGCCGTGGTCAACTCCTCACCTTGTTTGGGGATATAAATACTCATCCCGTCCTGCAAAGGCTGCGCTAAATTTATCTGTCGATCATCTGCTTGCGCTGTCAAACCACCAGCTAGTTTCACCAAATCATTGATTCGCGCATGCTCCGAAACTTGATAAACATTAGGCTTGTTCACCTCACCTTTGATCTCAACATAATATTTGACCGGAGTTGTCACCGTCGATGACGAGCTTGCTTCAACTGCTTTTCGACTTGATCCATCATTCTTTTTCGCATCCAGCACAGAATCTTTGCTCGTTACAAGGGCTAAATCATTTGCTTTCGTAATGGTGGTACGTGAACGCTGAAATGTAACCAATCCAATGATTCCCACAAGCAATACACCAATTAAGATAAAGCGGCTCGGTTTCTGCCGATATTCTATTTTGATCCGCTCCCATAAATCCGCCATAAGATCACCTCATAAATTAGATACGCAAAAAGCCACGGATTTCCCGTGGCTTTTAAAATAACATTTAAAATTTACAGAGTGGTGAGGATCACTTGCGATGAGTTTCCAAATAAGTCAACACATCACTGAACTTTTTAACCGGTACAATTTTCATTTTCGTATTGATTTTTTTAGCTGCAGCCAAGGCCGTATGATAATTGTTGACATATGTCGGATCAACCTTCTTGATTGCCGCAGTTACCGGATCATCGGGCGCGAAGAATATGGTTGCACCCGCTTGATCAGCAGCGACAACTTTCTTATCGATCCCACCGATTGCGCCAACTGTACCGTCCGCAGAAATTGTACCCGTGCCAGCAATATTCCGTCCACGACGTAAATTCTGATCGATCAGTTGCTCGTAGATTTGTAGTGAGAACATCATTCCGGCAGAAGGGCCACCGATTTCACCAGCATCGATTTTGACCGGAATTTTGGTCTTGATCGTCGTTCGATCCGTCAAGGTAATACCGATCCCATTTCGATTTGTCTGGGGTAATTTAATGATTGATGCCGTTGTTTGATGAGTTTCATTCGAGCGTTGGTAGGTAATCTGCACTTTTTCGCCTATTTTTTTATCTTTTAAGTAATCAATAAAGCCTTGACTATTTTTAAAATGCTGTCCATTGACGGCCGTAATGGTATCACCGACTCGGATTTCTCCAGCAACACTTGACTGTTTGATCACGTCCATGACATAAATGCCTAAGAATTCAACTTGATATTCTTTCTTGGCCGCCTTATAGGCTTGTACAATCGCACTATTGATCGAATTTTCCATGTAATATTCTTGAATCTGTTCATAGGCATCGCTGTCTTCATCACCCATTAATTCTTGCTGTGTCACGATATCTTGAAAAGGTTCGAATTTGGCCATGACCCAACGAAATGGTGTTGCCTGCATGATCCCGACGGTAACCAATCGATACTCACCTTTCTTTGTATCCTTTTGACCATCGACTTTCACGAATTGATTCAATGACTCGGCAGATCCTGGCTCCTCAATGTAAAGCGGTAGCGGCACTACAAAAAATGCAACGACAATTAAAATTGCTGCGCCGATCAAACTGATTTTTTGCCAACGTTTCATCTGCTCACCCCTTCAATTTTGCAGTTAAAAGTTCAACAGCAGTCGGTGTTAAAAAGGCACTGACATCGCCACCAAACTGCAAAACTTCCTTGATCATACTCGAAGAAACGTACGCATTTTCAGAATCTGCCAACAGGAACACCGTTTCGATATCAGGCGCTAATGATTGGTTCATTTCTGCAATCCCAGTCTCATAAGACAGATCGGTGCTATTACGTAAACCCCGGATCAAAAATTGCGCACCAACTTCATGCGCTAAATCCGTCGTCAGAGAAGCTGGACGCGCAATCAAAGTAACTCCTTCGAGTCCCACAACAGCATCTTGAACGACGCGTTTTTTTTCGGCAGTCGTCAGTAAATAATGTTTGCTGTCATTCGTCATAATCGCGACGACAACTTCATCAAACAGCGGTAACGCCTTTTGTAAGATGCGTAAATGTCCCTTGGTAAAAGGATCAAAACTTCCAGCGAATAGTGCGACTCTTTTCAATCGAAATCATCCCTTATTATACTGATAAACCGAAATTTTAGTGATGCCATAGTCATGATGTTTGATCAATTCGAAACCCACCGGTAATTCGACGTCATCTTCACGTTCTGTTTCCACGATCACACGTGCTGAATCAGTCAACAAAGATAATTCGGACAAAGTTTCTAACAACTGATGAATGATTTTAAACCGATAAGGTGGGTCTAAAAAAACATAGCTAAACTGTTGCTGCTCATCCGCCAATAATTTCAAAGCAGTTTGTGCGGGCGTCTTCAACAACCGAAAACGCTCTGGTTCCTTAGTCAAGGCAATATTCTCGGTGATCACCGCTTGCGCTTGGCGTTGTTTATCCACTAATACTGCTTGATCACAGCCGCGCGAAACCGCCTCAATTGCCAAGCCACCGGTACCAGCAAACAAATCGAGAACCTGGCCGCCATCAAAATAAGGCCCGATCATGCTGAATAGTGCTTCTTTAACTTTATCTGTCGTTGGCCGGGTTTGGGTGCCAGGCACTGCTTTTAACCGTCGACCACCATATGTTCCTGCAATTACTCTCACTAGTTATCCCCACTACTTGCTGCCAACGCGTCACGGTCTAATTTCGAGCCTAAGTTTAGATCGATTTGTTTACGCGGTGAGACTTCGACTTTTTTGACAAAGCGTAAATTATTCAATGCCTTGACCGTTGCCTCTAATTGCGATTCATCCAGATAAATGATCACATATTTCATCCGTTTAGAAATATAATAAATCATGCCGTAGCGGCGCAATTGCCGCACTTGTTTCAACGAATATAGCCACACGGATAATGAAATTCGTTCTTTCATCGTAAACATTAGCTCACTTCCTATCAATTTCAATTTCTTAATTTTTAGCTGCTTCAGTTTCACGCAGCTTTTTTTCATTAGCACTGATATTTAAAACCAACCCGATACAAATCGATAGAATTAGCATACTAGAGCCACCATAACTAATAAATGGTAACGTCACCCCGGTAATCGGCAAAACGCCCAGCAACCCACCAACATTGAATAATGTCTGTACAAACAACATGGCACCGATTCCGTAACAGATCAACATGTGATAAGTATTATTCGAACGCATGCCAATTAAAAAGCTACGCACGATCAGCAAGCCAATCAAGATCAAAATAATTGATGCACCGATAATTCCCAATTCCTCAGCGGTGATCGACAAGATAAAGTCGGTGTATGGTTCAGGCAAATAACCTTTTTTTTGAATACTATTTCCTAAACCGGCACCAAACCAACCACCGTTATTAATTGCATAATATGAATTGACCAGCTGAGCGCCACCATGTTGTTCCAATCGAAACGGATGCATAAACGAACGAATTCGATCGAATTGATACAAATGTAAGCCTAATACTTTCAACACAATCGATGAACTACTCAGGTGGCCCAAGAAAGTCACTGCCAGACCTAAGCCTGCCAACAAAACACCACCGACACCCAAACTAACGATCCACGGAATGCCACTGGCAAAAACCATCACGGCAGCGATAAAGCCTAAAATTGCGGCACCACCCGTATCAGGTTGTAATAAAGTTAGAAACATAAACACAAAGGCAACCACAATTGGTGGCCACAAAGTTTGAATATAACTATTTTTTCGCAAGCGCATTTCTTTGCGGCCGAATATAAAGGCAAAATAAAGTACCAAGGCCAATTTGGCGATTTCAACCGGTTGGACGTTAAAGAAACCCAAGTTGATCCAACCAACTGCTCCGTTTTGCGCGACTGAAGGTTTAAAAATTCGCAATCCCTGAAGCAACAGCAGTAACGCCAGTGTGAACACTAACATAAAAATCACAAACCGCCGCGAATACCAAAGATTGATTTTTGTTAAATAGAAAAAGGCGACGAGCAATAACCCGATCCCAGCAAAAACAGCTTGCCGAATAGCATATGACAATGGCGATTGCTTGTAGGCCAGCAATTCACCGGAACTGGCAGAATACACCATGACGATTCCAATGAGCACCAGCACGACATAAGGGATCAAGATCCAATAATCCAAGCGTTGAAGTTTTTTCTTCAAGAAAGACAATCCTTCCCAATCAAAATGGTTACCGTTATTATAACATCACTTCAAACCACAAAAAACATTGACCATGACTTTATTAAAAATTAAAACAATCATCAACACGCACATTACTGATAAATGGCTTGAATTCACCAGAAGATCACCGAACCGGCTGTATAAAAAAAGCCGAATTTTCATCGGCTTTAATCATTTATAACAATAACTTATTTGTCACTACTTAACTTGCGACGCTTGTCGTTCTTACGACGCTCGTTTGTATCGAGAATCTTTTTACGTAAACGAACACTAGTTGGTGTAACTTCACAGAATTCGTCTTCGTTCAAGAACTCAATTGATTCCTCAAGAGTTAAATTGCGGGGCGTTCTGATGGCAGCAGCGTGATCTTTACCAGCGGCACGCGTATTAGTCAAGTTCTTACCTTTCGTAACGTTAACAGCAATATCCTGTTCCCGATTACTTTGGCCAACAACCATTCCTTCGTAGACTTCAACGGCAGCGTCGATAAACAGCTCACCACGGTCTTCTACTGACTGAAGGCTATAGGTAGTCGCGAGACCCTGATTAATTGAAACTAGGGCACCGTTACGACGTCCTGGCGTCCAATCACGGATCACTGGCATGTACTTCTCGTAAGTATGGTTCAAAATACCATAACCACCAGTCATAGACAAGAATTCAGTTGAGTAACCGATCAAACCACGAGATGGTGCTAAGAACATCATTCTCGTTTGACCATTACCAACGGATTCCATATTGACCATGTCACCCTTGCGTTGTGCCATTGAATCGATTACAGAACCAACATATTGATCAGGTGTATCGACTTGGACACTTTCAAAAGGTTCGCTGAGTTTACCATCGATTTCGCGATAAATAACTTCAGGACGAGAAAGTTGTAATTCAAAGCCTTCACGACGCATTTCTTCGACCAAAATCGACAAATGCAATTCACCACGGCCAGAAACAACCCAAGCACCTGGCAAATCAGTATCGTCAACACGTAACGAAACATCCGTATGAAGTGCTGACTTCAGACGATCTTCCAACTTGCTGGCAGTGACGAATTTACCTTCGCGACCGGCAAATGGTGAAGTATTCACGGCAAAAGTCATCTGCAACGTAGGTGGATCGATCCGTAAAATCGGTAATCGATCTTGATGATCGATCGGTGTAACTGTCTCACCAACGAAGATATCTTCCATACCTGAAACGGCAATCAAATCGCCGGCCTTAGCTTCCTCAACTTCGATTCGTTTCAAACCAAAGTAACCAAACAATTTAGTGACCCGGAAGTTTTTAGCGGATCCATCAAGTTTCAAGACAGAAACACTATCGCCAAGTTTGATTGTCCCACGAGAAATCCGACCAACACCAATTCGACCAACATAATCGTTATAATCGAGCATGGCAACTTGGAACTGTAATGGTTCGTCACTATTATCGATAGGTGCAGGAATTGTATTCAAAATCGTATCGAAAACTGGATTCATGGTATGTTTTTGTGTCGATAAATCGTCGCTTAAACTAGAAGTACCATTAACGGCACTTGTGTAAACAACTGGGAATTCGAGCTGATCTTCATCAGCGCCAAGTTCGATGAATAATTCCAGAACTTCATCAACAACTTCTTCTGGACGTGCGCCAGGACGATCAATTTTGTTAATAACAACGATTGGTGTTAAATGTTGTTCCATGGCTTTTTTCAAAACGAAACGCGTCTGTGGCATTGTGCCTTCAAAAGCATCAACAACTAACAGAACACCATCAACCATTCGCATGATCCGTTCAACTTCACCACCGAAATCGGCATGTCCTGGTGTGTCCAAGATGTTGATTTTGTGGTTATCATAGTCAACGGCTGTAACTTTAGATAAGATGGTAATCCCACGTTCACGCTCGATTGGATTCGTATCCATCGCACGATCTTCCAATTGAATATGTTCGTCAAGTGTATCAGATTGTTTCAATAATTCATTTACAAGGGTTGTTTTACCATGATCGACATGGGCGATGATGGCAATATTTCGAATATCTTCACGTGTTTTCAATGAGTTTCTTCCTTCCAAAAATGCGTAAAATAGCGTAAAAAATAATACAGTCAAGTAAGATAATAACATAAAACTTGCTCTGCTTACAGAAAATTATTTAATAAATCGTTTTCAGTTTTGCAATTGGTAAAAGTTCCGCCAAATTTCCGGCAAACCCGCGATGATTACTTCTCGTTTTAACAACGATGGGGGCTCACCCGAAACAGTATGGGTTTCAATTCCGAGAGCTGCGCCTATTGCCTGTCCAGCAGCATAATCCCAAGGAGAAAGATTGGAAATATAACCAATTTGTTGACCTGTCACCAACTGAATGAATTCGATACCCGCACTACCTGTAACTCGCGCGCCTGAACTCGTTTCGATCAACTGTTGAACATGATTGATGTTATGTGCGAACATGCCACTGTTAACGCCGATCAGTCCATCCGCAATCGGCCGGTCAGCCAATGGAATCAACGGTCGACCATTAAACAGAACGCCATTTTCAGGGCCACCAACGATCAGTTGTTGCCCCATCACATCGAGAATGGCACCGATCACAGGTTGGCCATCTTGATAAACGCCGACCATTGTCGCAAAGTTTTGCTTCTGTTTAACAAAGTTCATTGTCCCATCAATGGGATCCACGAAGAAAATTAAACCAGAAAGATCGGTGATGTCATCACCAAATCCTTCCTCCCCACAAATTTTGGCCTCTGGATAGTTGGTACGAATCTGCTCAACGTAGAACTGTTCGATTTCTTTATCACGATTAGTGACCAAGTCATTACGGCCACTTTTCGTCTTTACATGGAGTTGGTCCGCCATATTTTGCCTGATTTTGTCTCCAGCGACCGTTAACCAAACAACCAAGTCATGCTGAATTTTAAACGAATCGAAACGCATCTGCTACCTCTTATCTGCTTCCAAGCGAATTGTATTTCTAGTACTGTTACGCGCGGCTTTCATGACCTGATAAATGGAATACGAAGTTGTTTGTTCGAATTCACGATCAATCTTTTTTTGATCCATTTTCATCGGGATCGCCCGCTGATACTCACGCCAATCTGAAAGAAATGCTTGAACGTTTAACTGATTTTCGTAAGCCGCTTCAACGTCACTGAAAATTTTCATTGCAGCTAATAATTGTTCCTTTGACCAATCGGGATCGATCGGATACGCATAGTTCTCTTTCATGGCAACTCCATCTTAATGTTTAGTTAAACCATTTTACCACAGAACGACCCTTGATTTATAGTCCCAATCACCGATAGCATCGGAAAATAGATCGATCATGATTATTTTTCAACAGAATACACATGAATTTGTAGGCAAAGCGAGCAAAAACGAAAATTGTTCAGGAATGACTCTTTCAAATATCCTTATTTTTTGCTAGACTTGTAGTTATGAGTTTAAAGATTTGGAGGCCTTTTCTTTGATTTTAATGAATAATATTGTACGTGATGGTGATCCAGTTCTGCGTCAAGTAGCTGCAAAAGTCGAATTTCCGTTGAATAAAGAAAATCAACAATTAGCTAAAGACATGATGGAATATTTGGAAAATAGCCAAGTCCCTGAACTTTCTGAAAAATACGGTCTGCGCCCTGGCGTCGGTCTTGCTGCACCACAAGTTGGCGTTTCTGAAATGATGGCAGCTGTTTTAGTTCCTAGCAATGAAGAAGATGGTGATCCACTTTTCAAAGAGGTGATCATCAATCCCGTAATTGTCAGCCACTCCGTTCAGCCAGTTGCCCTTTCTGAGGGCGAAGGTTGCTTGTCAGTAGACAAGGATATCGCCGGTTACGTCGTTCGCCACGATCGAATTACGTTGCGTTATACCGACGTCAAAGGCGAACAGCACAAGATCCGCTTACGTGATTACCCAGCTATTGTTTGCCAGCATGAAATTGATCATCTCAATGGTCATTTGTACTATGACTTGATCGATATGAAAGAACCGTTTGCACTGAAAGATAAAAATACCGTGATGGTCGATTAACAATTAAATAATTTAGTAGAAAATTAGCCACTGATCTGTTTTCAGACCAGTGGCTTTTTCTGACGATTTTCAATCTTCTATCATCGATTTTGATAGTCTTATCTGAACCAAGAAGATTGATGAACATTGTCCACACTATGATGAGTATGACAACCGGCATATGTACATGCGCGCTCATAAAGAGGTTTGAATCCCTTACTCTCCGTTTTAGTTTATTCATTTGTCCAAAACTAGACACAGTATTTCAAAGAAGTGACGTGATTTGTACCTATTTACTGAAAATGGATTGATTTTCCAATATATTTAATTTAAGACAAAAAAAATAGAACCCCGCCAAATATTAATTTAGCAAGGTTACTATTTTTTATCACTCAACTTGGTATGCCTACGGAGAGTAAGGGATTCGAACCCTTGATACAGGTTTATGCCCATATACATGATTTCCAATCATGCTCCTTCGGCCAGCTCGGACAACTCTCCATCTAACTCCGGTTGTCAGACTCGAACTGACGACATCTTGATTAACAGTCAAGCGCTCTACCAACTGAG
>NZ_RHOW01000038.1 GCF_003946215.1 Lapidilactobacillus mulanensis
TAGAATCTATGTTTTAAAAAAAGGACGAGAGGCTTTTCTATTTACACATAAAATTTGACACTCTCCTCAATTGAGTGAAAAAATAAAATTTATCTACATTTTACATATCAGAATCAAATATCACCGCAATTTGTTTGACCAACTCAGCACTTCTCTAAAATCGATTTCTTTCTTCGATTCTAGAAATTAAATAAAAAAATAAGGCTCCGCGACGAATTATTCGCGAAAACCTTATCCATAAAAAATAGATCTATTCAATTCGTTTCTACTGAATTACAGCTTGCCGCTTTACCTCTCCTGACCATAATTAAGATCGGAATTCTTGTGCGAGCATGCCACTAAAGAAATCAGTTAAATCGGGGCGATCCTTCGTCGCAATAAAATTAATGATCTTGACTGGATCGGTGGCATTGCTCTTAACATAGTCGTTAATTTGACGCTTCAATTCAAAGGGGATCTCCATAACTTTCAAAGCCGCGTAAACCTGATCAGTCAACGACGGTGCGGAATCAGCTTGCACTTGCGTAATGAGATATTGCGTTTGGTTATCCAAAATTAATTCTGGACAATCTAACGTAACTAATTCAATTTGACGATCACTGGGAATAATGTGATCCAAATCTTCAACCGTGATCGTTAATCGACCATCCTCTGACAAGGTAAAAGTCGTACTGGCAATTTTTTGTCCCTGATGTTCATACATCACGTACTTGTGATTTGCACAGCCAAAAATTTGTACCACTAATTCTACCGGCAAGTCATCCAAATTCTGTTGAGATAATTTAGTCAATGGCACCATGCCACCCGCTCTTACCAAAACCGGATATTCAGACAGAGGCCGATACAACTTCACTTCCTGCTCACCACGATAAATTTGATGCGTAAAGAAATCATACCAAGTTCCTGCAGGAATCCATGTGGTTGCTTTACTTTGCTGCAATTGCTGATTTTTCGGATCGACGATCGCAGAAACCAATAATTCACTGCCGAAATAATATTCATCACGATAATAATAATAAGTTTCCATTTCGGGATGATGGTAATAAAGCGGCTGTACTAGAGGAACACCATCTTGATGCGTTTTAATATTTTCGCTATCCAAATAGGGAATCAGTTGGTGACGCAACTGCAGAAATTGATCGATCACTTGTCGATTTTCGATAGGATAATTCCACGGCTCCTTACCTGAAAAAGGATTATCTGAGCTATGCAATCGATTGATCGGGCTGAAAACACCGTATTGAACCCACCGCGTCTGCAATTCTGGATCATAACTGCCGATCATATGCCCACCAATATCATGACTCCACCAAGAATAGCCAATATTGCTGGCCGTTGCTGTGAAATACGGTTGAAATTTCAACGAAGCCCAACTGATCCACGTGTCGCCAGAAAAGCCGATTGGATAACGTTGACTACCTGGGCCAGCATACCGTGACAAAATCAGTCCCTCTCCAGGATGTCGCACTTCATTATCTAAATAATGATAATGATTCAAGGCTTTCAAGACGTCATAACCCGCAGTATCAAAATAACGATCCTGCTGCCAATCCAACCACCAAAAATCGATACCTTCTTTTTCTAAAGGATGATGAACATCTTCGAAATAGCTGTGGCGAAACTGCGGATTCTTGATATCGAAAACAGCCGGCTGTTTTGTCTTGGCATCGAGTTTCGGATGCCTCGCAACTTGCGGATATACTTTTTCAAAGGGGCGAATTCCGGCAGCAGGATGGACATTGAGCGTTACTTTCATCCCCTGTCGATGCAGCCACTGCAATAATTGATGATGGTCTGGAAATAACGACTCATTCCAAGTATAGCCAGTCCAACCACTGCCTTGTTCAGCTGGTACATCGGTTAAATGCCAATCCATATCCAAAACAGCCACAGAAAATGGGACGTTTTCCTGTTGAAACTTAGTAAACAAGTCCTGATATTCTTGCTGGTTATATTGATAATAGCGACTCCACCAATTCCCCAACGCATAACGTGGCAAAATCGGCGGCGCACCAGATAATTTGAAATAATCTTTAATTTCTAGTTGATATTGACGACCATAAGCAAAGTAATAAAGATCCGTTTGGTCACGATTTTGTGGCCCAATTTCTTGATTAGGCAAAATTACATTATTATCAGAATCATCGATCAGCGCATAACCATGCCGCGAAATCACACCATTCTCTAACGGAATCTCACCATTAGCTTCATCCAGTGTACGTGCCGTCCCAAACAAATTACCGCCCACAGGTTCGCGTCCAAATAACCAACGACTGAAATGCGCCTCAAAACCATATTTAGCATCGATCCACAAATTCTTAGCAGAAAATGCCCCGCCATCATAATACAAATGAAATCCCTGCGTTTCGATTTCCAACTCATGATCCTGTCGTTGCCGATAAATCTGAACGGTTGTCGGCGTAGCAAAGTTACGATCTTGAACAAAATAAGTCGGCCGCTCTTCAAACTTGCCGTCATCTGACCACTCGATTCGCAATAGATAGTCTGTGATAATCGTAAATCGATAATTCTCGCCTGCAATAATTTGTGCTGCCATAGAAACCTCCACCTACTAATTAACTTGTACTTAAACTAGAATGATCGACTTGAATTGAACACATTCCCACTAATCATAAACTTCTGGTTATGCGTTTTCACTCCACACCACATTTAACAGCACATGCTAATAACTTGTCAATATCTTTATGGTTTGATTTCTACAACTAGCTCATACTCATAAGCCTCTGTCTTCAACAAATATTTACCCATCGGTTCTGGCCCACAACTCTGCGAACCAATGCCGTTTTGCTGATGGTCCACGATCAACAGGAATTGATGATCCAACTTCTGCAAATCGGTCACATGTTGCGCGGCATCCAGATTTTGAATCGTGTTTTGTTTCAGGCTGAAACTAAACGGTTCCTGGCTGGACAAGCCGAGCTGGTAGCCCGCATCCGATTGAATCTCCACCGTCCGAGTTTCCTGATGATTACCATTCTCCTGTGGAAAAATGTAATTGAAGTTGAGATCAGGAATCGTTTCAGCATCGAAGTAATCGATCCACGTGCCATTATTAATATCCGGATAGGATTCGCGCGGACCGCGACCTAACCAGGTTGTCTTGGCGTCGGCGCCTTCTTGAACAAATTGCAACCCGACACGTGGCAACGTTGCCGGCATTTGGCCTTGCGGTTGGCCGCTCACTTTGATTTCGATCTTACCGGCTGCAGTGAAGCGATACGCAATTGTCGAGTGGATCAACCAATCTTTCCCAGCGGCGCCACAAGTTTCATTGAGCTTCAGCACAATTGCATCCGTTTGTTGATCTTCAATCGTCACGCTGCGAACTTCGGTAACCATTCGATCCAATCCGAATTCACGCCAAACTTTGCCGACGCGGAAATCATTATCCGTCAATGCGCGCCAGAAAATTTGTTGCGGCTGACTGACGATCGGTTCTGCAGTTTTAGCCTCGACAATTTGCCATGAGCCTGTTTGCTGATTGATTTTCAGCAGATGCTCGCCAAATTGGTAACGGCGCACAAAGTCTTTCACTGGTAATTTTGTAAATTGATCAACTGTGTTTGCTGGTGTCGTTTCAGATTCAGGCCGTGCAATCAATCGACTCACACGATAGCTGTGCTGCGTCTGATCAGTCGCTTCAAGATATTGCGCATCCACCAACAACACTAAATCTGTCTGTGAATCTTGCAAAAACGATTGCTCAGGATCCACCGCGACTGTTCGCGTTTCGCCTGGTTTCAAATTTTCGACAGTAACCGTCTCACTGAATAAGTCTTGCACTTTATTTTTAACGGTAAAAATCACTTGAACTTGTGATACGGTGGTGAAATTATAGTGATTCGTGATGTGAGCCGCGAGTTGATCCGGTAATAATTGCAACTGGATCGGCGAATAAACATGTTGCACATCGAAATAACTTGGCGATGGCTTCAGATCGGGTTGAATAATGCCGTCGATCACGAAATTATAATCGTTGGGAACCTCGCCGAAGTCGCCGCCATAAGCAAACGTCTTCTGATCATCTGCACCAACTTTTTCAATGCCATGATCTTTCCATTCCCAAATAAAGCCACCCTGTAATTGCGGATATTTATTAAAAGTATCCCAATAATCTTGCAAAGAGCCTGCGCCATTACCCATTTGATGCGCATACTCGCAAAGAATATATGGCTTTTTGATTTTCGGATCATGGACGGTCTTTTCCAAATCGGCAATGCTAGGATACATGCTGGAATTCATGTCTGACCATTGCACATCCTGTTCGCCACCAGTTTCTGGATCGCAGGCATAGCGGAATTCACCTTCGTGATGGATCAACCGCTGCGGATCGCGCTGTTTCGCCCAATCGATCATCAATTTATGATTGGAACCATTCCCCGACTCATTACCAACAGACCAAATAATCACGGCCGGCACATTTTTGTCGCGCTCGATCATCGCTTCCATGCGCTCGAGGTATGGTTTCGTCCATAGCGGGTCGCTACTGATCTGATTCACGTCCCCTGTCTCGTAGATCCCATGACACTCCAGATCGGCCTCATCAATCAAATAGAAGCCTAATCGATCACATTGCTGATAGACCCACGGATCTTCAGGATAGTGTGAAAAACGAATTGCATTCATATTCGCGGCTTTCATTAATTTCAATTCTGCGAGCACGCGCTCATGAGGAACCGCACGCCCAAATTTTTCATGAAATTCATGCCGATTCACACCACGGAATGTGACTGGCACGCCGTTCACACAAATCAAATCGTTCTTGATCGCCACCGTGCGGAAACCGACTTGTTGCTCAATAACTTCATCAGCCGTCGATAAAATCAACCGATAAAGATTTGGCTCCTCCGCATTCCATAATTTTGGCCGATCGATTTGATATTGCTTCGTTATTTTATCCGTCAAATCAAATAGGTCGACCAAAACCGACTCACCAGCCGGATCGAGCAGCTCTAATTTAACCGCTAGCGGACTATCAGCGACAAATGCGGACAGATCGATTTTAAATTCGGCTTGCGCATAATTCTCGTTGAAACTCGTGCGATAGAAATAATCCCAGATGAAATTCTGCGGGCGCGCCAAAATCGACACCGCACGGAAAATCCCGGTGAGCCACCACATATCCTGATCTTCAATGTACGATGACGCCGACCACTGATAAACCTGCACGCCAATGCGATTGCGACCATTGTTCAGAACATCGGTAATATCAAACTCGGCCGCCGTGCGACTCCCCTTGTAAAACCCAACCTGCTGACCATTGACCCACACGAAGAAAGCATTATCCACGCCTTCAAAACGCAGGAAATAACGGCGATCCGCCTGCTTCTGTAATTCGACATCCTTCACATAATAACCAGTCGGATTTTCAGCCGGCGTATTCGGAACATCGATCTGAAACGGATACTGAACATTCGTGTACGCGGGATGACCATAACCTTGCATCTGCCACTGACCCGGCACTGTGATCTGATCCCAGTCCTTAATATTAAGTTGCTTATCCGCAAGATCCACCGAACTGACCCGCGCATCAGATTCATAATGGAATTGCCACGTCCCATTTAAATCAATTGATTCAGAAACAAGCTGGTCCTCCACCTGCCTCTGAGGCACATAAAAAGAACGATTTGGTAATTTATTTTCTGCGATTACATTTGGATCATCTAAATATTGATTCATGCGACAACCTCCCAATTTGATAACGGTTTACCCCACCATCTTACACTAAAAATTAAATTGATAGCGGTTCAAAATGATCAATTAATAGCAGGATTTGAACAAAAAAAGAAATCCGAGTGAATGATAAACTCAGATTTCCATATTTTAAATATTTATTTTGCTACAGTAATGTTATTTTTTTTAAGGCAATATTTCCAGCAGTACTCATCAACCGAATCTTATCTCTGGAAAACGCATGTAACGTGATAGTTTCCTTTTGCTTGATGTGGTCCAGAGTCTGACCGTGCTGACCATTTTCAGTGATGGTTAAAGTTGAATTTGCATCCGTACTGACTAAATCAAATTCAATTTCTAGCTGTTGTCCATCATGAACATCATTGAATGAATATGAAACATATTCCTGTTCATGTAATTGAACGCGGTACTCATCCAGATAAACATCAAAAGAGAACTCGGAAGAATGCTTAATGACTGGTTCAAGAATATCAATATTTGTTCCCTGACGATATTTCATAAAGTTATTGCGTACTTCTTGCGCAGAATAATCGTCAGAATTATCGTCGAAACTTGTTGCCGAATAACTGAAGGGCGCCTTCTGTAAAATGTGTCGGTCAACATTCCGATTTTGTTCACAGTTAGCAAACTTGATATTCTCTAAATATTCATCAAGCATCTTCGTGGCTTCTGCAGGGTCAGGCTTAACACCCTTCGCAACATAATCAGTTAATAACTCCCAATTCCTCGGTGTCTTGATCGTCAAGCTACCATTATGTTTGCCCAACTTTTTGTATGGCCAAAAATGGTAACTTACACCATACTGCTCACACAGTTTGGTCATACCTGAGAACCACGTATTAATATTCTCGCCAGTTTCACCGAGCCAAAGTGGTGCATTAAATTGTGCCGATACCTTTAGAAAATCGGCGAAGGTCTCGCGACTTGGTAATACGCCATATCGATGGAAATGAATCACAAAATTATCATCATATTTTTTAGTGAACACGCTAGGATCACTCGCCCAGTGATAACCCTCAAGCGAAAACATGTGCTTCGAATCTACCTGACGAATGGCCGTGATCGCTTCAGAATAAAATTGGCTTAATTTCGGCAACAGATAATCAAAATTCTGTAACGAATTCGTTTGTGGACGGATCGGTTCATTCAGTAAATCATATCCAGCAACTGTTGGCTCATCATGATAACGTTCTGCGATAAAACGCCATAATTTGATTCCTTGTTGCCAATATTGATCGACCATAAATAAGTTAGGGATATCATCACTAGAGTCATCAATATTAGCACCCGTTTGGCCACCTGGTGCACCATGCATATCGATCCAAACATATAGATCATATTTTTGACACCACTTGATCAACCGATCCATTAAATAGAAATTTGATTCATCGATTTCCCCATTTTCATCCAGGAACAACGCTGAATTGAATGGGAGGCGAATTGAATTAAATCCTTCTTCGTGAATATAAGCAACATCGGCTTCAGTGATGTAGTCATCGCGAAACTTCTTCCAAAAATCGGCTGCTGCATCTTCACCTATTAGTTCACTGATTGTTTGTTCAATTCGGCGTGGGCGGTCAAACTTCTGGCCGTGCATACCCCACATATATCCTTCTTGGAGTAACCAGTTACCGATACCCCAACCTTTCATAATAATAGGGCGATCTGATTCATCAACAATTTGTTGCCCTTTTGTGTGCAAAAACGATTGTATCATTTCGATGTTCTCCTCTAATTCTTATTATGAAATATTTGATACACTGCACCGATCAACCCAGAATCATTAAGTAATTTGGTTGACTTAACAGGTGCAATAGCTTGATCCATTACCGCATGAATACTACGATGACGTGTCTCTAAATCTTTAACAGCTGCTTGCAGGTTTTCATTGAATTCTTGATTAGCGCTAATTCCGCCACCGATCAAAATCACTTCTGGATCAAAATTAGCAGTCAAATTAAGGATGCCCGTTGCCAAACTATAATAAAATTTATTCAGAACAATTTTTGCTAAGGTCTCGCCATTATGCGCGGCTTCAAAAATAATTCGCGCATCTTTGATTGGCTTAAAGGTTGGATCCACTTGAATTTTAGATTGGCTATACTGATAGCATAAACCGCCGACTACCGCACTAGTGACGTTGAGTGATTTTTCTTCCAAATCTTTTGTGAGGTCAATATCTTGGGTAATACTCCAACCAAATTCGCCGGCCATACCATGCGCACCACGATAAATCTGGCCATTGATCACTATACCGCCACCAAATCCAGTACCAATTACCAAGCAAAGATAATTGTCGATGCCCACTGCGGCGCCCAACCAATGTTCTGCTATTGCAGCGGCATTGGCATCATTTTCAACGGTCACAGATAAGTTTATCTGCTTTTCCAACTCGGTTTTCAAATTAACGCCATACATGCATTTAATGGCGCCGGCAGTTAATAAATAGCCATCTTTTTGAACGATCCCTGGGGTACACACACCAACTGCTTCAATTGCATATTTCAACTGATAAGTTTTGACAAGATCAGCTAGTGTGGTGATAAAGAGATCACGTTCTTGTGGGGTCTCGATGGACGACTTAACAATAATCTGGCCACTTTCATCTACAACACCATGTTTAATCGTTGTCCCACCAATATCGAATCCAACGTAATATTTCATTTTTACCTACTCCTCAACCGATTCATCATATTTATCAAAAACATATTTAAAAATGTAACTATTAATCAGTGCCGTCGTTGCAAATCCCATCAATAACCAAAGCAAAAATAATTTTGGAATGAATACGGGGAAAAACACTAACAAAGCAATACTGATCAGGAAAATAAAAATACTATAAGCCGCATTATGGAAACTAATGTTTACTGCATTGCGAATATACTGAACACCCGTATTTTCAAATCTAGCTACTAATGGGAAGAGATATTCAGCGGCCAAAACAACTATCGTCGCTATTCCTAACCAGATCCACAGCACAACGGTTAATTTAGCTTGTTCAAGCCAATAGCCAACTGCAAACAGAATAACTATTCCAACAAGCAAAACTCCCCAAATAATCGTTGAAATTTTGAAATTACGTTTAAATGATTTTTTATAATCTGTAAAAAGATCAACTGGTTCATGATTAGCAATCTTCAAACAACAACTATACAACGCAGTAATTGCTGCCCCGGTTGTCACAACCCAGATTCCAGAGAGCAGGAAAAAAATATTTAAAGCTAAAATTTGATACACAGTAGTCATGACCGAAAATACGGTCCCGTTCATATCAAATATTTTTTTCAAGTCGTTCATCTCCTTAAGGCAGCATTATGTGACGTTGTTAGTAAACTCCCAAAATAATGAATATAGCCAGAGTATATACACCTCTGGCTAATCCATTGGTCAGATTTTGGGACTAAAACCTGACTTGTCGTTGTGTTAATCCATACCTAATTTTTTCATATTTGCTTTGATATTAGCATCACGAATCTTATTAATTGCAGAGATATCGTTATCTTTTTGGAACTTCTTGTAATTATCAAGTGTCTTGTTGAAGGCTGCTTTATCCTTAGCACGGATCAAGCTAACCATCGTTGTGCTCCAGTTAGTCTGAATTGCACCCAAGGCACGAGCCTCTTGTGTACCAGTATTAGGCGCAATGTTCTCGATCTGGAATTGAGGCTTCAAGTACTTCTTACCCCAATCCTGCATTTGCCATACTGATTTAACATAAGAATCCTTATTCAAAGCCTTATAACGGTCATGACCAAATAAGATAAATTCACCAATACGATACTTTTGTTGCCAAGCAGATGGATCATTTGATTGGATGTTCTTAGCAAATGGTGTCCATTTAACCATACCATCTTTATCTTGAGTATACATCTTACCTTTGACACCAAAGTTCGTCAGCATCTGACCTTTGTCACTCAAAAGATATTCAAACAATTGAATTGCTTTTGCAGGATGTTTGGTCTTGTTAGAAATATAATTGATCATCCAACCAGAAATACCTGCTTGTGATAATGTTGGTTCTCTACCTTCGGTGCTTTGAATACCGTCGATTGCAATGTAGGCGTCTTTAGGATTCTTAGAAGCAAAATCCTGTAAGTTAGTACCATGGTTAACGTCAGAACCCATCATCATGGTTGCATAGCTACCTGCTGAAACTTTTTCATTAAAGGCATCTGCATCATCAGTGAAGCTGTCATCAGTAATATTACCAGCAGCATGAACTTCACGGAATGAATTGAGCCATTTAATATAATCAGGATCAGTATCACGATCATAATACTTGCCAGCTTTAGTTGTGATCGGCACACCAAGCATATCCTGTACAACGTTCTCCAAAGAACTATTACCACCACTGAAATCATTGAAACCAAATGGTGTTAACTTAGGAAACTTAGCCTTGATAGCTGCCATTCCTTTTACAAACCCTTCTGGAGTTGTAAAATCTTGGTTGCCAATTGCGTCTTTTACATCTTGACGAATAATAAAAGCATCACGTGGTAAAATCTTGCCACTCTTATAATCTGCCGAAGTATTCGAATAGTTAGGATAACCGTATGAGTTACCATCGATCTTATACCAGTTAAGTGTATCCTTGCTGGCAACTTTAAAGAAGTATGGATCATAAGTGTTACCTAAATCTTGTAATGAATATGCCCAATCCTTGGCTGTACGAGCTACTTTTGAGTTTGGATCACTAATCGTAACCAAGTCCGGCATGTTACCACTGGCAAAATAAGTATTTAGTTTTGTATCATCACCAGTAACAAATTTGATGTTGATGTTAAGATCCTTTTTAATCTGTTTAGTGATGTCATCCTTGCCGTAATCTTTGTTCCACCAATCAGCATTTACGTACCAAGTTAGCGTTGTCATTTTAGACTTATCAGATTTCCATGCTGGTGTTGTTTTCGATAACTTGTAAGTCGCCTTGGGCAAATTTGAGTCGCTCGATTTGCTTTCTGATGAACCACCGCCGTTCCCACATGCGGTTAGAATAACTGCTGAGCTCAATGCAACTAATGCTGTTGCAAATTTCTTTAACGTTTTATGCTGCTTCATAGTAATGCAACTCTCCCTTTTTTATTCTAGAAATCCCTACAAAACTGAATACACGATTATTTATCTAGCATCCTCATGAAACCTATTCCTTGACAGCACCAAGCATTGTCCCGGTAACAAAGTACTTTTGCAAGAATGGATACAAAACTAAAATTGGAATCATCGTTACGACGATCGTAGCAAGTTGCACCCCCTTCGATGTAGTCGCAATAGAAATCTGGGCATTTAACCCGTTTGATGCCGCTGCTTGAGCTTGGACGATAATATCATACAGGCGCATTTGAAGTGGATAGAGTGCTTCGTTGGTAACATAAAGCTTCGTGGTCATAAAATCATTCCACTGCCAAACACCATGAAATAATCCGATTGTCGCCAGAGCTGGTTTAGATAATGGCACAATGATCGAGAAGAACACACGCCAATCGCTTGCACCATCGATCTTCGCAGATTCCTCGAGTGAATCCGGAATATCGCGGAAGAAGTTCATTAGGATAACCATGTCATAGTAACTAAACATTGCTGGTAAAATATAAACCCAGAATGAATTTAATAATCCTAAAGATTTAATCAACAAGTAAGTTGGAATCATACCACCAGAGAAGAACATGGTGATAATACCCATCGCTGAATAAAGTTTCCGTCCCTTTAAGTCACGCTTACTTAAGGCATATGCAACAATCGAGCAAAGGAACAGATGGAAAACAACACCGACAACTGTCTTGGCAACAGAGATAAACATGGATTGCCAAATCCCATTATCACTAAACACTTGAATGTAGTTAGCAATAGAAAGTTCTTTTGGCCAGAACACAAATGTGCCGGCATTCTTCCCTGCGAACGATGAAATCACGACGTTCCACATTGGAATAATGATGATCAATGCAAAAAGTGTCATCAAAATTACGTTCACAACATCAAATACTTTATTGCCCTTAGTTTCTCTAATATGAGCACGCGGTTTCTTCTTACTTATTTTCTTAACATCAGCCAATTTCTTCACCCTCTTTATAATACTGACTGGTTATCATTTAATTTCTTAGTAACTGTGTTCGTGATAATCAATAGAACAACCGAGATAATTGAGACACCCAACCCAACGGCAGTCGCATATGAGAAATCACCCTGGGTCAGACCAACACGATAAACGTAAGAGTTAATGACTTCAGCCTTTGGTTGGTTCTGTGAGTTCATCAAAACTAAAGTTTGATCCAAATTTGAATTGAACAAGCCAGAAACTGAAAGAATCAGATTTAATGAAATGATCGTACTCATTTCTGGAATTGTGATGCTCCAGATTTGCCGTAGTTTTGAAGCACCATCCATTTCAGCAGCTTCATAATAGGTCGGGTCAATTTTAGACATAGTGGCTAAGTAAAGAATCGTCCCCCAACCTGCTTCCTTCCAGACATCCGATAGCGAGGCAATACTCCAATAACTATTTGCATTCAGGATATGATTGTCTTTCGTCGCAATCCCAATCATATTCAGGATTTGGTTGAGCATCCCATTAGATGATAACCAAGTAATCAACATACCGCCTAAAATAATCCAAGAAAGGAAATGAGGCAGATACGTAATTGTCTGAACAAGTTTTTTGAAAGGTGACCATTTTAATTCAAAAATCATAATGGCAATAATAATTGGTAAGAAAAACTCAATGGTCAGTTTAATAGCACTGATACCAATCGTATTCTGTACTGATTCCCAAAAATACTTATCTTTTAAAATGATTTTAAAGTTTTCCAGCCCGACCCACGGTGCGCTGGCCATGGTACTTGTGACTGAATAGCTTCGGAATGCTAAACTTAATCCATATATAGGAATAAAGTTGAAAATGATCATCGAAATAATCCCGGGCAAAACCATTGTTTGTAATTGCCACTGTCTACCCCAAGATTTACCCCAATCAACGATCCTGACCCCTAGTGGGCGCTTTTGATGTTTCCGCAATTTCATATTAGTCCCTCCTACAAAAATAAAAACGTTTTTATTTATATAAACAACAACTACCCTTTTAAGTAACTTAGATACTTGTTGCTGACTTTCTGATAATTAGTTCACCCGGGAGCGCGCAACTAGGAATGTCTTTTTTGCCGTCCATCAATTCCATAAGCATTTCTATAGCGCCTCTTGCCTGTGACATAATCGGATTTTTGATAGTTGTCAATGGTGGGTTGAAATATTCAGCCACATCAATATCATCAAATCCAACAACGCTTACATCTTCTGGTACCCGCAAACCTTCATGCTTAAATGCTTTGATTGCACCGGTTGCCGAAAGATCATTCCCTGCAACGAAGGCAGTTGGAAAAGCAAATTGCTGCATCTGACTCAGTCTAATAAAGGAAAGAATCGCATTATAAGATGCCTCTCGTTCAAACATACCTTCCAAACGATACTCATCTGGAAAGGACAACCCGTGTTCAAATAGTGCCTGTTTCAAGCCAAGGAGTCGTTGCTCACTATCATAAACACCAGCATAACCGGCGATAAATGCAATTCGCTGATGTCCCATATTGATCAAATAATTCCCGATCTCATAACCGGCTTGAAAAGAATCAAAGACAATACTAGTCGTATTCATTTGCGAAATCTTACGATCTAAGAAAACGCTGGGAATCTGTTCCGCATTAAGTAACGCAATTTCTTCTTGCGAGATTACAGGATCAAATAACAATGCACCATCTACCAGTCTGCCGCGGAGCGTATTCATAATTTTCTCCCGATCGCTGGAAATAAATACATTTAACCCATAACCTTCTTTTTCGCTAAAATTAGCTAACCCATCAATTAAAATCGAATAATAAGGTCCTCTGACGCTGGAAGTGAACAGACCTACCGTTCTCGTCGAACCAGACTTAAGCTGTTTCCCAATTAAATTTGGTGAGTAATCTAGTTTCTTTACTGCATCGATAATTTTGCGCTTCGTGGAAGGCTTTACGACGTCTACATTGTTTAACGCTTTTGACACGGTAGCAATTGAGACTCCTGCTTCACGAGCCACATCTCTAATCGTGACCTTTGCCATAATGTCCTTCCTTTTCTTGAACCGCTTTCATTAATAGAATAACGCATCCTTTTTTAAAATGCAACACTTTTTTAAAAACGTTTTTATTTTTAAAATATAATGAACCGCCACGATTGAAAAAAGCCAATCATGGCGGTTCATCTAACAAAATTCTTCAAAGTATCTTTTTCGAAAGATTCACTTGTTGTTCCTGATAATTAACAATAATTTGATTGTCAGTAATTGAGACTGTAGGAACTTGATTCGCCGGATTCACACCGCCAAATTGTGCACTGATCAAAAGATGTTTCCCAGGGGCACAGCTCTGAATAGCCGCAAGGTATAAACTATTCGGAAAAATCAGATTGGTGTTGGCTTCTGAAAAAATAGCGTGTACCTGATTAAAACCGTATAAATTAATTGTCTCGATGGTCCCAATCTTACTCGTGAATGCTGCACCACCCTGGATATCATCAAGTTGGTAATCATCTGCATGTCCATTAAAAGTCTTATTTGAAAAGCCACCATCTGCTATCTCAATCGATCTGGCTGTATTGATTTCGTGAACACGAACATGCCAGTCTCCAAGAGGAATGATTGTCGAAGTAATGATTGTCTTGGGAAATGGACTCCAAGTTTGCTGAGTGTAGTTCTCAGTGACCTCGTCCGCTAAATTTATTTCTTTACTAAAATAATGCTCAGTTCCTCGTTCAGCAACCGCCAGACAATTGTCAAAAGCCCCTTGATCCAATCCTAGATTTCCTTTAGTGACACTAAATCCAAATCTGGATGAATATACAAACTTGCTATATTTTTCCGCGGCATGATTCTGTGCAGTCCATTGACCTACAGGGAATAGTTGCACATTTTGACCATCAACATTCGTTAAAAGCATTCGTGCAGGTTCGATCAATAATTTATTCTGTCGCTTCGGATTTTGGGGTGTCGACTTCCAAAACGGATGGTCTTCTGCAACTGCTAACAAAATAAATGCCTTAAACCCCCAGTATGGCGAACCCGGGCTATTGTACTGCTCGCTCATATAAAGATTTTCATAACCATAGCCAATACTCAAGATGCCATCATTCTTCTGAATCGGTTGCGCCTGCCAATAACTAAAATGATTTAGGAGTATATACTTGATTTGACTCCAAGTTAAAACTTCAACATTGGTAAAAACACAAGCCGACCAAAATGCGCCTTCGGCAAATCGATAAGTCAAACTTCGACCATAAGGAACACCTGCGCCGTTATCGTCAAACCAGTATTGAAAAGATTGAGCAAACTTTTTTGCACGTTCAACAAACAAACCGCTATTCAAAGGATCTTCATCTTTCATGTAATGCGCATAAAGTAATCCATAATAATGAAATGCCCAAGGAATGTAATAGTCCATCTGTTGAGGATTACCGTCAAAATACCAACCATCTTTCAAATAACATGAATTAATCAATTCTAAATCATCTGTCAAATGTTGTTGATCAAACGGACGTCCTAATTTAATAAAAGCAACATTTACCAAGATTCTGAAGAAACGCCAATTATTAGAATGCACCTTAATTGAGTTAACTTGCGCCAGCCAATTATATAAATTGTCCTGTTCTTGCGGATTTAACTGGTCCCAGAAAACAGCTTTCGTTTCGATCAAAGTAACTGCTAAAGCTGCCATTTCTACGATAAGTTGATCAAAATCGTGCACCTCACCCCAATAATTTTTATCATCAGGATCTGTACTATGCGTAATAGCATTAATATAATATCGAAAATCTTTTAAATCATAATCGCCATTGCCGGCCATCGGACCCACTGCCCATAACGTCCGCAAAAAGCCTTCGATTTGTGCTTGATCAGAATCATAATGTGCAGCCGAAGTCCCTAACTTCAACCGGCCATTGTCCGGTTGACGGTACTGTTTAGTTGGCACAATTAATTTTTGAAAATATGCTTCTAAATCTTGTTTGTTTTTAATATTCATTGTTGGGCCTCCGACAAAAAATTATTAAGTTCAAAATTATCGTCCAATATAAGCGCGATAAATGCACTTTTATTGTAGCAGATTTGGAAATTATTATTATAAAATCCATTCAGAGAAACTCGCGTAAATCCATAGTCTACGTTTTTAAAAGCACTATTAAATGAGCACAGAAAAAAAGAGCAGAAATTCCGCCCTACAAAAAGTCTTACTTTCAAGACGACTAAAATAATTCTTTTTATTTGTAAAATAATAAGCTAAATGTTTCTCCCTTATTCAAGATAAGCTGACTCGTCACCAAATATTCATTGCTTGGTTCGAAAGCTTTAAAATTGCTTCAATGAAGAAATAATCTCCATAAATAATGGGATATTCGTGGGTATCTTCAAAATATTGTGCTGAACATTTTGTCAATATATTATCCGTTTCATTATCCCAATTGCTGCTCTTTTGATCTAGTGTACGAAGTAATCTCATTGCGACTTTCAAATATACATTTGCATCCGTCTTGTCGACGTATTTAGAGAGTTCGATCAAGCCACTCGCGGCAATCGCTGATGCAGAAGAATCCTCAAACCAGGGTGACTTAGGCATTCTAAAATCAACTGGTATCAACGAATCATCTGGTATGTCCGCAATAAAATATTGAGCGATTTGCTTAGCGGTATCTAAAAAGCTTACATCATTCGTATATTGATAGCTCAACGTGAAACCATAAATTCCCCATGCCTGACCACGAGTCCAAGAGGAACCATGTGCATATCCTTGACCACCCACAGAATTAAGGTATTCTCCTGTGTTTGGATCAAAATTAATAATGTGTTTGACCGATCCATCTGGACGAACAATATATTTTTGTGCCGTTTTTGCGTGTGCAAGAGCAATCTGATAGAATCGTGGATCCTGTTCTTCTTCACTTGCCCAATATAGTAATGGTAAGTTCATCATACAATCGATAATCGCAGTACCGCTTCGATTCTCATCACCATTGTCATTCCAAGCGCGGATATATTGACCACTTAAATTAAAACGACCAGCTAAATTTTCAGCCGCAAGCAAAGCACGATTCTTTGCATCTGAGTCTTGTGTTATCCGATAGTGTGCAACTGACGTAAGAGACCATTTAAAACCATTGTCATGGTCAAGATGCTTAGCAGAGCCTAAATTCAAATCCAACTTCTTTTCAGTTTCAATAGCAGAACGCTGATAAATTTCATCGCCCGTTAAATGATATAGTTGCCAAAGAATACCACCCCAAAAGCCATTGGTCCACCAATAAGGATTGTCCTTGCAAACATCGATATAATGGCCGGTACTATCCGTTGTGTAAGGGATGATATGTTGATTTCGTTCGACCACCTGTCGCATTTTTTTATTGATTTTTATCGTCATCTCACGAATCCAATTGTCATCAATTGATGCCATCAGTATAACCTCCTTGTCCAAGAACTATTTATTATCTAATCGGCAAAGTAACTAATCGAATCGCCTTTTAAGATGCTTGATTTCTAGCATTATTAACAATATTAATCCAGTGATACAAAGTTTTAATTATCAAAATATCCTATTTAATTCCAGCAGAAACATCCGTTTGCTTGAATTTTGTTTGTACCCACACATATAGAAACAGAATTGGAATTACAGATGTTGCAAGAGCCGCCATCATCGCACCATAGTTCAAATCGTCTTGTGATGCTTGGGTAATATTTCGTATTACTAAAGGTACAGTATATTTATCAGAATCTGACATCATGACCAGTGGGAATATATAAGAATTCCAATAACCCATAAATATTAGAAGCCCAGAAGTGATAATGTTCGGCTTTAACAGTGGCATAGCAATCTTAAACAGTATTGTTATTTCCGAAGCTCCATCTATTCTCGCTGCTTCAATCAGTTCTAATGGAAACGAATCTGCATACTGTTTCATTATAAATACCGCATTGGCCGAGGCGAGTAATGGCAAAATAATTCCTGCGTACGAGTTCGTCAAACCAAATTTGCTAAACAGCAAGAAAGTCGGTATAAGCACTGCAAATCCAGGAATCATCCTAGAAAGCATAATTAGTCCAAAAATCAAATGATTTCCAACAAACTTATACTTTGCCAGTGTATATCCAGCAACTGTGGTAATAAAAGTCGAAATAACCGTACCGATCACAGTTACGAATATACTATTTCCTATAACCTTTAGGTACTGATAATTATCAAATAAATACTTCATATTGGTTTGAAAATATTTACTAACTCTAAAATCGATTGTCTTGCTGAGGATGATTCCATTATTTTGTGTTGAGGCAATCAACATATAAATATATGGAACCAAGAATACAATGCCTCCCACAATCAGACAAATATAAATGAATAAGCGGCTACTCCTTTTAGTTCTCATTTTTTACCCACCTTATACTGAATACCAGAAAGAACTGCTGCAACTAGTACCATGCTCCAAGCAATAGCAGATGCCTTGCCAAAATCAATCATTTCAAAACTTGTTTTATACAGATTAACCCCAACAGTTAGTGCAATAGATCCCGGTCCATACGTATTGCTGAACATAATATTAGGAATTTCAAAGGTATTTAATCCGTTTATGGTCGCCAATACCGTACTCAACAAAATCACGGGTTTTAACATCGGAATAGTGATATAGAAGAAACGGACAAAAGGAGTTGCGCCATCAATATCTGCGCTTTCATATATTTCCGGATTAATCCCCTGTAGCCCACCAAGAAATAAAATTGTGTAATACCCAACATTTTGCCAAATCATGACAATAAACATTGCAATTCTTCCCCAAAACGGGCTTGATAGCCAAGGTACTGCAGCAATTCCAAATACCTTCAAAAATGAGTTTAAAATACCCATTGGATTATAAAATGTCATAAAAACCGATGCGACAGCAACCAATGACGTCACTGCTGGTAAATAGTAAACGGTGCGGAAAAAGCCCTTTCCCTTAATTGATGGGTTATTTAATAAAACGGCGAAGAGAAGCGCAAAAAGAATGATGAATGGAATAGTTCCGACCATGATAATCAATACATTGACATAGGACTTAAGAAAAAGTGGATCTCTAAATAATGCCTTGAAGTTTGCTAATCCGATAAAGCGGAAACTATTCCCACGAATATCCATAAAACTAAATAACAAGGAAATAATGATTGGAACAAAAATTGTCAGAACAAACAATAACATAAAAGGACTTAAAAAAATATAAGGTGTTTTGCGTAGTTGCTTTTCCATGGGAAAAATCCGCCTCTTTCTACAAACCAAATCTCAGGGAGTGTACAATATTTTGTGTAAATAGTAATTGAAAAGGGAAGACCTTCCCCGTATGATTAAATC
>NZ_RHOW01000039.1 GCF_003946215.1 Lapidilactobacillus mulanensis
TGCCGTTCAAGAATGTGCATAAACACTTTAATTATTTGATTGTCCTCTTGACAGGAGCCGAGCCGAAGCTCATTCAGTCCTTTTTTGTTGATGTCGCACATTGAAATCAATTTATTTCTTGATCGCCATTTTAGTTTTGATAACCGGTTGGATCTCGCTAGGTTTTCCAATCAAAGTTAGTGTCCGTGTGCGTTTCAAAAAATTAGTGAAACTAACAGTCACGCTGGTTTCGGTCTTGGATTCCACGGTGACGTCTTTAAAGTTGCGCCAATCTTGCAGTCCCGCAGTTCCTAATGAGATCAGCACATACTTTTCGCCAATGCCTTTACGGATCAAGCCCCAAGTTAACGCCGTCAGCGCAAAGACTGCCAACATCATTTTATCGGTCAGATCCACTGCGCTAGGACGAAAGATGCCGGTAATCAAAACGATTGCGAGAACGACACCAATAATCAGACGGGCCGGTGAAAATTTTGTTTTGTAGCGCAACTTGCCAAAATTCAGCACCAACATGGCAATATCGAAAACAGCCACCAGTGCGATCATCCATAAATAAATTTGTGCCATTCGGTCTCCTGACTATCCTAATCCAGTGATTTTGCAAGTATCGCGAACGATCATCAATTCTTCGTTCGTGGGTACGATCAAAATTTTAACTTTAGAATCTGGTGCAGAAATGATCCGCTCTTCTGCTTCAACTTTATTGGCTTCAACATCTAGTTTTGCACCAATGAAGCCTAGTTTATCGATGATCATTTTGCGAACTGGGATTGAGCCTTCACCCATACCAGCAGTGAAGACCAGCGTATCAACGCCACCCATTTCGGCAACGTAGCTCCCAATATATTTCACGATACGGTTAACGAAAACTTTGATGGCTAAAGCAGATTCAGGGCGTTCTTCGCGTGTCGCTAATAAATCACGCATATCAGGTGATAATCCGGAAATACCCAGCAAGCCGGATTTTTTGTTCAAAATATCGATCATGTCATCAATATCGTTTAAGTTTAATTTTTTCATCAAATAAGCAACTAATGAAGCGTCGATATCACCTGAACGTGTGCTCATCGTAACGCCTGCAAGCGGCGTAAAGCCCATCGAGGTATCATATGACTTGCCATCTTTAATGGCCGTCAACGAAGCACCGCTGCCCAAATGCATGGTGATCATTCGTTGTTTCTTCAAAGGTACCTTGAGGATTTCAGCAGCACGCGCCGAAACATAACGATGGCTTGTCCCGTGGGCGCCATATTTCCGTGCACCATATTTATGATAATAATCTAGAGGTACACTGTACAAAAAGTTTTCTTCTGGCATAGTCGTGTGAAATGACGTGTCAAAAACGGCAACTTCTTTTGCATCTGGTAACAGATGTTGAAAAGCCTGAATTCCCTTGGCTTCGTTAGGATTATGTAATGGCGCATAATCGCCTAGATCGATAATCTTTTGCAAATTTTCGGGTGTCACTTCAGCAGATTCCTTGAAAAATTCGCCACCGGCAACCACACGGTGACCCACACCCTTGATTTCTTTAATATCTTTGATAATACCGGAGTCAAATAACCGGTGTAATAACATATCCACTGCGACTTCTTGAGTGGGAATATCAACTTTGTCTTTGGTTTTTTTGCCGTTGAATTTAACCGAGAAGGTTGAGCCAGGCAAGCCTAAACGATCGACCATGCCTGTGGCAATTTCTTTTTCCTGTGGCATTTCAAATAATTTCCATTTTAAAGTTGAACTACCTGCATTAATTGCTAAAATCTTTACCATTTTGATATCCCCTATTCACTTATCTAATAACGATACGAATATATTTAATGCAAATTGGCTTGCGCCCAAGTTTGCAATTGTGCTGAGAATTCTTGTAAAGTTTTAATACTTTTGGTATCTGGTGTGTTGGCAATCAAAACTTGCTTCGCCTGTTGTGCGTTGCCGCCATGACTTTGTAACACAAGAATCGCCTTATCTGGCAACTCGTCTTGAAAAACGGTACTTGGTAAACTTAGCAACGCTTGTAAATAAACCTTAGAGGTCAACCACCGCGTTAAATCTGTGCCATTATTTTGCTGGAACAAGTTGGCAGGAACGATAAACAATCCCAGTCCACCATCTTTCAACAACTTCATACTCTGTTCAAGTAATAAGAAGTGAGCAAAAGAATGTCCACTTTTGGCCCGTAAATCAAACTGTTCAGACCGCGAATCCACTGGATAATAGCCGACCGGTAAATCCGCAACAACAACGTCTGGCTGTTGATCCAGCAACCAAGGTGTCAGCGCATCCTGGTGTAAATAAGTCACATCTTGATGCAAGAGTTGGCTTAAAACCGCAGCCAATCCTAACAAATCATCATTATTGTCGACACCGTATAAATTCAATGACCGTTGCTCAAACGCAAGTTGCTGCGCGATTGCAAATAATAAGTTGCCTGAACCAACGACGGGGTCAACAATTGTCAGCGCCTTTTCATCTGAGCGTTCAAAAGTATTCACCAACAAACTAAACAATAAACCGATCGCACTAGGCGTTGCTTGTAAATTCGCCTGTGGTCGATCAACTTTCTGCCACCGAACGAGTAATAATTGAATCAGTGCAAATAAATCTGGTGCCACTAACGTTGTTAAATCGATCGTCAGATATAACTTAGTCAATTGGGCAACAACATCTGGTGTTGGTGCGCCATTTTCCACGTTAACTTGGTGTTGTTGAAGATTATTAAGTGTCTCGGTCAAGGCATCCAAGTAATTGCTATTGAGGTTCTTCTGCAAGAGCTCAACTGCCTGATCAACTTGCTGATAAAGTTTCTGTGCTTTTTGTGGATCCATGCTCAACTTCACTCCAATCACTCATGCCTACGAACAATTTTACCGATAAGTTTTAAGATATGCAAGTATTCTCTGGTAGCTTGTTATTTTTTGTGGGTTTGAACTGTGGCCAATCGCTCATTCTTTTGGTGGTGTAAGTTCTGCATGAACAAAGACACATACTGTTAGCGTCATGTTCAAAAACGCGATTTGCAGTTGCTCAAATCCTATCGTACTTTCAGGATTTTTATAATTTAACCCCGATTTAATTCTGTAAATCGTTCACTAATAAACATTTTTGACGGGGATTTTTGCAAATTTTCCGTAATTGATAGTTAGAAGGAGGTGACAACGTGACGATTGCAAATGATGCGAGGCAACTCATCGATTTAGCTGCACAGAAAAAGTTCAGCGACTTACTTTTCAAGCCTAACACAGATGGTTGGAAATTATTGGGGCGCACCGTGTTGACAACCCATTTGATCAGACAACTTTCGATTACCGACGGACAAGCTTTGATCAACTATTTTAAATTTAATGCACAAATGGATCTGAGTGAACATCGCCGCCCTCAAATTGGTGCTTGGCATTATCGAACGGCGGATTTAACGATCGACTTACGTTTGGCGACCGTAGGCGATTTTTTAAATCATGAATCGATGGTAGTGCGTTTACTCAGCAGAAATGCTAACGAATGTGAATTTATCAATCCACAACGTTACGATCAATTACAAAGACTATTATCTAAACGCGGTTTATTTTTGTTTGCGGGTCCGACTGGCTCTGGCAAAACCACACTCATGTATCATTTAGCGCAACAACTGAGCACCACGAAAACTGTCTTAAGCATCGAAGATCCAACGGAAATTGTGGCACCAAATTTTATCCAGTTGCAAGTTAATAACGATGCACAAATGAGTTACGGGGAATTGTTGAAGATCAGCTTGAGATTACGCCCGGATATCTTGATTATAGGCGAAATTCGTGACGATCAAACTGCAAAAATGGCCGTTCAAGCTGCACTCAGTGGCCACTTAGTTTTAGCAACTGTTCACGCGCGAACATCAGGTGGCGTGATCCAACGCATGATCGATCTAGGTGTCAGCCAAACTTCACTCAGCAACGCCCTGACAGGTTGCTGTTATCAACGCTTGATCCTGACGACGGACCAAGCAATGAAAGTGGCTTTAGATTTGCTTAGTCCAACTGAAATGGCCAGTTTAATTGCACATCCACGATCCAAGTTATTTAATTGGCAAGCCGATTTGCAGGAGGCACAACAAAATGGTGAAATCACAGCAACAACACTGGCAGAATATCAGGATGGCTAAGCCTAAAACTTTAAAAAATGCGCAACTGGTCGAATTTTTGGAATTATCAGGTGAGTTATTACAAAATGGCTACCCCCTCCAAAATATTCTCACTTTAGCGCCAGCATTGAACTTACTTTCAAGCGATCAATCCGCCGCTATGGCTGCCTCATTTGCGGAAGGTAACGGTTTAGCACAGGCAATGGCGCCACTCGTTCAACAACCAAACCTGATCACTCAACTCGAGATTGCGGAGCATCATGGTAATTTAGCGGCTTGCTGTAAAGAAAACGCGCAATTTTTACGTGAGCGACAAGAACAAACTAAACAATTGCGCGGACTACTTGCCTACCCGGTATTTTTATTGGTGATGATGGCAGGGCTACTCGTTTTCATCCAACTGGTTTTGCGACCACAATTGGCAAGCCTACTACCTCAACAACCAATGACAAATCGTCCCATAATTATATTGATCGTCGTCATCATTGTTGCGCTTTTGCCAGCAGTCTTTTGGCTCAAACTTCCATTAGAAAGGCGTCGCTACTGCCATCTTAAATTGCCGATCGTCAATAAAATCTGGCGATCATACTATAATTTTCTACTTTTTACAGATCTGGCACACTTAGTTCAGGGCGGCCTTTCGTTACAAGAAATTCTTAATTATGTGAGTCAATTCGATCCAAAATCACTTCAAGTCTTTCTAGCAAGAAAAGTTTCACTTGAACTAAAAAACGGGAGCCCGCTCTCCGCCATTGTTAGCAATGAACCGCTCTTGCCCAACGAGTTGTTGATTTTGCTTGCCAAGGGTGACACGAAAGCCTTTCAAGCCATCGAGTTACAAATACTTGCGCAACGAAATTTTCGCCAGCTAAACCGTCGCTTGAAACAATTGATCGATCAAACCCAGCCACTACTATTTATCCTAATTGCCGCGATGATTGCGGTACTGTACTTACAAATTTTATTACCGATCTATCAAATTATGAGAGGATTTTAACCATGAAAAAGTTGTTTAAAACGAACAAAAAAAGAGCCGCATTTACTTTAATTGAGATGTCCCTGGTGCTATTAATAATTTCCTTACTATTGATCGTTATTTTACCAAATTTGAATCAACAGAAGAATAGTGCTGACGAGAAAGTTAACAGTGCCTTTGCCAAGAATGTTGAAACACAAGTCATGCTTTATCAAGGCGCAAACGATAAGGTACCCAGTGTTGCCGAATTAGTTTCAGCAGAATATATTACTAAAGAGCAGGAAACCAAAATTGATAAAATTGGATTAACCATTGACCAAAAGAATGGCAAAGTGAGCTTCAATGAAAGTCATAAATAATCAAAAAGCCGGCTTCACACTGTTGGAAATGTGTTTAACCCTCACGTTGATTTGTGGTGCACTCGTATTGGGCAGCCATTACCAGCCGCAACAGTTTGCCGGCTGGGCAGAACGAATGACGATCAATCAATTCAAAGAGAATTGGGATAGTAGTCTTAATTATTCCTTGACCAATCACAAGTCGGTGACGGTTTCGTTTCACACGCAAGGCAATTATGTCAGCTTCCGCAGTCCACCGAACACCAATCCGTGGTATCGATTCGTTTATCTTCCCAGCACTTTGCGTATGAGGCTCAAAGATTCGGATCTCCCGGCAACCACCATTAGCGATGGCAAAATTAAAAAGCCGCAAACGATTTACTTCGATAATGGCAAGAAAACCATCACGCTGACAACACAAATGTATTGGGGTCATTTGAATGAAAGATAATCCGATTTTTCAAAAACCACGCGCCTTTCTCTTAGCCGAAAGTTGTCTGTGTTTATTCGGCTTGTGTATCATGAGTCTCTATCTCTCCCACGCTATTATTTCCGGAGAGAATCACGCCAATACGTGGCAAAATAAGGTCGATCAAGCCCTCGTCAAAAATAGTCAATACAAGAAGGAAATTGCCAACAATGAACAGCAGAAAAATTAAGGCATTCACTTTACTGGAAACCGCATTTAGCCTCCTGATTTTATTGATCATCTGTCAGTTACTACTAGAATTAACTCAAACCAGTCAATCCTTAGCTAATAGACTGAAAAAGAGCCGAGAGTCTCCAGAGATCGCTGTGATTCAATTGGAACAAAATTTAAAAGGAAAAGCGATTATGCCAGCAACAGCAGACGACGGCTTTTATTATTTCGGTAAAAATGAGGCGGGCAAGGATGTTGATTATCACGTTTACTTGCGTCTAAAGCAAGGCGAAATCGTTGCCAGTAACAGTGCCAATCAAGGTTATATGCCCCTTTGGTACGGCGTCAAAAATGTTAAATTCACTTACAAAGCACCGTTATTGACGATGGAAATGCAACAGCGTGACGGGCAAACACTCACTGCTTACTTTTTAGCGAAGGAATGGAAGAAGAACAATGAAAATAAGACACCCACAACGAGGTAGCATCACCCTATTGACTTTAACCGTGCTGACCCTAATGTTGCTATTGATCGGATTTGTAGAAAGTTATTATCAACAACGAGTCGCCAATTTACAAAACCAATATCAATATTACAAAACTGAGAATAAAAAACTACGCGAATTAAGCGACCGGCCAGTAAAATAACCGCAAAACGTTACACGAAATAAACAATCTGAAGGCACTGGCGTGGTCAATATTTGCCGCCGCTTCTCGACAGACAATAGAAATATCGCTGAACAAAAAGTCCACCACCATTTTGCAATATAATCTCGTGAAATGGTGGTGGACTTTTCTAATTAGCATCGGCACCTGAACCGTCTTTAGTCCATTGACAAAAGCCTATGGATTGATCTTAGCATCCGCAAAATCAAGCTTTTTGATAAATTTATAATAAACCAAGATTGCAAATTTAATCGCGACCACGACTGCAACGATAATCAAGTTCAGCGTAACTAAGTTAACTCTCTTAATATCATACAACGCGCTATAAATTAATGTCGCGATCGGCGAAGTGCCCATCATGACCGCGCCGGTAAAAGAGAAAACCTTTCCTTGCATCTTTGCTGGAACTTCTTTAACGTACCAAACCTGCAGTGGAATATTGTAAAAACTTTCTAAAAATGGAATTAGGAATAACGCAACGACTAGCAGGCTGAATCCGGTCGGCGGTGTAAAAGTCCCGCTGACACCCAAAAAGATCATCAATGCAGTAGTTACAAAGCTTAGAATCATTAAAAGAGACAATGGCTTTTCCTGATCACCTCGTTTAGCCACGATAAACCCCGAGAGCAATTGCCCAACGATCATTGTGGCACTGACCACGCTGTAATAGATTTGGTCTAATTTGAAAATCGATAGCACGATCAATGGTGGCACAATATAAAAAATGGTATCGCAGGCATTCACAACGCTTGATAAAATCACTAAGCTCCGCAAATATTTCTGCTTGAATAGCCATTTAACGGTTGGTAAGAATTTATTTTCATCAACGGTTGTCCCCTCTTCCGTTTCTATGGGAGACTGGATCAATTTAAAATTCAGCAGAAAAACGATCACTAGACTTAAAATTTCGGAAAATAACTCTATTCCCGAAATAATCCCAAACGACACGAGTGCAAACAATGCACCTCCGATCAATGGTGCAATCGCTTGTGAGATGTCGGCGGCAATCTGCTGATAGGCGCGCAGTTTCGTCTGGTGAGACTCCTGAACGAAGTTGATGCTACTGGCAAACAGGGTCAGCAGAACAAATTCATCGGTTACTTTTAAGCACATTACAATCACAAAACTAAAGATAAGCAAGTCTAGGTCAGAAAATCGACTGAAGAAAATGATAAAAAACATTATGCTGAGAATACTCGCCAATTGCGCGATCACTACGACTTTTTTATGGGAACAGGCATCGATAATTTTCCCAATGAACGGCGTTAAGATGACGATGGCGATCGGTCCGGCAATCATATTGATGCCGAAAGAAATGGAGCTCTTGATTTGGTTATAAATAAATAGGGCTAGCGAAAAAGAAAACAGCCCACTGCCAAACTGCGAAACAAACGTTAAGATGACTCGCAGCCACAATTGTTGATAGGATTTCTTTTCTAGAACGGCTTCGTTTGTCATTGCGTGCACCACCTTCTGCAGAATAAAAATATTCTGCCAAAATTTTAATGAGCTAGCGTTCATATTGATCGTCAAACAATACAAACAAACTTTGCGGCAATCAACCTACCTCCTGAGCAAATGGTCAATCCATAACGGCCGTTTTACTAAATTGAAGATAAAAAAATAAAGACACACTCATATAAACATATGAAGTGTGTCTTTACCTTTGATTCCGGCTAAATTATAACGACCAGTTTTCTACGAGTGCGTGCAATCGCCACTCACGTAAATTTCACCACTTCAGTTTTAGCATTTATTTTTTCTTCTAAGCGTTTCATGCTAAAACCTCCATGGATTCATTTGATGTGTCCAGTTTATCACAGTGTTAATGTAAGCGTCAACACGAATTGTGGTATTTGGCTAATTCAATGCAACAAAAAAGAAAATGCCGAAACATTTTCTTTGAGTTATACCACTATATTTATGATTTAAAAACCATTCCCAACAAAGATTAATCTTCGTCTGGCAGCTCACCGGCATGGTAAACGTTTTGAACGTCATCATCGTCTTCCAATTGATCGACCATGCGATCGAATTGTTCAACTTTGTCGGCAGGAACTGGGGTTGTATTCTGTGGAACCATTGTTAATTCGGCTCTCACAAATTTGTAGCCTTTCGCTTCAAGTGAATCACGAACGCCGGCAAAATCTTTCGGATTTGTATAAATCTCATAAGCTTCGTCTGACGTCTGTAAATCATCGCCACCAGCATCCATCACATCTTCTAACATCTGATCTTCATCAGCGTCAGTCGTTGTGCGATCGATTGCAAAATAACCGCGACGATCAAACATATAACTCACTGAACCTGATGCGCCTAAATTACCGCCATTACGGGTGAAAGCAACGCGCACGTTTGAGGCCGTCCGATTCTTGTTATCGGTAAGTCCTTCGACTAAGATAGCAACGCCACCAGGTGCATAGCCTTCATAGGTGACCTCTTCGTAACTTTCGCCTTCGGCACCTTGAGCTTTTTTGATGGCGCGGTCAATATTGTCGTTAGGCATATTGGCAGCCCGCGCTTTGTCCATCACCAAGCGTAATGAAGGATTATTCGCTGGATCAGGATCACCATTCTTTGCGGCCATATAAATTTCACGAGATAATTTTTGGAAAATTTTACCACGCTTTGAATCCTGTGCATTCTTACGACCTTGGATATTGTGCCATTTTGAATGTCCTGACATTCGCTTCTCCTTCTTTCATTAACAAACTTGGATGAAACCGTAATTAATCATATCAAAATCCCTCTTTTAACGCAATGGGTTATTGAAAAAGAGTGTGAGACACAACGGGTGAAATTCAGGATTAATGCAACTCATTCAGAAATCTGCGCTTTTCGGATTTTTGAATGAGTTCATTAACCACAAATTTCAGTTGTGGAGAACACGTTTCAAAAGAGTGTGAAACACAACGGGTGAAATTGGGGATTAATGCAACTCATTCAGAAATCCATGCTTTTCGGATTTTTGAATGAGTTCATAACTTCTACCCGACCCGATATTTACGACTTTTACGCGGACGTTTTTTCTGAATGAGCATGAAGATAATCATTGCTAAAATAACGCCGGTCAATGCGCCCATTGAATCCAGCATCACATCTCGAATCATCGGTGAGCGGTCGCCGGTCAATAATTGATGGAATTCATCTGTCGCCGCATAGCCAGTTGCGCTTAGCCATACCAAAATTGCCCGCACGCCAAAATTCGGCACCAAACTCGTGAATCCTAAATAAGCGAACAAACCAATTAATAAATTACTACCAAAATGAGCCAATTTACGTAATATAAATTCGACCATACCGGCCAACCCATCGGTTTTCACCGAAAAAGTGTGTCCGGCATAATCGATCGAGATCGGCGCCAGCCATTTCTTCAACCAGTTCAAATTAAAGCGACCGAGTTCAGGGACGACGGTTTGTTGACGATAAGTCATCGACGAGCTGATGAAAATTAACACCATCACCAAAATAGTTAAGCCTAAAAAGATCTTTTCTTGTTTGTGACTCATAAATATCCTCCGAAATAAGAAATCAGCGTGCTCATGACTAATCGTTCAATTTTAGCACGTTTGCTAAATGACACGCAAACAGACGACCAAAACTCACTCGATAAGTTGAGACTTTATGAAAAGCGCAAATTATGCTACATTAAATCTAACCGCGAGATATGCGCCAACTGTTTTTCGGCGGAGTGTTCATTAACTAAATCAAAGGACGCATAACGAAAAATACGTACCCGTCATGTCTAACCAGAAAGAAGAATAAGTATGCAATCCGAACTCGAACGAATCCTGCGCGAACATTTCGTTTCATTTAAGCAAACCGATGAAACCGAAGCGCTTTTCACAACTATTTTAACTAATCTTAACGAAGATATGCAACAGAAAATCCAAGCCGGCGCGACTAAGGAACAAGCGCTCGCCGAATCGTTAACCAATATTGATGAATTAGACGACCTTTTAGCGAGCATCGCCAATCGTAATGAAGGCAAGGAATTTGATAGTCGCCAGCTGAATCGTTTTTACGATCGATTTTTTGCGACGAAATTAGTTCAATCGATCAAGTGTGATGTGAGCCAATTAAATCAAATCATCATCGATTATCGTTCGGCGACAATTATCGTCAGTGACAGTCCTGACGATCAGCTGATTATCAACGAATATATGAATCACGATCGACCGAGTCTTTATGCGCAGAAACAACAAGACGGCGATAAAGTTAAAATCGAACAGAAAGCACGTGGAGGCGCGTTTGCGTTCATGCGGATCCGCGTGGAAATCTTGGTTCCTCAAAAGTTCACCGGTTTTATTTTTCTAAATAGTCACAGTGGCAATGTCCTGATCAGTCAATTAGTCGGCGCTTATATTCTGGAAGTGAGCTCAACCAGTGGTTCGATTCTCACACACAACCTTGAGCTGACTCAGATTCATCTGCAGGCTAAATCTGGCTCGCTAAAAAATGGTTTCTTGACTGCCGAACAAATCGTGCTTAATAGCGCGAGCGGTTCTGTCTCCTTGCAACATGGAACAGGCGTTTCCGTAGCGGGAATGATCAGTGTGACTGCCAAGAGTGGCAATGTCGAGCTGACACACCTCACCGCCAATGAAATTAATGCTGAAAGTCATAGTGGCAGTCTAAGTGGTTCACAATTACACGCGGACAAATTTAATTTCCTGGCGAAATCCGGGAACATTAATGCCGAGCAACTTTCTGGTACCGGCCGTTTTGTTTCAACGAGTGGAAATATCCACCTTGATTTCAAAACTGTGACTACCGACTTGACCCTTTCCTCAACGAGCGGTTCTATTCACACCACAATCCCGGCAGACAGCCAATGCCTGATCAACACGTATAGTTCGAGCGGAAATACCGCACTTCCTTATGCCACGCGGATCGACCCGACTCACAATCGCCGACAAAAAATTGGTCAGCTCGGTGATCAACCGACTTATACTTTGAATGCGCATAGTAATAGTGGCAATATTCGCATCAAAATCACGGATCAATAATTTTCGCGAATCACAATGTTAATGAAATCAAAAAGTTGTCCCGGTCGTTTTGAACGTATTCATTCAAAACGACCGGGACAACTTTTTTTAATTATCAATCACTGGTACTGGAAATTTAGCTCAATAACACGGCATCATCGTTCATTTCCTGACCGCTATTTTCTTTAAACATGTTTAGTAAATCAGTCACGGATAACTTCTTCTTGTCCGCGCCGGCAATATCGACGACAATTTTCCCGTGATCGAGCATGATCAGACGATTGCCATATTTAATTGCGTCGGCCATGTTGTGCGTGATCATCAAAGTTGTCAGATTCAATTCGTTAACTAATTGATCGGTCAGCTGCATGACAATCGCACTGGTTTTCGGATCGAGCGCGGCTGTATGCTCATCCAATAAAAGCAAGGCCGGATTTTTCAAGGTGGCCATCAGCAATGTGATTGCTTGACGCTGCCCACCCGATAACAACCCGATATCTGTGGTCAAACGATTTTCCAGCCCCAAGCCAAGCGTGGCCAAACGTTCTTGGAATAATTTGCGGTCGCGACGTTTAACACCGGATGACCAAAAGTTGCGCCATTCACCGCGTCGTAAAGCCAGCGCCAGATTTTCTTCAACGGTTAATAAAGGGGCGGTTCCCATTTTGGGATCTTGGAAAACGCGGCCGATTAATTTGGCCCGTTTTTCAACGCTTTGATAAGTGACGTCGATGTTGTTGATCAAAATATGACCGGTATCAATTGGTAAACTGCCGGCGACACTGTTCAGCAAGGTCGATTTTCCGGCACCATTACCACCGATCACAGAAACAAAATCACCCGCAGCCAAATTCAAGTTGATGCCAGTCAAGGCATGATTTTCATTAACCGTCCCGCGTTCAAAGTATTGATGCAGGTCGCGTATTTCTAAAATGTTAGTCATTTGACTGGTCCTCCTTGCGTACGGAATTGTTTAAAACGTTTTGGTGCCGACGCTCACGTTGTTTGATTTTCTTCTGAAATAAAGGTAAGGATAAGAATACGGCCAACATTAGTGAATAGAACAAACGCAAGCTGTTCGGATCGACGCCTAACCATAAAACGGCCGCGATGATGAAACGATAGATGATCGCGCCGCCTATGATCGTGAGCAAACGGACGCCGAAAGACACGTGATGGATCACAACTTCAGCGATAATAATGGCTGCTAACGCGATGACCAAGGTTCCGATCCCCATGCTACTATCGGCATAACCGTTGATCTGCGCCATCAAACTCCCGGACAAGGCGATTAAGCCGTTAGAAATCATGTAGACAACCATTTTCATGTTGTCGGTGCTGATCCCGTTTGCCAAACTCATCTGCTCGTTATCACCCACCGCGCGAGCCGCCAAGCCCATTTCGGTGTTGAAAAAGAACACTAGGATGAAAATAACGACCACTAACACGATGGCGCCGATCACAATGGCAGCGACCGTTTGATCGGTGATCGGCAACAAAGTCAGCACAGTTTTGAAATCGCCGACCAGCGACACGTTAGCTTTGCCCATCACGAATAAATTCACTGAATATAAACCTGTCAGTGTTAAAATACCGGTTAATAATGCGGGGATCTTTAATTTCGTGTGCAAAAATCCAGAAACGAATCCGGCTGCACAACCGCCTAGAAATCCTAACAACGTTGCCACGATTGGATTGGTGCCACTGACGATTTGGTGCGCCGTAATTGCGGCACCTAAGGGAAAACTACCCTCGGCCGTCATATCGGCAATATCTAAAATTCGGAACGTTAGATAAACGCCAATGGCCATTACGGACCACAAAATTCCTAACGAAATACTTGAAACAATAATATCCACGATCGATCACTTCACCTTTGCAATTTTTTCATCACTGATCTTAAAAATCTGGGTAAATTTCTTGTTCACTTGCAATTGAACATCCGTTGGCCGCTCAACTGCAATATCGGCAGGTTTCTTTTTATCTTTAATAATCTTCAAGGCCATTTGCGCCGTTTGTCGACCTAACTTGTTGTAATCTAAGGCCTTCGTTGCGACACCGCCCAATTTTAACATGGCTTCGACTGCGGGAACAACCGGAACTTTCTTCTCTTCAGAAATTTTACCGATCGTCGCCATCGCACTGGCGGCCACGTTGTCGGAAGGAATGTAAATCGCCTCAGATTCTTGGCACAGACTCCGCATCGCTTGTTCCACATCGTTGGTGGTAGCGACGGTGCGACTGACCGAAGTTAAACCTAACCGCTTGATTTCCTTCTTGGCAATCTTGATTTGATAGACTGAATTTGGCTCAGCCGCGTTGTAAAGCAATCCAACTTTCTTAGCTTTAGGAAATAGTTGATGCAATAAATCGATCTGTTGGGCAACAGAAACCAAATCGCTCGTCCCGGTCACATTGCCACCCGGGTTTTTTAAACTTTTAACTAAGCCCGCGCCTACTGGATCCGTGATTGCGGTAAATAATAGCGGTGTTTTTGTGTCGGCTTGTTTTAAGGATTGTGCGGCTGGTGTCGCGATGGCTAAATTGACCACATTATTATCGCGCTGCAATCTTTCACTCATGGTTTTTAAATTCGACTGGTCACCTTGTGCGTTTAAATAATCGATCTGCAAATTTTTACCGTCTTTGTAACCGTGCTTGGCTAGTTCATAAATAAATCCCTTACGCGCCGCATCCAATGATTCGTGGTCCATTAATTGTAAGATGCCAATTTTGACCACATCTTTATCGGTGGCAGTGGACTTTTTTTCACAACCACTTAATCCGATCGCAATTCCGGCCAATGCCACGATTGCAAAACCCTTGATTATTCTTTGACTCAATTTCATGTTGCTTCCTCCTCAAAATAAAAACCGCTGGATCCAATTTATCATCAGTCCACGCGGCAAAGAGTTGGCAAAGCATAAAAATACCGCGTAGATCCGAATGTTCCAACTGATCTACGCGGCTCCAAAGTCATCAAAAATTACTTCGGCCAACATAGATACAAACCGCCGAGTTTGCATCTATATCGACACAAACCGGCTATCTAAAGAAGCCGAAGAAAAAGCTGTTGTTTAATTGTGGTTTTGAATAAATTGGCATTCAAATCACTCCAGTTTTTACTATGCTTCTCATCATAGACGAGGAATATGCAAAAATCAAGCCTTAATTGCAAGATTCTTTGAAAATTATTTGAAAATACATCCTGATACTTATCCTTACCAAATATTAATCTACCTGCGGTCGAAAGTGCCGGGGCAGGCAGTCTGTGGCCGTGGGACCGCTCCAAGCCTTTCGAAGTTCGCGAAAGTCTTGAAGCTTCGATTTGAGCCTCGGAAAAACGCCGAGTCTCAAATACGATCCACCATGTAAGGCGGGCAAAAACGGCCCACCAACATGGTTGTCACTGCCACGACTGCCTGTCCCAGCACTTTCGACCTAAACTTATTTAGTTTAGTGTAGGATTTGAATAGATGGGTTCCTGAAAGTTGATTATCAAGGTAGCCTTTGCTCTAAATAACAAAGATTGTTATGCGGTAAATATTATCGAGCTCTTCTGAATAGAATAGGCGAAATTTGTGGTGGGAACTGGGACTTGCAGTGGCATTTCTGTTAATGAGCGGTCTTTGCGAATTTACAGAAAGGGGAAATGTGAGATCCGACGGTTTTCCGGAGCTCACATTTCAGGCGGAAGAATTTCCGTACTTTGGAAATCCTGCAGCCGTCCCCACAGCAGTTTCCCAGTTCCCACCACAAATTTCACCGGAACCAAATCAGCTCTGCAAGTATCTATTTAAATTCACTAGGATCGATCTTAAATAATTTCGCCAGCTTATCATTAAACGACAATTTTACTTCTGCTGGTTTTTCAACTGGTAAATCTTTGACTGCCTTTTTATCTTTGATGATCTTGATCGCCATTTTAGCGGTCTGACGCCCGAGTAAATTGTAGTCGATGCCGCGAGTGGCAACGCCGCCTAATTCGACCATGGGAATCGTGGCTGGAATCACGGGGACCTTCGCTTTTTCGGAAACTTTGCCGACAGTGGCCATGGCCGCGGTCAAAACATTATCGGCCGGAATATAAATCGCGTCAACTTGTTTGGCTAGGCTTGCTGTGGCTTGTTCCACATCGTTCGTGGTGGCAACGGTGCTGGCTTTGTAGGCAATTCCTTTTTTCTTGAGGATTTTCTCAGCCTGCTTGATCTGCACCACGGAATTGGGTTCAGCGGCGTTATACAAGAGTCCGATCGTTTTAGCCTTGGGGAATAATTCTTGCAACAAATCCAACTGGCTGGCAACCGGCACGCTGTCGGTCACACCCGTGGCGTTCTTATTGGGCTTGTTTAAATTGCTGACCAATCCGGCATTAACTGGATCGGTAATCGCGGTGAAAAGTAACGGCGTCTTCTGGTCGGCCGTGATCATCGCTTGTGCGGCTGGCGTTGCGATTGCTAAATTCAACGTGTTTTTATCACGAGCTAAACGTTCACTCATCGTCTTTAAATTCGATTGGTCACCTTCAGCGTTGACATAATCGATTGTAATATTCTTGGCGTCTTCATACCCGGCTGCCTTAAGTTCGCTGACAAAACCTTTACGCGCTTCATCCAGCGCACTTTGATCGATCAATTGCAGAATCCCGATCTTGATCTTGCCGTCATCTGCCGCCTTCTTTTTCGTGCAGCCTGTAAATAGTGCCAACATTGCCACTAAACTTAATGCCATTAATAAATGCTTCTTCTTCATTTTAATTTCCTCCAAATTTTTAACACGACGCAAAAGGCCAGTCACGAAGAAAATGATTCCCGTGGCTGGCCAATTTAATTCTACCTTAAGTAAAATAAAAACCACATGGAATTATTTCCTCCATGTGGTTAATGCGCATCAAAATTACTGCGACCATCATGGATGCAAACCGCGAAGCGGCCTGCATCCTCAAGATACAAACCGCTATCCGTAATAGCCGTAGTAATACGTGTTATTCAGTTGTGTAAGATTAAATTTTCTCATTTAAATCACTCCACAAACTTAGTATGTTCTTAGAATAGCATGTTGTTTCATAATGTCAAGCGAAAAATCTAAGAAATTTCTCAATCAATATTCCGCAGACAAATCAAATTCGACCGGTTGTTTTAACGTGATCGATTCTGGAGCGACCACACAATCATAGGCCAGCACTTGAACGCCTGCCTGTTGGGCCGTGGCAATTGCCGCCGTCAATTCTGGTTGTAGCAGTGTATTGATAGTCATTTTTCTCATGCCTGACATCTGCACGATGAATAACAAAAAAGCATGATAGCCTTCTTGCTGTGCCAACATTAACGTCTGTACATGTTTCAGCCCGCGCGTGGTTACCGCATCCGGAAAAGCCGCTAAGCCATCGCGCTCAAGTGTCACGCCTTTAACTTCTACGAAAAATCGACTGTCATCGCTCAACTCGCCCGCAATATCCAACCGCGAATTCGCATAAACGACTTCACGACGAACCGATTGGACCGGCGCAACCTGAGGTAAGACGATTTGACCAGCTCGTAATCCCTCCGCCGCTAAATCATTGGGGATCTGCGAATCAATGTTGATCCAATTCCCCGCTTTATTAACGGCGATCAAATCGAAGGCAGTTTTGCGCGCAGGATTATGATTCTGCGTTAACGCCACAGTGACGCCCGGAATTAACAGCTCGCGACATTTACCGGTATTTTTAACGTGGACGGTCAATTCTTGATTGCCTTGCTGACAAATCGCGATGAATCGATTCGGTCGTTGCACAAAAGTGGCTAGACTGACTTCCGGATAATTCACTAGGCTAACATCCGCGTAATTGCTTGCGCGACGCCGCCCTCATCGTTGATGCCCGTCACGAAATCAGCGACTTGTTTAACTTCGGGAATCCCATTGCCCATCGCAACAGCCGTGCCGGCAAAATCAAGCATCGCTAAATCATTGTGTTGATCACCAATGGCCATGACTTCGGAAGGATCGATCTGCAAATGTTGCGCCAATTTTGCCAAGCCTGTCCCTTTAGTAGCGGATTTAGGCATCACGTCAATGTAATTAACGTCTGAATGCAAAAAGTTAAAGCGAGCCTTAATTTCAGGATCGAGATTTTTCAAGAAGCGGTCGATTTTCACGGGTTCGTCGATAAACATGCATTTAGGCATCCGCATCTCGTGGGAAAGCTCCGATTCGTTGCGAATTCGCAAGGGAATGTTCAGCAAATAAGCCTCACCCACGACCACGTGATTAATATTATGACTCGACGTATAAACGGCATCGTCATTTTCGATACATAAACAAATATCATATTCATGTGCCAACGATTCTAATAATAAATAATCATCAAACGTGAAAGAAGTGCTCGACAAAACTTGCCCCGTTACACTCTGAACCAACGAGCCATTGAAGGCAACGACATATTGATCGGCGCCAGTGATTCCAAGCGTCTGCAATTCACCACGTAAGCCAGGCAATGGTCGACCGGTCGAAAGCACAACCTTGACTCCCTTCGCGCTGGCAGCCTTGATCACTGGAATGTTCTGCGGTGCGATAACGTGGTCTGAGTTTAGCAACGTTCCGTCCATATCGATAGCAACTAATTTGATCATTAGAAAAATAGCAATCCTTTTTAAAAATAAATTATCGAGCCAACCATTCGGATTTTAACAATGAATAACTAAAGGTTGAAAGTACACAAATAGCCCTCGGGCCTTGTACCAGCACAGTTTCCTCATAAAAATTA